>CAMKAJ010000013.1 GCA_946410455.1 uncultured Bacteroidales bacterium
CTGCGATGAGCCGATGGAGGGAATCGAACCCACGACCTTGAGATTACAAATCACACGCTCTGGCCATCTGAGCTACATCGGCAGTTATGTCAATGCCCTTTTGTAGGGGACTGCAAAGGTAGACATTTTTTTCAAATCTCCAAAAACTTTCGAAAGATTTTTTCTAAACCTTCGCGGTCCAGATTCCATGCCGCCCGCTGCTCCTGCTGGCTGGCCTGTGCAACGAAGCTGTCCCCTATTCCCACGGGCTCTACGAGGAGCCCTTTCGCATGGCTTGCAAAGTACTCACTCACCGCCCCGAAGAGGCCACCCTTCACGGCTCCGTCTTCTACCGTAACTACCTGCTTGTACTTATTGGCTATCTGCTCCAGCATCTGCGTATCGAGTGGCTTGATGAAGCGGAAGTTATACACTCCCACCTTGCCCTCGAAGCCCTCTGCCGCCTCAAGCGCCCGGTTGACCGCAGGGCCAGTGGCGACTACAGCAAGCTCGGTACCCTGCAGCAGTTCCTCCGCTTTGCCGAGCGGCAGCACCTGGAAATCGGCGCCCTGCCAGGGCACGCCCTCCCCCGCTCCTCGCGGATACCTTATTATAAAAGGGCCCTCCGGCTGCTGGAGCCCGGTGTACATCAACTGCTTCAACTCCCATTCGTCCCGAGGGGCGCAGATCACTGCACCCGGGATGCTGCGGTAGGCCGCAATGTCGAAGGCTCCCTGATGCGTGGCGCCGTCCTCCCCTACCAGGCCTGCACGGTCGAAGCAGAGCACCACCGGCAGTTTCTGCAGCGCTATGTCATGGATAATCTGGTCGTAGGCCCTCTGCGAGAAGGAAGAATAGATGTTGCAGAACGGACGCATGCCGCCGGCGGCAAGTCCGGCAGAGAATGTTGCGGCGTGCTCCTCCTCAATGCCTACGTCGAAGAAGCGGTCCGGGAACTTGCCGGCGAAAACCGTCATTCCGCAGCCGCTGGCCATGGCAGGAGTGATGCCCACCACGCGGCCGTCCTTCTCTGCCAACTCGCATAGCACCTGCCCGAAGACATCCTGATAGCGGGCGATGCTGCGCGGTGCATTCTTGCGCTCCCCAGTGCTGGGGTCGAACTTGCCAGGGGCATGCCACACCACCGGATCGTTTTCTGCCGGAGCATAGCCTTTGCCCTTAACGGTGCAGCAATGGAGTACGCGCGGGCCGCCTATACTTTTGAGTTTGCGGAAGTTCTGCACCACCGCTTCTATGTCGTTGCCGTCTATGGGGCCGAAGTAGCGGAAACCCAGGGCCTCAAATAGGTCGCCTCCGCTCTTCTTCACAAAGTACGCCTTGACGCTACGAATCCAGCGCTGGATGAGGGCTCTCAGGCGGCTGTCGCCCAGACTGTGCCACACTTTATCCTTGAGCCGGTTGTAGCGGCTGCTGGTGGTAACTCTGAGCAGATAGTTGTGCAGGGCGCCGGTGTTACCGTCTATGCTCTGGTTGTTGTCGTTCAGGATGACCAGCAAGTCGGAACGGCTGATGCCGGCATTGTTCAAGCCCTCGAAGGCGAGGCCTCCGGTAAGGGCGCCGTCGCCTATAAGCGCCACCACCTTGTTTTTGCGGCCCTGGAGCTTGGCCGCCTCTGCAAGGCCGAGGGCGGCAGATACCGAGGTGGACGAATGCCCGGCCCCAAAGCAGTCGTATTCGCTCTCGCTGCGGGAGGGGAATCCGCTCAGTCCGTCTTTCTTGCGATTGTTCTTGAATGCCTCGCGGCGGCCAGTCAGAACCTTATGCGCATAGGCTTGGTGGCCCACATCGAAAACTATCTTGTCTGCAGGGCTGTCGAAGACATAATGAAAGCCGACTATCAGCTCGATGGCACCAAGGCTGGAGGCCAGATGCCCGGGGTTGTCGGCGCAAGATTCAATGATGTACGAACGCAGTTCGGAGCACAATTGCTCAAGCTGCTCCGGCTTCAGACTCCTCAGATCGGAGGGCGAATCTATTCTATCCAGAAGTTCGTACATATTGGCTGCAAAATTAGCAAAAACTTTTCGAGTATTCCGAAATTTCTGCATATATTTGGCAGTACAAAAATATGTTTTGTTATGCCATCGTTGAATAAAGTTTTGCTTATCGGTAACGTTGGAAGAGACCCGGAAGTACGTTACCTTGATTCAGGATCCGCCCAGGGCGGACAAAGCACAAAAGTCGCAACATTTACTCTTGCCACTACAGACCGTTACCGGGACCGCAGCGGAGAGCTTCGTGAGAATACGGAGTGGCACAACCTGGTGCTTTGGCGCCAGCTCGCAGACCTCGCAGAGAAGTATATTCGAAAGGGGAGCCAGATTTACGTGGAAGGTCGTATCAGGACCCGTTCCTATACAGACCAGCAGGGGATGAAGAAGTATATGACCGAGATCGTGGCTGATAACGTGCAGCTTCTTGGCCGCCGCGACGGAGAAGGCGCTCCCGCAGGAGCCCCGTCCTTCCAGGGCGCACCCTCCTACCAGCCTTCCGCTCCCGCCGCGCCTGCATACCAGGCACCGGCTTATCAGGCACCTGCACCCTCTTACCAGGCTCCGGCCCCGGCTGCCGCTCCGGCAGCTGCTCCCGCAGCAGCACAAGACTTCGGAGGATCTGCAGACGACGATCTGCCGTTCTAGAATCTGACTTCCTGATGATTACTCAATCGAGGGTGCCGCATTTCCGTGGCACCCTCGATTGTTTACTTGTCCTTCCAGCGGCGGTGGAGCAGGATGGATGTGAGTACGGCCACGCAGCCGAGGCCGATGAAAATCCACTCGGCGCCAACTGCCGCTTCTACTCCGCTGCGGGCCTGGAAGATGTGGCCCACGAAAATCGGCACCAGCAGCATTCCCATATTCTGGATCCAGTAAATCAGCGAGTAAGCCGTGCCAAGATTGCGCTCGGGAACGATGCGCGGCACGCTCGGCCACATTGCAGAAGGCACGAGAGAATAGCCTATACCCAGCAACGAGATTCCGAAGTAGCCCCAGAAGGGCACGCCCTGCGGAGCGAAAGCGATGACCAGGTGCGCGGCCAGCACCAGCAGCGATCCGCAAATCATCCACCGCGTGGCCTTGCCTACCTTATCTACCAGAGCGCCGAATAGCGGAGTAAACACCACCGTAAAGAAGGGTATCATGCTTATCACCCACTTAGCGCTCTCCAGCTCCATCCCAAAGCGCGGAATTACGATTGAAGTGCCGAACTTCTTGAAGCTGATGATGCAGCAGTAGAAGAAGACGCAGAGCAGCGAAATCAATATGAACTTGCTGTTGGTCAGCAGCTTGGCTATGTCGGAGAACTTGAACTTGTCTTCCTCCTTTACGGCGCCGCGCCCGGCAGCGATGCCGTGTGCCTTGTCGAATCGGGCGTCCATGGCGACAAAAATACCCCAAAGCATCACGCCGCCAAGGATGAGCGCCAGCCCGAAGGTGGCGGGACGAGCGGTCTCTGAGAGGGTGTAGATCTCGCCGGGAGCCTTCTGGGCCACGAGAACAGGGGCCAGGATGAACGCCAGCGCTGTGCCGAGTCGCGCTATTGCCACCTGAGCGCCCATCGCAAACGCCACAGGCCCGTCTTTGAACCATTTGGCGATGGAACGGGTAACGGCAACGCCGGCAATCTCGCTCCCCAGGCCGAAGAACATGCAGCCTACGTAGGCGATAATCAGAGAGGTACGAGGCTCGAGGCCGCTGCGCAGAGCCAGCACCACGGTTCCGGCTCCCAGCGCCATGAGACCCACGAAGATGGAGCCCACAATCCGCACTCCGAAGACGTCCAGCAGGATGCCGCAGAGCACCAGCCCGCCGCACACGCACAGGAAGCTGTATCCCCCGGCATAAAAGCCGTAGTCTGCGCTGTCCCATCCAAGTTCCAGACACTCAGGATGTTGGAAAATCTGCGAGAGGGTGCTGAAGCAGTCATCGAAAAAATACGACGCAAACATCGGCACCATCAGGCAGATGAGTGCTATCCAACGAAGGTTCCTTTTCATAATCCTATGTGCGAAACGTTATTCCTTGATATTGGGCAGCTCCAGGCCGTATCCCTTCTTGCGGTCTTCGCTCTTGAGGAGTAGGCTGAAGATGAATGCGAGCACGCCAAAGCTGGAGAACACAATCATGGGGATGGTGTAGCCGCCGGTGCTCTGGCGCAAGGAACCTATTAGCATGGGCACCAGGCAGAGACCGATGTTCTGTACCCAGAAAATGAGGCAGTAAGCGCTGCCCAGGACCTTCTCGTCGATGATTTTAGGCACGCTGGGCCAAAGCGCTGCAGGCACCAGCGAGAAGCTCACACCGAGCACAACGATGAGCAGCACAGCGAACCACTTCTGAGGAAAGAGAGGGAGCACGAAGGCAAAGCTCAAGTGGCACACTATCATGATGATGGAGCCTATCATCAGCATGCTTGCACCCTTGCCGATACGGTCCAGGAAGATACCCAGCAGCGGGGTGAGGCACATGGCCAGGATGGGGAAGCAGCTGAACAGGCGGGCGGCCACTGCTGCATCTATGCTAAGCGTCTCCTCAAGGAAGTTGGTAGCGTAACGCTGGAATGGGAAGATGGCGCTGTAATACAGCACGCAGAGCAGGGCCACAATCCAGAACATCTTGCTCTTGAAGATGGCACCGAGGTCTTTGATATGGAACTCATCCTCGGGTGATTTCTCGTCGGTAGCAAGGCCGGCAGCGACCAGCTGGTTATCGAACTTGCGGTCCATAACCCCGAAAATAATAAAATTGATAAGGCCGATGCAGAGCAGCGCACCGCAGAATCCCAGAGGAGCCAGGATAGTACCGCCGGCTGCCCCGGAGATGATGGGAGCAATCCACATTACGGCAAATACGCCCAGTCTGGCAATGGCCATCTCAAGTCCCATTGCGAGGGCCATCTCCTTGCCCTTGAACCACTTGGCCAGAATCTTGGAGACGTTTGTGCCCTCCATTTCGCAGCCGCACCCAAAGATCATAAAGCCCAGGGAGGCCATCTTGGCGCTTGCCGGCATCTCTACCCACCAACTGCCGAGCCACTGGGCAAAGCCTGTGGTCTGGAACCAGTCGCTGATACCCACGAACTTGATAGCGGCGCCGGCAACCATCAGGCTGGCCGACAGCACGCCGGAGAAGCGTACGCCGAGCTTGTCCAGAATAACGCCAGCAATAATGAGGAAGCCGCATACATTCAGAATGTACTCCGATGCAGCGTAAGTTCCGAAGACGCTGCTATTCCATCCCAATTCGCTCTCTACCAGCGACTTGAGAGGACTCATCACGTCCACGAACATGTACGCGAAGAACATCATCAGCGCCACGAGCACCAGCACGGTCCACCGCGCCAGCGGCGAATCGTTCATCAATTTTGCAATTTTCTCTGCCATATCTTGTATAATTTAATTTGCGCGTAAAGTGCGAATATAGCAAAAATCAAGGAAAATGCGTACTTTTGCAAGTTATGAATATCGAACTTAGCGAACAGGAGCAAATCCGCCGCGAATCGCTGGCGAAGCTCAGAGAATTAGGCATAGAGCCCTACCCCGCAGCAGAGTATCCCGTAAATACAACTGCTGAACAGATCCTTGAGGGCTACGACCCCGAGAAGGGGAACTTCGGCGAAGTATGTATTGCAGGACGGCTTATGAGCCGCCGCATCATGGGCGCTGCATCTTTCGGCGAGCTCCAGGACGAGAGCGGCCGCATACAGATTTACGTCAAGCGCGACGAGATATGCCCGGACGAAGACAAGACCATGTACAACACGGTGTGGAAGCGTCTGCTTGACATTGGTGACATCATTGGCATTAAGGGTTTTGCGTTCATCACCCAGACAGGCCAGCTGAGCGTACATGCCAAGGAACTCACACTTCTGAGCAAATCGCTCCGCGTGCTGCCCATCGTCAAGGAAGCCGAGGGCCAGGTGTTCGACGCTGTTACCGACCCCGAGCTGCGCTATCGCCAGAGATATGTAGACCTCATCATCAATCCGCAGGTGAAAGAGGTGTTCGTAAAGCGTGCACAGATTATCGCCACAATGCGCGAATACTTCAACGAGGCCGGTTGCCTTGAGGTGGAAACCCCTATCCTTCAGGGAATTCCCGGAGGCGCCACCGCGCGTCCGTTCATCACCCACCACAACGCCCTGGACATCCCCCTGTACCTGCGCATCGCAAACGAACTCTACCTCAAGAGGCTCATCGTAGGCGGCTACAGCGGAGTGTACGAGTTCGCCAAGGACTTCCGCAACGAGGGCATGGACAAGACACACAACCCCGAGTTCACCTGCATGGAAATCTACGTGGCCTATAAGGACTACAACTGGATGATGTGCTTTGTGGAGAAGATGCTCGAGAAGATATCGCTGCGCGTCAACGGAACTACCCGCGTGAAGATTGGCGAGAATGAGGTGGACTTTGGCGGCAGCTACCGCCGTCTCCCCATACTTGAGGCCATTAAGGAATACGCAGGAGTGGACGTGAAGGGCATGGACGAAGATGAGTTGCGCGCGGTTTGCAAGAAACTCAACGTAGATATTGAGCCCTCCATGGGCAAGGGCAAACTGATAGACGCAATCTTCGGCGCATATTGCGAGGAGAAGCTCATCCAGCCTACCTTTATTATAGATTATCCAGTAGAGATGTCGCCTCTTACCAAGCGTCACCGCACGGATCCTTCTCTGACAGAGCGCTTTGAGCTCTTTGTCTGCGGTAAGGAACTGGCCAACGCCTACTCCGAGCTCAACGACCCTATAGACCAGCTGGAGCGCTTCGAGGAGCAGGCCGCCCTCAAGAGCAAAGGGGACGACGAGGCTATGTACATCGATATGGACTTCGTGCGCGCTCTTGAATACGGTATGCCGCCGACTTCCGGCCTGGGTATGGGTATAGACCGCTTGACTATGTTCATGACCGGTCAGACTACTATTCAGGATGTTCTCTTCTTCCCTCAGATGAGGCCGGAAAAGAAACTCAAGAAGGAAGAGGCCGGCGAGAACGCTGCAGCTGAAGAATAGTTGTAAGCACCCGCTGAAAGCCTGGCGCCATGCCTTCCGAGCTGATTACATCTACGCAAAACCCTAAGGTCAAGCGCTTGCTCGCGTTGCAGAAAGATTCGTCTCTGCGGCGCGAGTGCGGCCTTTTTGTGGTGGAGGGGCAGCGCGAGCTGGAGCATTGTATCGATGCAGGGTTCCAGATAGATACACTGTTTGTTTGCCCGGAGTTGTTACGCTCCGGCTCCGGGGACCTTGCGTCCCGGGACTTCGCTTCGCTCATCCTTCCCACTGCACTTCGTTTGTGGGCCCCTCCCGTTCACGTGGCCACGGGCGGCCACGGTCCCGGGACGCAAGTCCCCGGAGCCTACGCCTCGACAGAAGTGTTGCCGGAGGTACAGAAGAATGTACCTCCAGCAGCAAAAAAGGCCCTAAACGCTGCCGGAGGTACAGAAGAATGTACCTCCGGCGACAGTTTCACGAATAAAGGGACAAAATCAGCTGTAAAGGTTTTTGAACTCAGCGCTGCGGTTTACGAAAAAGTGGCGTACCGGGGAGGGACCGAAGGGGTTATTGCAGAGGTGCGCGCTAAAGCGCTGAGCCTGGAAGTTCTTAATCTTCCGGAGAATCCGCTTATTGTGGTGTTGGAGAGTGTAGAGAAACCGGGCAATCTTGGAGCGGTGCTCCGCAGTGCAGATGCAGCAGGGGCAGATGCAGTGTTGATATGCGACCCCCTTACAGACTTATGGAACCCCAACCTGATACGCGCTTCTATCGGTGCCATCTTCACGGTACCATGCGTTGCCTGCAGTTCGCAAGAGGCAATAGCCTTCTTTAAATCTCACGGAATCAGAATCCTTACCGCTCAGTTGCAGGATTCATCTCTCTACTACGATACAGACATGCGCTGCGGAACTGCAATCGTAATGGGAACAGAGAGCACCGGCCTCTCGCAGGCATGGCGCAAAGCCGCCGACGCACACATCCGCATCCCCATGCTCGGCCGCCTGGATTCCCTCAACGTATCCGTGAGCGCCGCAATACTCCTCTTCGAAGCCGTCCGCCAGCGGCAATAGGGGCAAGGACAGGTCTAAGCCTTTCGGGGCTTACCGAGCATGCAGACGAGGGTGGAGATGAGGCCTCCTATGGGGCACCACCAGGTCCAGGCGATGTAGTTGTGACCGAAGAACTCTTTCTGGAACATCAACGGAATGATGATGAGAGCACCAACTACCAGGGCGGCCACCACGCTTCGGCTGTTGCCGCGCTTGGTAAAGATGGCGGTGAGGAAGACACCAATCATACCGGCGTAAGCAAAGCACATGATGCCGGTGGCAAAGTCCACAAGGTTGAGGCCGCTGCTCTGCTGCATCACGCAGGTGACGATTGCGAATCCGGTGAGCATCATGCCCATAAGTCCCACCATCCAGCGAGAAGAAGCAATCTGGTCTTTATCGCTCTTGACCGCCTTGCCGCGCCTGGCCCGAAGTGGCAGGTAAAGGTCGGCCACAAAGCTGGAGGCCATAGAGTTGATTGCTGAGTTGAAGCTGGAAAGCGCCGCCGCCAGGAGGCCGGTGATCATGAGGCCGCGCACTCCCACCGGAATGTGATTCTTGATATACTGGGGAAAGATGTCGCGGGCGTCGCTGAAGAAAGCGGTACTCAGAGCGCCGTCGCAAGCAGGGTCGTGAATATACTTAACGTAGAGCAAAAGGCCGATACACAGGAAGATAAGTACCACCGGCAGGGCAATGAGCTGAGAGGCGATAAGGGAGCCTCCCGCCTTGCGCACATCTTTGCAGGCGAGCTGGCGCTGCACGAACTCCTGGTCTGTAGTGTACTGGGCGATCTTGAAAAACGCAACTCCTATAAGGCCACCGAGGATGGTGTAGGGCTTACTGAAGTCAACACTGGGGTCGAACATCTGCACTTTGCTGCCGGAGACCCAGCCGTTGAGGGTACCGTCGGCTGCAAGGCCGGGAGCTACGCCGGTTGCGGCAGGAGCCTTGACCATACCGTCTGCCGTAAGTGTCTGCCATACATCCTTGAGACTCAGTCCGTTAAGGTCGCAGGCTATAAGTACCAGACCAACCACTCCAGTGAATATCATCAGCAGGGTCTGGAAAGTATCGATGTAGAGCAGGCCCTTTATTCCTCCCATCATGGTATAGAAGGTTGACACCACTCCGAGGATGATAATACTCCACACCATGAACTGGAACTGGATGCTACCGAAGGCAATAACGCTGATAGCAATGGCTGCGATGAAAAGGCGGCTGCCGCTGGTGAGCAGCTGGCCTATGAGAAACATCACCGAATTGGCCTGCTTGGAGGACTCCCCAAAGCGGTCGCCAATAAAACCGTAGATGGTTATGGTCTTGGCATTGTATAACTTAGGAAGTATGAGCGCAGCCACAAGGCAGCCTCCCACAATGGAGCCCAGCAGGTTGAGCACATAGGTCAGGTTGGTATTGAAGCCCAGCTCCGGCGAGCCCACGAAGGTGCCGGCACTGATGGTGGTACCGGTAGCTGCAATGGCCACCAGCCAGCCCGGCATGGAGCGCCCGGCCACGAAGTAATCTTCTATGTTCTTGTTCTTGTGAGAGAAAAGGTAGCCTATCGTGACGAGCGCCGCCAGGAATACAGCTACAATCAACCAATCTACGAATGCCATATTATAGTGTTATTATTAGCGTTTTACAGTAGAGCCACCAAGAACCAGCCTGGGCGGCACCATGATTTGCTCTGCCAGCTCACCTTTCATCATGCGGCAGAGAAGGCGGTATGCCAAAGTACCCACATCGTCTGAGCGCTGAGACACATAAGTTATTGTAGGAGAATGCGTTATCCATGCCGGCGAGTCATCGTGGCAAACGATGGCCATATCTTCCGGGATTCTGGCTCCGGCATTCATGAGCTCCAGAAGAGCATTGATAGACAGCACGATACGCGGAGTAATCAGAGCTTCCGTGCCCTTCTTGAGGGCATCGCGCACAGCCTGCCGGGTCTCGATTTCCTGAGTAATGCTCTCTACCTTATATATATGGGGTTCCAGCCCATTGGCAATCATGGTTTCGCAGTAGCTTCTCTCCCTGTCTTTGAGCGAGAGCACGTCCATGTTCTCGGAAATCATCTCTATGCGGCGATAACCGTTGCCCAACAGATGCTTCACCACAGCACGAGTACTGCCGGCATAATCCTGGAGCACCCGCCCCACGCCCTCCAGAGAGGGGATGTTACGATTAATCAAAACCAGCGGAATGCCCTGATCTACAACCTTTTGGAGCGAACGATCCTCGCCCGCGCAAGGCGTAACGATGATGCCATCTACCTTCTGCCCGATAAAATGGTCTATCAATTCCAGCTGGCGGTCTGGCCTCTCGTCTGAAGAGCCGAACATGATGCTGTAGCCGTCGGCGCTTGCAAGCTCTTCTATGCGCCTGCCAGTGGCAGAAAAAGATGCATTGGCAATGTCGGGAGTGATGACACCGAGCATATAGCGCTTACCTCCACGCAGACCGGCGGCCATGCGGCTTGGCTTGTAATTGTATTTGTCGACCAATTCCAGCACGCGCCGGGCTGTATCGCGGCTTATGTCGCAGTCTGGGGTGCCGTCTGCGCGAAGCGGCGCATTGAGCACACGCGACACCAGCGTGGTAGAAACACCCAGTTCCCTGGCAAGCTCTTTAAGCGTGATATTGACCATACATTCTAAAAGTTTTCAAAGATAGCAAACTTTATCAAATAAACACAAAAATACCTCCTTTATCGTTTTAGATTAGATTTTTATTCTTATCTTTGGGGATGAAAAAAATACCATTCATCGCTATGACCCCTAAAGATTCCAAGTTGGTTCTCTGCACCCGCTTCGACGAGCTGGGAGACTGGACCGTAGAGCAGCAATTTGTTCTTCAGATGGGCTCCAGCTACCTGCTGGCCCACGGACTGGGAGTACCTCTGAAAAAGAACCCCAAGACAAAGATAAATATAGAAAAATCAGGCAAATACACCCTCTGGGTGCGCACCAAGAACTGGACCGCCTTCTGGAGCGAAGGCAAGACTCCCGGCACCTTCCGGGTAGCCATAGACGGAGCAGAAGACGCAGCCGAATTCGGCACTGGGTGCCCCGGCGCCACCCGCGCAGAGCGTGCCGCATGGTACTGGCAGAAGGGCGGAGAATACGAGCTGGCCGCAGGCGAACACACCCTCGCCCTTCGCGACCTCAGCGGCCTGGACGGCAGGTGCGACGCCATCTTGCTGACCTCCAGCGGAGAGCAGCCCGGAGACAGCCTGCAGGACTACAAGGCCCTGCGTGCTACCCTGCTCCCGGAGCCCGCAGAAGACAAGGGAAGCTTTGACTTTGTGATAGTAGGCGCAGGAATGAGCGGACTCTGCGCAGCCATAGCCGCCGCACGCAACGGCGCACGCGTGGCCCTCATCCAGGACCGTTATATCCTCGGCGGCAACAACAGCTCCGAGGTACGCGTGGGACTGGGCGGACAAATCAACGTGGACCCGTTCCCCTCGCTCGGATATATTCTCAACGAAATCGGCCCAGACCGCTACGGCAACGCTCGTGGCGCACACCACTATCAGGACTGGAAAAAGTGGGACGTGATAGCAGCGGAGCCCAACATCACCCTCTTCGCAGGGTACACCGTAGATAAGGTAGAGCTGGACGGCAAGGCCATTAAGGCCGTAGAAGCGGTGGAGGCCATACGACAGAACCGCATCCGCCTCAGCGGACGCCTCTTCTCCGACTGCACCGGCGATGCGCATCTGGCAGTTCTGGCCGGCGCACGCACCATGATGGGACGCGAGGCGCGCAGCGAGTACGGCGAATCGCTCGCTCCCGAGAAAGCCGACGGCTTCACCATGGGCGTGAGCATCGAGTGGTACTGCGAAGACTGGAACACCCCGTGCAGCTTCCCGGACAGCCTTGACTGGGGCCTCAAGCTCGACGAGGAGACGGTGGAGCCCGTGCACCGCGCCAACTGGTACTGGGAGGTAGGTATGAACGACGACCAGATTGCCGACGCCGAGAAGATTCGCGACTACGGTATGTACGTGGCATACAGCACCTTCTCTTACTGCAAGAACCGCCTCGCCAAGAAAGAGGACTGGGAGTGCACGCACCTTACCTGGGTGAGCCACGTGAGCGGCAAGCGAGAGAGCCGCCGCATCGTGGGCGACCTCATCCTGCGCGAGCAAGACCTCACCCGCCCCATCCCTTACGAAGACGGCACCTGCACTACCACATGGCGCATAGACCAGCACTACCCCGATCCGCGCAACGCCGGCAAGTACCCGGGAGCGGAATGGATGAGCATAGGCAAACTTACACCCATCGACCCGTACGCTATCCCCTATCGCTGCCTGTACAGCGCCGACGTGCCCAATATGTTCATGGCGGGCCGCGACATCAGCGTGACGCACATCGCACTGGGCAGCGTGCGCGTGATGCGTACCTGCGCCATGATGGGCGAGGTCGTGGGGCTGGCCGCAAGCATCTGCGCGAGCAAGGGAATCCTTCCTCGCGACATCTACAAGACTCATTTCGTCGACCTGGTGGCGCTGATGAAGAAGGGCGCCGGCCGCACCGACGTGCCCTACACCCAGTTCTACCACCAGATAGACCGCACGGGCCATCAGGCAGAAGACAGGTAGGACATGAGGAAGCTGCTTGTCCTGGTTTTGCTGGCAGGCTGTTCGTTGTCTGGCTGGGCCCAGGTATATGTTGCCCGTGATGGGCAAATTCCTGTTGTAGTGCTGCAAAGCTCTGAAGGTAAGCCCATTCATGAAATCCGTACTACACCTTTTACGGCTCATGGCTATTCATCTATAGAATCCCTGGATTTGGATGCCATAAAGGGCTCGCATTCATACAAAGGAATTGGTGTTTCACTGACAGACGCCTCGTGCTGGTGGCTCTGGGAGATGGGGCCAGAGGTGTGAGGATTGATGCAATGTCTGTGCGCAATGAGCCTGAAACCGACCAGGCCGGCGGTTGCCCTGCATCTATCGTGACGGCAGAGCAGCCAACAAGGAGCTGTACGTCCGGGTATGGCACGCCGACACCGGCACACTGGACGACTTTTTAATTGAAGTAAAATGATAAGGAAGCTCTGTATCACAGTCTCCGCACTTTTGATGATTGCGGGACAGGCCTTCGGAGGCAATGTAAAAGGGCGCATTCTTGCGGACGGCCGGCCTCTCGAAGGCGTTTGGGTTAGCGACGGGGAGGTTTTCTGCCGCACAGACTCCCGTGGACGCTACGAATTCGACAGCAGCAAGAAGTTCGGCGTGGTTTTCATCGAGACGCCATCCGGATACGTGCCCGATTCGCGGGACGGCCTGCGTCCCCAGTTCTGGCAGTACCTCAAGCTCCCTGTAAATCGCGAAGAAATCCACGATTTCAAGCTATGCAGCCAAGACCAGAGCCACTACAGCGTGCTGCTGCCCGCAGACCTGCACCTCAACAACGACCCTCGCAAGAAAGACCTCCAGCAGTTTGCATCGCTCGTGACTCCGCTTGCGCGGCGCCTGGCATCTGATGCATCGGGACCTGTATTCACATTCCATCTCGGGGACCTCACGCAGGATATCTTCTGGTATGAGTTCGGATTCAACGAGGCAGAATGTGTACGCTTCCTGCAAGACCAGAGGTGGCCTACGCTATTCTGCAGCGTGATGGGTAATCACGACCACGACGGAGCGATTTCCGGTGAAGATGTAGATTGGAGGGCTGGATGGATGCAGCGCGACTGCTGGGGCCCCGACCGCTGGGCGTGGAACATCGGAGGCGAACACTGGATTTTCCTGGACAATATTATCTACAAGAATGAACCCGGTGGCATTCCGGGGCCCAGGATTGCCGGCAGCCAAAACTACTCTCACGGCCTTACGGATTCCCAGATGGCATGGCTAGCACAAGACCTCTCTCACGTATCTAAAGACACTCGAGTGATTCTGTGTATGCACTGCCCGGTTCTGAGCCATCGGAGCAGCGGAGAGACCTATGCAGTAATGGGGCACCAGACGGCAGCCCTGGATGCCCTCGCTGCGCAATTCACCCATGGATTCACCGTGTTCAGCGGGCATCTGCACAGCTTCGACTTCGCTGCCATGCCGGAATACCCGAACATCCGGCAATATACCCTTCCTGCCACGTCCGGAGAGCAGTGGAAGGCCCCTCGCGGCATAATCAAAGCCGAGGGCGACGGTTCGCCGGCGGGCATGATGATGGTTGATTTTGCGGCCGGTGAAGAGCCTGCCATGCACTTCGAGACATTTGCAGGACAGTTTACTCCGTACCGCGTTTACGATCTTAACGTAGTAGGGAAGGCCTATGCCGCAAGCAAAGAATGGAAGGCCGTGAAAGAGGGCCGTCCGGAGCGCATAGACTACTCCGATAGCAAGTGGAAGAACTGCGTGCTCGTAAATTACTGGTACTATCATCCTGGCGACAAGGTGGAGCTCCTGGAGGGCGGAATACCGCTCAAACTCGTCACCCGCCTGGCTGAAGATCCTACTGTGGTGTTCCAAAAGGACACACAGTATGTATTCTCTGACCAGTCGTACCCTAATCCCAAGGCCGGCTACTATGTGAAATTCCACAACATCCAGCCGCGCCTGTTTATCCGGTTCGGCTATGTATTCAAGACTTCGTCTGCAAAGACTCCCCTGACGCTCCGGATCACAGGCAAGGACGGGGCGCTCAAGTACGAGCAGGCCATAGAGCGTCCGCTCCCCTTCAATCCTTCCTTAAACGACTGATACGCCATGAAGACAGTTTATAGATTATTCCTGGGCTGGGCCGTTATGTGTCTCGCTGCATCAGTTGCCTACGGCGGCAACGTGAAAGGCCGCGTACTCTGCGACGGCAGGCCTGTAGCAGGAGTGAAGATATCGGACGGCTACATTATCACCCTCACAGGCGAAGACGGACGCTATGATATGATGAGCACCAAGAAAGACGGCACCGTCTTCATCATCACGCCGGAAGGTTACACCGTACCTACAAAAGACGGAGTGCGTCCCGACTTCTGGCAGTATCTGGCCCTTCCGGTAGAGCAGGAAGAGATACACGACTTCGTGCTGGTGCGCCAGAATCAAGACAAATACCGTATGATTCTCCCTGCAGACGTGCACCTTGCAGGTGACGCCAGACGCGATATACTGACGCGCTTCAAGTCTCATGCGCTGCCGCTCTTCAAGCAGCTGCACGAAGAAGCTCCGGGGGCCGTATTTACCACCGACCTGGGAGACTTTACGCACGATTACTACTGGTATGCATTCGACTTCAGGGAGATGGAAGGCCTGCAGTTCTATCAGGACATTGGCTTCCCCGGACCCATGTATGCCGTGTCGGGGAACCACGACCACGACCCCTCCGTTGTGAGCGTGCCGGACGTAGACTGGGAGGCCGGATGGATGCAGCGCGACTGCTGGGGTCCCAACCGCTACTCGGCCGACATAGGTGGAGACCACTGGATTTTCCTGGACAATATGTACTATATCAACAACGCCGGGAAGGGAAAGAAAGGCAAAGGCCTAAAGGGCGACCGCAAATGCCCCGGACGCTTCCGTCCCGAGCAGCTTGACTGGCTGGAGAAAGACCTTGCACTTGTGCCGCCCGGCACCAGGCTGTTCATGTGCGTACACAACCCGCTGCTGCGGGCAAGCGGACGCTCGTCCGGCATTCCTGCTGAGCAAATGCAACGAATCGAGGACCTGGCGTCACGCTACCAGTATGGTGTCACGGTCTTTGCCGGACACCTGCACCGCTGGGAGTCTGCAGAGTCGGAGGAGTATCCACATATCCATAGCCGCTGCATGGCTGGCACCTCAGGAGACATGTGGGAAACGGTTAAGGACTCGAAGGTGGTAGCTGGAGACGGCTCCGACGCCGGCCTGGCCTATTATGACTTTGAGAAGGGACAGGAACCCGTATTCCATTTTGCTACCTACAAATACGGAGAACGTGCATACCGGGTTTACGATATGAACGAGGTGGGCAAGGCTTACCGCAACGAGCCCGCAATCAGAATCCAGCAGCAGAAGTATCCCCTTCACAAAGATTACGGGGATTCGCAGTACAAGAACATGGTGCTTGTAAACTACTGGCACCAGAAGCCCGGCGACGTAGTAGAGCTGTACGAGAAGGGCCGCAAACTGCGCGGAGAAAACTCCATGCTGGAAGACCCCACGTACATCTTTGCCTGGAACGTAGAAGTTATTAAAGGCAATATAGACAAGGGGGCGCACAAGAGCAACTCTATGCCTTACGTGTGGGAGTTCGTAACCCGCTCGGCCAAGACGCCTATCACCCTTGTCATTAAAGATAAGGACGGAAACATTCTGCATCAAGAGACATTCACCCGTCCAATCCCCTTCGACCCTACGGGCAAGAGTGAGCCATCTATTTATCCAGCACAATAAAACCTTATGATTATGATAAAGCAACGCTACATTCACCCTAAGACGATTTCTGAAGAGTTAGCTCCGGGTACCGTTACACACAACAGCCTGGACGGCATCAAGACACTTATCTCCGGAACTACTAATATTGGCGCGGACTTCCTCGCCTGGCTGGAGAGCGATGAACTCAAAGTAAATGGAACTGAAGCACTTGCTGTTGATATTCGCGGTTCTGTGCGAAATACTTCTGCTATGTGGCCCGGCGCATACGAAGAGGCCGCAAGCACAGCATCAGCACCTTCGTTCAATCTTAAATAAAGCATTGCATCATGGCAAAATTCATTAATGAGCCGGCACGGCAGATTCCTGTAAGGGATGAGGTGGATGTGTTGGTGGTAGGCGGAGGGCCTGCCGGACTTATGGCGGCACAGGCTGCTGCACTGGTAGAGGGCACGAAGGTAATGTTGATAGAGAACAGGGGCGCCCTGGGTGGGAATATGACCCAGGGCCTGCCTCTGCTGGGCTTCCTCGGCCGCAAGGGCAACGAGGTTATAAAGGGCCTGCCGTTGCAGTTCGTAGAGCGTTTGCGCGCACGCGGGCAGGCTACTCACCACAGGGCATGCCCCCTGCACGTGAGCCTTACCATGATTGACCCCGAGGGCACCAAGCGCCTAGCATGGGAGATTATGGAGGAGTGCGGAGTGAAGGTGCTGATGTACGTGATGTTCGTGGATGTAATCAAGGACGGCGACAAAGTAACGGGAGTCATCATCGAGTCCAAGAAGGGCCGCGAGGCCATTCTTGCCAAGACGGTGATAGACTGCACCGGCGACGGCGACGTTGCTTTCCGTGCTGGCGCACCTATGGCCTACGGCAACGACGACGGCATTGCCCAGCCGCCCACCCTGATGTTCTCTATGCGCGGAGTGGATTCCCGCAAGCTGCGCGACGCAGTAGCCGACCACCCCGATGTGTACGACATCGACTTCATCCCTAACGAGTTCTTCCGCGCCGACGACAACTGCACCATGGTGGGCTTCCGCAACCAGGTACGTGCCGCGCGCGAGGCCGGGTATCATCTGCCCGTGGAGCGCACCATTTTCATGACCGGAATGGCGCCCGACGAATGGTGGGTGAACATGTCGCGCGTAAACGGAGTGGATGCCACCGACCCCGAGCAGTACACCCGTGGCGAGGAGACCTGCATCAAGCAGAACGAAGAGATTGCCCGCTACCTCAAGTCATACATCCCCGGATTCGAGAACGCTTATGTGGACCGCGTGGCGCCCTTCATGGGCATACGCGAGACGCGCCGCATCGTGGGCGAATACGTGCTCACGGAGCAGGACATCTTCGATTGCGCACGTTTCCCGGATACCATAGGCGTGGCCTCGTACCCGGTTGACCTGCATCACCCTGTTGGTGGCGACTGCACCCTGATGTGGTGCCCCGACTGCTACGACGTGCCCTACCGCAGCCTCGTGCCGCAAAAGGTTGACGGCCTGCTCTGCGCCGGCCGCTGCATATCCGCTACCCACCTGGCCCTGGCCTCCGTGCGCGTGATGGGACCCGCCATGTGCCTGGGCGAGGCGGCAGGAAAGGCGGCCGCTCTTGCCGTCGCTGCAGGAGTCGAGCCAAGAGCACTGGATGTCAAGCACTTGCAGGACGCACTGCGCGCAGAAGGAGTTTACTTCAGAGACTAATTCGTTTGCATAATCGGCAATAATTCGCTATTATTGTTGCATTATGCAAACGAAGAAACTTTTGCTCGCGGCAGCGACCGCAGCGGCCTGTGGGTGCACGGGCGCAAACAAGGCACCTGAGAAACCAAATATTATTTATCTCATGTTCGACGACCTGGGCTATGGAGACTTGGGTTGCTACGGACAGGAGAAGATTGAAACCCCTAATATAGACGCACTTGCGAAGCGCGGAATCATATTCACCGATATGTATTCCGCTGCTCCGCTGTCTGCTCCTTCGCGCTGCTGCATCATGACTGGCCAGCACATGGGCCACAGCCAGATACGCCACAACTCTGAGCATTATACTCCGGTTGACAACAGGGGCTGGAACGGTCTATTCGCGGACGACACACTGGAGGGCCAGCAGCCCATGCTTGCCGGCACTCCTACCATCGGCAAGATGATGCAGGAGGCAGGTTACAAGACCGCCATGGTTGGCAAGTGGGGGCTGGGATTCCCATCCAGCGACTCCACGCCCAACAAAATGGGCTTCGACTATTTCTACGGCTTCAACTGCCAGTCTCTTGCGCACTCTTACTACCCTGCCCATCTTTGGGAGAACGACAAGAAAATTGCAACCGGCAACAAGACCGTGATGCAGGGTGAGCCCCTCCCGGAGGGGCTCGATCCCATGGACCCGGAGAACTACAAGCAGTACGGCGGCGAGTTCTATAGCCCCGACCTCATGTACGACAAGCTGGAGAACTTCATCGTAGAGAATGCAGGAGGGCCCTTCTTTGCCATGTGGACGACCACCGTGCCGCACAGCGCAGTGCAGGCGCCGGAAGATGAGGTACTGTACTACGTAAACAAGCTGGGCGACGAAGAGCCGCGCACCGACGGCGGTATGTACCTGCCCGTACGTTATCCCCACGCCAGCTACGCCGCAATGGTTACACACATCGACACGCAGGTGGGCAAGCTGGTGGCCAAGCTCAAGGAGCTGGGTATCTGGGACAACACGATATTTATCGTTACCTCCGACAACGGCCCCGCACACAACGGCAACTCCCCTATGGAATACTTCCAGAGCGGCGGGCCCTTCAGCTGCGCTGCCGGATGGGGCAAGAGTTCGTTGCATGAAGGCGGCATCCGCATGCCCTTCGTACTTGCCTGGGGAGACCGCATCAAGGCCCGCAAGAGCAGCCACATCGGCTACTTCGCCGACCTCATGCCTACATTCGCTGAGCTCGCGGGGGTAGAGGCTCCCGCCAACGACGGAATCTCGTTCGTGCCGGTGATCCTGGGCAAAGACAAGGAGCAGCAGGAGCACGAGTTCCTCTATTGGGAATTCCCGGGTGCCAAAGGATGGGTTGCCGTGAGAATGGGCGAATGGAAAGGCCTGCTCAAGAAGGCAAGGAAGGGCAACAACGAAATGGAGCTCTACAATATCGTGAGCGACCCTCGTGAGACCACTAACGTAGCCGCCGAGCATCCCGAGATTGTGCAGAAGATGTGGGATGCCGTACGAGACAGCCACACCGAGCCAGTGCTCGACATCGACAGCTTCAAGATGAACCTCAATTATCCCGACTAGCGGAGGGACTACTTTAATACTGGCGAGCGGTCGAGGAATCGGCTGCTCGTTTTTTTGCCGGCGAACGCTATTTGAACGCCGGCGAACGGTCGAGGAAGCGGTAGCAGGCGGCTTCAGAGATGTGTACAGGGAGGATTTCGGGGCTGCCAGCCAGGTCCGCTATGGTGCGGGCTACTTTTATTATTCGGAAGTACGCCCGCATAGACAGTCCCATCTTCTCCATCAGCGTCACCAGCAGGTCCTGACCTGCCTGGTCGAGAGTGCAGAAACGCTCCACAAGCTTGTTTCCCATTTCGGCATTGGAGTAGATGCCCTCGCCACTGAAGCGTCGGCGCTGGATTTCCCGCGCAGCCGCTATCCTTGCCGCCACCGTGGCCGAGGATTCCAGGCGCAGCCCTTCAGCCCTCAGGCGCGCCAGCTCGGATGCTGCAAGAGACGGCACTGAGAGCTGTATATCGATTCTGTCCATCATGGGACCGCTCAGCCGCGAGAGGTAGTTGAGACGCTGAGTGGGTGTGCAGGTGCATCTGTCTCCCACGCCCCAGTATCCGCACGGGCAAGGGTTGGAGGCCATCACAAGCATAAAAGACGCAGGATACTCTACCTTGGATTTGAGGCGCGATATCACCACCTTGCGGTCTTCTACCGGCCCACGGAGCGCCTCGCTCACGCTGCGCGGCATCTGGGCCGCCTCGTCCAGGAAGAGTACGCCATTGTGGGCCAGGCTAATCTCTCCGGGGATAATGCCATCGCCTGCTCCGCCTCCGATGATTGCCGCAAGGGACGCCGAATAATGAGGGCTGCGGAACGGTCTGGTATCCACGAGCCCGTAGCGCAACTTGCCCTTACCCGCAATACTGAATATCTTGGACGTCTCCAGGCTCTCTTCTTTGCTCATGGGTGGCAGAATGCCCACCAGGGCCTTTGCCAGCGAGCTTTTGCCCGAGCCTGGAGGGCCAATCATGCAGATGTTGTGGGCTCCTGCGGCGGCAATTTCCAGGCCGCGTTTGGCGCCTTCCTGGCCGATAATATCGGCAAAGTCAGGGATGTCGCTACTTCTGGTCTTTACTCCCCTCTCTGCCATTGAGGAATATTCAGGGGAGTTCCAGACCAGAAGGTCGGTGCTGTCTTGTCCGGAGAGTATGCGGACCACATCCACGAGGGTCCGTACACCGAAGATCTTTCCCCGGCCAAAGTCAGCCGCCTCCAGGGCAGATTCCAGCGGGAGTATTATTCCGTCGAAGCCCTCCTCCCCGGCCAGCTCAGCAAACGGGAGCCCTCCGGGAATAGCTCTCACACTACCGTCCAAGCCCAATTCTCCCATTATAATAAACTGGCCCGCAAGGGGCAGAGAGCTCTGCTCCGACGCTGCAATCACCCCTACCGCGATGGGCAGGTCGTACCCGCTACCGTTCTTGTGTACATCGGCCGGGGCAAGGTTTATAACCATGCGCTTGCCCGGGATTTTGTATCCAAGGGCCTGCAGGGCTGTAGTCGTACGCAGCAAGCTCTCCTTTACCGCAACATCGGCAAGGCCTACAAGATGTATCCCTATGCCCCTGTCTATACTAATCTCTACTGTTACTTTTTCTGCTTGAATGCCAACACATTTGGCTCCATAAATCCTTACCAACATATCATTAATCAATTATTATCGCCACACCGGAAAGGTAGCCGTGAATATCATATTCCTCCTTTTGGGAGTTGAGTATTAGAAATGGTTTCCGCCCCGGTGCTTTGGGAGTAAGCACCATAGCAAGGCCTGAGTCGGTCTGGCAGGCGCAGTGCCGGTGGAAGAAATAGCAGTCTTTGTAGCCTCCCGGAGGCTGCCCGGGGGTCCGCAGGTTCTGAGAGTCGCAGTAGAAATACGCGTTGGGGCCGCCCAGGTCTATCTGCTCGCTCTCCCATCCGGCTCCTGTCCTTTCTTCGTCATTATACGTTTGATAGGTCCCGGCAACGATGGTTTTGCCCTGATAATTCAGAAGGCCTCCGTCTAGCCAGTCGCGCGCCCTGCCGTTAATCATATACCTCACGCTTCGCTCGCAGATGATTACTGGGAGTCCGTTTTGCTTCCCAAAAATCACAGGCTGCGAGTCAACAAACTTTGCATCCAAGGGCACAAAACGGTTTTCTGAGTATTGCTTCTCTACCCTGGAGTCCTTTACCATGTACAAGGTTTCCCGCCCATTGTAGATTGTTTTGTATGAGAAACATACGCTCCCCTCATCTTCGTACAGGGCCCCGGTAGACGGGTAGCTGCACGAAGAAAAACTGCCCATAAGCACGGCATCGCTCATCTTGAGCACCACTGCTCCGTTCTTGCGGAAGATTACGGCACCCCCTGGCAGTTCCAGGCCCAGAGTATAGAGATCCCCATCCCGGTAGAGCAGGCCCTGAAGCTTCTCCGGAGTATCCCAACTGCAAATCTGCTCTCCGTCTTTGCTTATCCAGGTACCGAAAGCGTCGGAGTACTCGGTAAAGAGGGACTCGCCGATTATATGGTGTTTGTCTGGGGATAAATCCACCTTGGTGCCTTTGCCTGCCGGTATTGCCAATACTGGCTTACCATTGCTGAACAGGAAAACCGTACCGTTTACAGCCCCGAAGGCGCTGTCGCGCTGCCAGTCGTAGGAGGAGGGAAATTCGGCGGCGGATACCAAGACAAGGGTATCCGGGCCCGGACCAGGTTTGGCCGGCAGGTTTAATTCCGGCCTGTCCTGCGAGTCACGCGCCTCCCCAAACGGCAGAGGCGGATCTATCAGATTACATGAGATTATGAGTGCTGGCAGCGCAGCGGCAAGAAAAGAAGCTTTCATGGCGACGGGTGTTTTTTTCTGCGAAGAAAAGCATTTCCCGGCAGATTAAGCGCCGCGCAACCTAGCCACTCGTCACATTTTTACGATTCTTTCTATTTTTTACGATTCTTTATCCTGCATGAGATACTCCAACACTTTCTCGCGAGGGTTGAAGGGCTTGAGGTCGTCGAGCGACATAGACTTGACGGCTATCTCAAGTATTTCATCTTCGGCGATTGCGAGCGACCGCTGCTGCCTCTCCAGATAGAAGCGGCCGGCATCGAGCAGCACCTTGAGGGGCACCAGACCTATGATTTCGCCTCCGGTAACTCGAAGCCCCCGGGCTGCGGCAGCACGACTCACCTCCTCATAGGCGACATGCAGCGGAGTGGCCTCTATGTCGGTAATGTTCATAGACACCTGAGCAATGCCGTATTCTTCTATGTACCAGCCGATTGCCTTGCATCCCTTGAGCGTACCGGGAATCCAGATCTGCTGCCCGTCGGCATCTGTGAGAAGCTTGCCAGTAGGAGAACCTCCCTCGCGCGCCTTGCGTCCTTTCTCACGAACGTCGAAGGCCACTGCCATAGCCCGGCGGGGAGATGTGGTATTGAGGTTGAAGTTCACCGCTATCAAGAAGTTACGGGCGCCCACGCAAGACGCACCGCTGCGCTCCGCCCTTTCGTCATAATCTCCGCAGAAATCGGGTCTGCTGGCGGGGTCTTTGAACTTATCCGGCAGGGCCTCGTACTCACCGGCACGGCAGACCGCCAAGTTGCGGCGCTCCGGCTTGAAAGCTGCTGCCTCGTAGCAATAGCAGGGGATTCCGAGCTCCGTGTACATACGCTCGGCAAGCTTGCGGGCCAGAAGGGCGCACTCCCCCAAAGTGATTCCAGACACGGGTATCAGAGGCAGAACGTCGGTAGCGCCGATGCGGGGATGAGTTCCGTGCTGCTTGCGCATATCAATGAGTTCCTGCGCCTTGGCGGCACCACGGAAGGCAGCTTCGCAAACCGGCTCCGGCTCTCCCACAAATGTAACTACAGTGCGGTTGGTGGCTTCTCCGGGGTCAACATCGAGCAACTTAACCCCTTCTACAGACTGTATTGAGGCAACTATGGCATCTATTATCGCGTGGTCACGTCCCTCGCTGAAATTGGGAACGCACTCAATGATTCTCTTCATACGGCTATCAGTTTAGCGTATAAATATACACGATTTCCCGCGAAAACTTGACGAGCGACGCTTAAAAATTATTAGATTTGTGCTCCAATGAAAAAGATAACGCACTTTCCCGCTCTGGCATCTGTGCCGGCACTCGCAGCTCTCCCGGCATTAGGAGCGGCAGTTAGCGGATGCTCCCCGGCGGCCCCCGAACGCCCCAATATCATATTCTTGATGTTCGACGACCTGGGTTACGGCGACCTGGGATGTTACGGACAGGAGCTGATAGAGACGCCTAATATCGATGCCCTTGCCGAGCAAGGAATGGTGTTTACCGATATGTATACCGCCTGCCCGCTGTCGGCGCCATCGAGGTGCAGCATTATTACAGGGCAGCACAGCGGCCACAGCCAGATTCGCTCCAACGACGAACGCGTACCCCGTCCCGACGGCCTGCAACCAGTCGGTTCCGACTGGTTCTTCGAGAGGATGAAAGCAGACCCCAGCTTTGAAGGGCAGTGGCCCCTGGAGCCCGGCACCCCCACAATAGCATCTATGATGCGCGAAGCGGGCTACCGCACTGCGATGGTGGGCAAATGGGGCCTCGGCGGACCCGGCTCCGGCTCTACCCCCAACGATATGGGCTTCGACTATTTTTATGGCTTCTACTGCCAGATGCTGGCCCATTCTTATTACCCCGACTATCTTTGGGAAAACCAGACCCAGATAGCTACAGGCAACGAATTCATGCCTATAGGACGTCGGCTCGACCCAGGCGCAGACCCCTACGACATACGCAGTTACGACAAATTCAACCAGGAGTACTACTCCTGCGACCTCATGTACGACAAGCTGGAGAGCTGGGTGACAGAGAACGCCGGCAGTCCCTTCATGCTCATGTGGACCACCACCGTACCGCACAGCACCGTGCAGGCGCCGGAAGAAGAAGTGATGTACTATGTAGAGAAGCTGGGCGAAGAAAAAACTCCGGTGACCGACGGCGGATGGTACTACCCTGTGCTCTATCCGCACTCCGCTTACGCTGCCATGATTACCCATATCGACACCCAGCTCGGACGACTTACCGCTAAGCTGAAAGAGCTCGGAATCTACGATAACACTCTGATTATCATTACGTCCGACAATGGTCCCGCGTGCAACTCAAACTCCCCGCTGGAGTACTTCCACAGCGGCGGACCGTTCCAATGCACCAAGGGATGGGGCAAACGTTCGCTACACGAGGGCGGCATCCGTATGCCCTTCGTGGCGAGCTGGCCCGCACGAGTCAAACCGGGCAGCAGCAATTACATAGGTATGTTTACCGACCTTATGCCCACGTTTGCAGAGCTTGCGGGGGTGCAGGCTCCTCCGTGCGACGGCATATCCTTCGCCCCTACGCTCACGGGGCGCAAGCAGCCCAAGCACGACTTCCTGTATTGGGAGTTCCCCGGCGGGAAAGGGCTCGTGGCAGTGCGCATGGGGCCCTGGAAGGGACTTGTTACGAACGTAAAGAAGGGCAATCTGCAGATGGCCCTGTACAAGCTGGATGAGGACCCCGGAGAGACCACAGACATCGCCGCAGAGCATCCCGAGATTGTTGCACGCATGTGGGAGGCCGCCAAAGCATCGCACTCGGCGGTACCCAGCGGCAACCCCAACTTTGAAATGGAAATCAACTACCCACAATAATGAAATCACACTACATTCTGGCTGCAATCGCCGCCATTACCATGACCAGCGCAACTGCTGCTGCACAGAGCGCAACTCAGGCGAGAGACGAAATCCTGCGCCAGGCAGCTGCTATCAGCGCACCCGACTATAGCGCCTACATCCTTACTCCGGCTGCCCCGGACACTCCGAGAATCAACGGCCCAAAGGTCTATGGAGCACGCCCCAAAGCCGATTTTCTGTACAGAATCCCCACCACTGGGGTACGCCCCATGAGCTTCAGCGCCAAGGGTCTCCCGGCAGGACTTAAACTCGACCGCAACAAGGGAATAATCAGCGGCCGCGCCGTACGCAAAGGCACCTACAAAGTGCAGCTCACCGCCACCAACACCCTGGGCTCCGACAGCCGCGAACTGCGTATTGTGATTGGCGACCGCATTGCTCTCACCCCTCCCCTGGGATGGAACTCCTGGAACATCTGGGGTAACGCCGTGAGCCAGGACATTATCCTGGAAGCCGCGCGGGCTTTCGAGCAGACCGGCCTTGCCGACTATGGCTGGAGCTACGTAAACATAGACGACGGCTGGCAGGGTCTGCGTGGAGGAAAGTACAACGCCATCCAGCCCAACAAAAAGTTCCCCGACATGAAGGCCCTGGGCGACTCCCTGCACGCAAGAGGACTTAAGTTCGGCATCTACTCCGGGCCCTGGTGCTCCACATACGCATCGCACATAGGCTCCTCCTGCGACAACGAGGACGGCACCTACTGGTGGGTAACTCAGGGGATGGTAGATGAGTACTGCAAGGCAGACCGCAAGCAGATAGATAAAGAAAAGATTCGAAGCTTCGGCAAGTACTCCTTCGCCCGCGCCGACGCCAGACAATGGGCCGACTGGGGCGTGGACTACCTCAAATACGACTGGAACCCCAACGACGAGTGGTGGATGCGCGATATGCGCGAGGCCCTGGACGCCACCGGGCGCGACATAGTGTACAGCATCTCCAATTCATCGCGCGTGACCATCGGCCCTGCGCTGCAGAAATACGCCGAATGCTGGCGCACCACGGGCGACATTCGCGACAACTGGGAGAGCATGGCGGGAATAGGCTTCGATGGCCAGGACCGCTGGGCCGGATACCGCCGCCCGGGCAACTGGCCCGACGCAGACATGCTGGTGCTCGGCAAGGTTGGCTGGGGCCGCAAAATGCGCTGGACCGAGCTCACCCCGTGGGAGCAGTACACGCACATAACTCTTTGGTCTATACTCGCTTCGCCCATGCTGCTGGGATGCGACATGAGCTCCCTCGACCCCTTCACCCTGAGCCTTCTGTGCAACAATGAGGTGCTGGACGTAAACCAGGACCCTCTGGGCATCCAAGGTGTGCGCATTGCCTCCGGAGATGGGCACGTGACCTACGTCAAGCCTCTCGAAGACGGCAGCATAGCTGTGGCGCTCTTTAACCTTACAGACAAAGAGAAAGTCCTCGGGTTCACCCCCAAGAAACTCGGACTGTACGCAGACCAGACAGTACGCGACCTGTGGAGACAGGAAGATGTGGGCGGCATATCCGGAAAAGGTCGCTGGGAGGTGACAGTGCCGCCGCACGGAGCCGCATTCTACCGGCTGAGCCCTGGCAACACAGCGGAGAAACTCGAAGGTTGCTACCGTTAATCGCTTATGTTAGAGCACCTTCTGATAGCGCTTGCGCTCGCGATGGACTGCTTTACGGTGTCTGTCGTATGCGGAGTTGTGGTGCGCAAGAACCAGGCTCCGCTGATGCTCAAGCTGGCCTTCCTGTTCGGCTTCTTCCAGGCGCTTATGCCGCTGATCGGGTGGCTGCTTACCAGCAGCTTCCAATCTTACCTGGAATCGTTCGACCATTGGGTGGCGTTCGGCATGCTTGCTTTTATAGGAGGCAAGATGATTGTGGAATCGTTCGGGGAAGAAGAATCCAAAAGCATCAACCCCAGCCACTTCAGAACCAGAATCTCGCTGGCAATTGCTACAAGTATCGATGCCCTTGCGGTGGGCATCACTTACGCCTGCTCCGGGTACAACAGCTTGGGGAGCCTCGCTATACCGCTGAGTATGATTGGATTAGTTTCCTTCGTACTGAGCATTTGCGGCTTTGTTTTGGGTGTCAAGTTCGGCAACGGAATCGTAAAAAAAGTGCATCCAGAACTACTGGGCGGCCTTGTGCTTCTGGGGATAGGAGTTAAGATTTTGATAGAGCACCTGAGCTGAATCGCAAAAATAAATACTATATTAGTAGTCTCATATTTAATAACATTAAAATGAAAAAACGAATTCTAATCACCTTCCTTATGCTGGCCCTCGGCTCGCTCGTACTGAGCGCCCAGAACAGGGTTACAGTAAAGGGGACCGTCCTCGACAAGGATGGACAGGCCGTCATCGGAGCCGGAGTGGTCGAGTTTGGAACGACCAACGGAGCAGTTACAGACGTAGACGGCAAGTACAGCATCCAGGTCGCCTCCGGTGCAGCAGTGCTGGAGTTTTCCTGCATAGGATACGAGACCATTCAGGAGACTGTAGGAACCAAGAACACTATCAACGTTATCCTTAACGACGACAACAAACTTCTGGACGAAGTTGTGGTCATCGGTTACGGTACCGTTAAGAAGAAAGACCTTACCGGCTCGGTGGCCGCAGTTGACGGAGGCAAACTCTCTGCCATCCAGGGCGTTACCGTGAGCCAAGCCCTGCAGGGCACCATGCCCGGCGTACAGGTAACCCGTACGAGCGGCCTACCAGGCGCAGAGGCAACTATCCGCGTGCGCGGCGTCACCACCATCGGCGATTCCAGCCCTCTGATTATAGTGGACGGAGTACCTGTAGGAGCACTCAATGACGTTGACGCAGACGCAATCGAGAATATCACAGTGCTTAAAGACGCTGCTTCCGCTTCTATCTACGGTGCACGTGCTTCTGCCGGTGTTATCCTCGTCACCACCAAGCGAGCCAAAGAAGGGCAGATGCATGTAGATTACAACGGCAGCTTCTCCGTGCTCACCCGTACCCGTCATCCCGAGATGGTAAGCCCTACCCGCTTCATGGAGCTCCAGAATGAGTGCCAGTGGAACGATGCCGGCAACCCCGTGGGCGCAGACTACTATCAATACGCTAAGGACTATATTGAGAATTACACGACCAATCATGCCATCGATCCCGACACCTATCCCCTGACCGATTGGGACGATCTCATGATAAAGAAATGGGCACCCCAGCATAAGCACCGCGTGGGCGTTACCTACGGCAACAAGAATATCAAGAGCCGCGCCATGCTCTCTTACGAGAACGAAGAAGCTCTTTATGTAGGCCGCAACATGGAGCACTATACCGCCCGACTGAACAACGATATAAAGATCAACAACTTTATCTCCGTGTCCATGGACATGACCTTCAACCACAAGTTGATGAACAACAATCAGATAAACCCTGTGCAGGCGGCATATAAATACAACCCCACCTACTGCGCAGTCTGGTCCGACGGCACTATGGGCCCGGGCAACAACGGCACCAACACTTATGCCCGTCTGCTCGCAGGCGGCTTCGTGAATACCGAGCGGGATATTTTCTACGGAAAGTTCGCTATTGATATTACCCCCTTCAAGAATTTCAAGATTTCCGCAGTGTTTGCCCCTTCGCTGCAGCACACAGATACGAAGGATTATGTTAAGAAAGCATATTATTACCGCGAGCCAGGTATCTTGAGCGAGAACCCCCTGAGCGGATGTACTTCCACCGCACTCACAGAGACACGCCAAAAGGCTAATACCGCCACCAAGCAGCTGCTCCTCAACTACAGTGCCGACTTTGGCAAGGACCACCACACAACCTACCTGCTCGGATACGAGGACAACTACAGCTTTGTTGAGAACATGACCTCCGGCACAGACCAGATGGAAGTGGCTGGATATCCGTATCTTAACCTTAGGAATGAAAACTACCTTACTTCCAGCGGCAACGCATCCGATAACGCATATCAGTCCGTCTTCGGCCGCGTTACTTACGACTACAAGGGCCGTTACCTCCTGCAGGCAAATGCCCGTTACGACCGTTCTTCCCGTTTTGCACCTGAATACCGGGGCGCTTTCTTCCCTTCCGTATCACTTGGATGGGTAATCACAGAAGAGCCTTGGATGAAGAGTGTAAAGGGTGGCAAGACGCTGAATTTCGCAAAGTTACGCGTATCTTACGGTACTCTTGGAAACGAGCGTATAGGTAATTATCCTTATCAGAGCACCATTGGCTTCGGCAACGCAGTCATGTACGATTCACCCACCAGCGTAGCATCCGCAAAGACCGCAGCCCAGACTGCTTATGCCATATACAACATCACTTGGGAAACCACCAAGACCTGGGACGTGGGCGTAGATCTGAGCATGTTCAACAATCGCCTCAGCTTCACAGGAGACATATATCATAAAGATACTTACGGAATGCTCCTGAGCCGCAAGATTCCCGATGTACTGGGATACAGCGACCCGGAGGACAATATCGGCCAGATGTACACCAACGGTTGGGAAATCCAGATCGGCTGGCAGGACCGCATTGGCGACTTCTCTTATGCCATCAGCGCCAACCTCTCCGACTATACCTCCATCATGGGCGACCTGGGAGGATACCAGAGCCTGGGAGATAACATCGTCAAGGAAGGCGTAGAATACAAGGCCTGGTACGGATACCGCAGCAACGGACTGTATCTCACCACAGACCAGGTTATCAATTCCGCAAAACTCTACAACAACGTAGGCCTCGGAAATATCGAATATAAGGATATCAGCGGCCCCGACGGAGAGCCCGACGGCATTATCAACTCCGCATACGACCGAGTAGTCCTGGGCAGTTCCGTTCCTCATTACCAGTACGGCGGAAACATCAACCTTGGCTGGAAAAACTGGAACCTTTCCATGGCCTTCCAGGGCGTGGGCAAGGTACTGGCGCTGAAGACAAACTCCATGATTTTCCGCGACGGCGACGCCTACAACTTCCCCACGGAATACGCAGACCACTACTGGAGCTATTACAACACTGATGAGCAGAATGCCAAGGCCATCTACCCCAGGGCTATGCTTAAGAACTCGCAGGCAAACGACTACGAGCAGCTTTCCGACTTCTGGCTCTTCAACGGCGGATACTTCCGTATGAAGAACATTACTCTGAGCTACACCATCCCCGAGCGTATAACCAAGGCCATCAAGATGCAGAAAATCCGCATCTACGGCAGCGCTACCGATCCTTTCTCCATCGACCAGTTCCCTCAGGGCTGGGATCCCGAATCTTACACTAACATAAGCGCTTATATGACCAGGACCTTCACTGTCGGCGCTCAGATTACCTTCTAAAAATCGAGCAAGATGAAAAAGTTTATAAGTATTCTTCTTTGTGCAGCTTTGGCCTTCGCAGCTTGCCAACCTGTAAATCCCGACAAGGATGACGAGGTTTACCAGGGCATCAAAGCAAAGGTAGAGATGTCATCCGCAGACCCCATCCCTGCTGATGGCGGACAGCTCGTTGTAACAGTGACCGACAGTCCTGCATTTACGGTTTCGTTTCCCAAGACCGCAACAAGCTGGCTAAGCGTAAGCCAGGCAGAGAATGTCATTACATTCACGGCCAATGCCAACCCCTCGGCTGTTCTCCGCTATGCAAGTGTCAGCCTCATAGACCAGGAGCTCAAGATAGCTATCACCAACTTTGATGTAATGCAGGCAGGTACCGCAAAGGACGTAGAGCCTGTAGTTTACAAAACATTCTCTGTTACTCCGGAATCCATCTCGGTAGCAGCAAAGGATCAGTCCACAGTGTTTGTTGTTAATGCCGATGACGAAATTGGCTGGACAGTTACAAGCGACAATCCCGCTTTCGTAGCAGCGCCTGCATCCGGCAACGGAAGCAAGTCTGTTACCATCAGCTTCCCTGCCAACGAGATTCAGTCAGAAGTCACCGCAAATATTACCGTTAGCACAGAAGCCGAAAACGTGCGCCAGCAGTCCTTCACTGTAGCCATTACCCAGGCTGCCGCCAAAGACGAGAAACCGGTCGTCAAGCCCGCTCCCGGCACCGTGTTGGCAGAGTGGTACTTTGCCAAGAGCCAGCTTGATGTATTAAAGACCAACTTCACCATTGAGGTGTCACACGACCTGGCCGACGCTGCAGGAAATGCAGGAGCCTACGTAGAGCCCAATATCAGCGGCAAGGGCCGTCTGGAGTATTATCATGGGGTTGATAAGGCAGCGGCAGGAGTAGTCGATAAGGCCCACAAACGTTGCAAGCGAATCATCGGAACCTACGGAGAGCCTTGTGTCTATGGTACTTACAAGCAAGACTATATTCTCTGGACTGCATACACCGAGAACGAAGCACCTATAGCAGCCGGTACCAAACTCCATCTCTTCTTTGTGCTCCGTCCTAACAACGAGGGAGTTATGAAGTACTGGCTCATCGAATATCTGGACGGTGATGAGTGGAAGCCGGCACTCCCCGTAACGGACGGAGACGGATTCCAGTACAACATTGAGCTCTTCTTTGAGGAAGGCGCACAGACCAACACCGAAATCGAGCCTACCGTAACCCTGAGCAAGGATACTGATGCCGCACAGTTCAGGATTACCTGTACTTCCAGCATGGGGACTGGTGGTTCAGACATTTCAGTCATCAACGCAGCGTGGGCCCTCCGCTTTGCAGGCGAAGACTGTAACGCCAACCATCCTGAGTACTCCGTAAAGAGGCATCCCATTATCGACGTCGTAGAATAAAAATGGCAACGAAAATGAAAACAAAGTTATTCACAATACTTGCCGCTGCGGCCGTCATGACCGCATGCGTAAACTTGGACCTTAATCCCAAGTCGCAGGGCTCCAGCGAGAACTGGTATTCCACCGAGCAGGAGCTCCAGCTTTCCCTGAATGCCCTGTACAATCCCACGCTCTGGAACTTCGAATGCAACCGTACGTTCCATACAGACCGTTATAGCGACGACTGGAGCCAGCGCACCGAGCTTTACGACTGGCTTGCCGGTGCAGTTGCCGACGACTGGGCAAAGGCCAAGAACGAGTGGGCCAATGATTATAAAGGCATTGCACGGGCCAACACTGTGTTGTTCAGCCTTGAGAAACAGAAGGAGAATCTAAGAGAGGCCACGATCAAGCTATATGCAGGCGAAGCCAAGTTTTTCCGCGCATCCTTCTATATGTACTTGATAAATCTGTTCGGCGACGTTCCCTTCTATACGGAGTACATCACTCTCGAAGACGCTTATAAAATGGGGCGTACAGATCGTTATGTAATTCTAGATCAGATTTATAAGGACCTTGACGATGCTGCCGAAGCGCTGCCAGTCTCTTATACAGGCACCCAGCGCGTTACCAAGGGTGCTGCATTAGCAATGAAGGCCCGCGCCGCCCTGCTCATGAACGATTGGGTGACTTGTGCCGCAGCAGCAAAGGCCTGCATGGACCTCGGGGTTTATTCCCTGCATCCCGATTACCGCGAGTTCTTCTTGTCTTCCACCAAGACAAGCCCTGAACTCATTTTCGCCCTCCCTTGTTCTAACGAGCTTACATCGTATGCTTATGGTGGCACAACCAAAGAGACCAACACCCGTTCTTTTTACCCTCGCAACAATGGAGGAACTTCAACTGCGCAGCCTTCCTGGGAGCTTTTCTTTGCCTATCCATGCACCGACGGAAAGACGGTAGAGGAGTCCCCTCTGTATGATCCTGCAAACCCCTTTGCCAACCGCGATCCGCGCCTGAGCGAGATTACAGTTCCCTTCGACTCTGAGTTCATGGACTATATCTACAATCCTCGCCCGAGCGCAACCAAGACCCTGCAAGTTTCCACCGGCACGATGGTTAAGAACAACGACACTCGCCTCGTTTCCGAAAACTGTTCTTACAACGGATTGGTTTTAAAGAAGTATGTAGACGAAGAATGGATAGACGACCGTCTTACGGATACTCCTCAACGCATACTGCGTTACGCCGACGTGCTGCTCATGTATGCTGAGTCCAAGATGGAGATGAATGATATCGACCAGTCCGTTTTCGATGCTCTCAACAGCCTTCGCGCCCGCGCATATAAGTGCGGACTGGGCGAGACAAGCAAGTACCCTGCAATTACAGAGAACAACCAGACCGCACTGCGTCGCATTATCCGCAACGAGCGCCGTTGCGAGCTGGCATGGGAGAACCGCCGCTGGTTCGACCTCATCCGCTGGAGAATCTGCGAGCCCTGCTTGACCGATAAGATTTACGGCCTGCCCGCAAACGAGCAGATGACCAAGAACGAGGCCACAGGGTACTGGATCTGGCCCAAAGACTTCCGCCCGCACATGAGAGAAGACTCCACTATAGATCTATCCGACATCCTCAACTACCCTGGATACTACAGAGTTAACGTAGAGAGGAATTTTAACCCCAGGCAGTATCTCTTCCCCATCCCTCAGAACGAAAGGGTAGTCTGCCCCATGCTTACCCAGAATCCCGGTTATTAATGAAAATACGATACCTTATTATAGCTTCTTGTCTCATTGCACTCCTTGCGGGGTGCAATGCAGACAAGGAGAAAGATAAAGACAAGGAGAAAACCACCCCCGGTGGCACCGAGACCACGGTGGATCCTGCAATCGACGTGCAAGTCGGCCAGGTGCTTCCCGCATGGCAGGAGGGTTACCTGGACATCCACTCCATCAACGGAGGCCGTGGCGAGGCGTTCTACTACATCTTCCCCGATGGCACCACCATGCTGTGCGATGCCGCCGGCGCTCCCCCTATGGAGCAATACGAATACGGAGACTCTCCCGGCGTCCCCTCAAAGCCCAACAACGCTATCAACAGCGGCTCAGTAATAGTGCAGTACATCCAGCACTACGCACCCGCAGTGAGCAACGGACGCCTGGACTACTTCATGACCTCCCATTACCACGGAGACCATATTGGTTCCTGGCGCTCGGAATATGCCCAATTTGGCTGGACTCCTTACAACAAAGATGGCGAGAAGGTTTCTTCCATCAATCTAAACAAGGGAGGCTTCCTACTCAACGGCATTGCAGAAGTCGGCCTGTCTATACCCATCGACAAGGTTCTGGACCGTGGCGACTGGGCCGACCGCCCTTCTGCCGATTACTTCGAGGAGTCCGGCCAGAAGCGCTACGCCCTGTATGTAAATTATCTGGATTATGCTGCAAGGAACCAGGGCACGGTGCGTGAGACTCTTCAGATAGGGCATGACGACCAGATTGTGATGAAGCATGATCCGGCCAAGTACTCCACTTTCAAGATTCGCACTATAGCCTCCGGAGGCGATATATGGACCGGCAGCGGCACCGACGTCAATACCACTTATGTACCCGACGCAGCGGCCTGTAAGGCCAACCATTCCGCATGGGCCATCAACGAGAACATCTTCTCCAACGTGTTCACGGTAAAGTACGGCAACTTCGACTGGTTCAGCGGCGGCGACATACAGTACAGCGGCAAATCCGGCTATGCATGGAAAGATATAGAGCAGCCTATCTCTAAGGTGGTCAGGAAGGTAGAGGGCATGAAGGCCTGCCACCACGGCACCTCCAATACCAACAGCGCCGCTCTTCTCAAAGCGCTCAAGCCCGATTTCTTCATCGCCGGAGTATGGCGTGACGTACAGCCTAACCCCGCTACCCTGCAGAGGGTTTATGACGCCAATCCTTCTGTGCGTATCTTTACCACAAACCTCACAGACAGTAATAGAGCTACCCTCAAGAACGAGGGAGTGGACCCCTCCAAGTTTGCCGCTACCGGCGGCCACGTGGTAATCCGCGTTACTCCCGGTGGAGCCAAGTACTACATCTACGTCTTGAACGACGCCAATATGGAGTATAAGGTCAAAGCCAAATACGGCCCCTTCACCTCCTATCTGTAGATCTTTTGATTATTCTAGCACCTCCCGTGTGTAAAATGACAGGTTTTACACACGGGAGACTTAGTTATTAGGCGCAGTGCCAGTGTTCGGGTTCGCGGAATCCGAGGAGGAAAGCGCCAATATCCATGCGCTTCTTGCCCTCGAGCTGAAGATTTTTGATACTGAGGGCGCCACAGCCACAGCCTATGGCAAGGTAGGTCTTGCCGTCGCTGTACACCCGGCCGGGTTCGATTTCCGACACTTCCGGAACAGCGCCCATTACCTCTGCCTTGAATATCTTCATTGTGAGAGTCTTACCGGCTTCTTGCGAGAGCTCGGCAAATGCGGCGGGGTAAGGCGAGAGGCCGCGAACCAGATTTGCGAGCTCGGAGGCCGGACGGCTCCAGTCTATGTGGCAAAGGTCGCGGGTAAGCTTGGGCGCCGGATGAAGCACCTCGGAGCCCTGCACGAAGGAGCGCTGCTGGCGAAGCTCCACATTGTTCTGCAGAATCAAGTCAACCGTATCGGTAACCACCTTGCGCCCCATCTCCATGAGCTTGTCGTGAAGGGTGCCGGCATCGTCGGAATCATCAATCAGGCACTCCTCGCGCAGGATAATGCCCCCAGTGTCGATATTATGGTCGAGCATGAAGGTGGTAACGCCGGTGCGCTTCTCGCCGTTTATGAGAGCCCAGTTGATAGGAGCGGCTCCACGGTACTGAGGCAGCAGCGAAGCATGGAGGTTGAAGGTGCCTAGTCGAGGCATCTTCCAGACTTCCTCCGGCAGCATACGGAAGGCCACCACCACAAAGAGGTCGGCCTTGAAAGCAGAGAGCTGCTTCAGGAACTCGGGGTCGCGCAGCTTAAGCGGCTGAAGCACAGGGATTCCGTGCTCCACGGCGTATTTCTTGACGGCACTCTCGTTCACCTGCAGGCCACGTCCGCTGGGCTTGTCGGCCACGGTAACTACACCCACGACCTTGTATCCCTTGCTCACCAGCTCGTCGAGCGGAGCTACGGCAAACTCAGGAGTTCCCATATACACGATGCGAGGTTTGTGGAAGAAGCCAAGTACGGCGCTCAACGCCTTGCGCCAGGTAGATTTAACGGTGTCCATATTGAAGAGTTCGGCGTCCTTGATGGCCTTGTATGTAAGAAACGCCCCTATAGGAGCCAGCACGTACGCCGCAGAGAAATTGCCGTTAAAAGGATCGAGGGAGCCATCCTTGGCCAACTTCTCTGCGGAAATCTGTACTATCCAGTAAACCACAAAGAAGAGCACCGCGATAATGGCGCTGATTCCAAGTCCGCCACCCTTCTTTATCATGGCTCCCAAAGGGGCCCCGATAAAGAAGAAAATGAAACAGGCAAGAGCCTGGGCGAACTTTTTGTACAGCTCTATGTCGGTACGCCTGAGGTAGAAGGTGGATTGATAAACGTCGTGGTTGTAGCTGAGAATTTCTCCAGTCATGCGGTCGCACTCGCTGGCAGCTCGCTGGTAAGCCTTTTGTATATCTTCGTAGCTCTTCCACTTCCACATATCGTCCGACTTGAACATGACGCTTAGGTCGCCACGGCGGGCCGTATCGAGCTGGGCGCGGTTTGCAAAGCTCCCGGTGTTGCGCATGCGCGAGTAGTGCCCCTTGAGAGCCTCGGCATTCTTGCGAGCGAGCGAGTCGCTTTGCGCGCTCAGCTGGTCCAGACGCATAGATTTTGCCTGGTCGCCAAAGCGGCTGGAGTCGGAATGCTCGAAGGAATAATTCGACAGAGGGATTATAAGCTCCTGTCGCCCGAAGTCTACGCGGCTCAGCGCCAGGGAGGTATCCTTGTACGTCATCGTATTGTCTTCCTGATAGTTGGAGCCGTTGTACAAGGTAAAGATGAGGTAGTCCTTGTTCTTGGACATCTTGAGCAGGGCCGAGTCGGCAACAATCAGCGAGGTGTTGCCCCGGCGCGCCGTATGGTCGTACACCTGCACCTTGTGCATCATGCCGGTCTCGTCGTCCTGCCCATCTACCCTGAGCACATATCCTTCTATTCCCTCATAGAAGGTGCCGGAAGGAATCTTGATACTCTCCTTGGTGCGGGTAATGTCGTCCCGGAGGGTGTAAATCTCATTGTATGCCTTGGAAACCAAGTCGTTACCTATGAAGAACGCCCCCACAGAAATTATGAAAGCCATCACGATGAGAGGCGCGATAAGCCGCCCGAGCGAGATGCCGGCGGCCTTGATGGCCATCAGCTCCTTGTTCTCGCCGAGCTGCCCCATTACCATCACGGACGAGAGCAGCACGGCCAGCGGCAGGGCGGTAGGCATAATGGTGCACGCGCCCCACATCATAAACTCAAGTATGACCCAGAATCCCAGGCCCTTGCCTACGAGCTCGTCGATGTACAGCCAGAGGAACTGAAGCAGCAGGATGAAGATAACGATCAGCAGTATCGCGACAAAAGGTCCGATAAACGATTTGAGCATGTACTGATCGAGCTTCTTCATCCGTAGAAGGCTGATTATTGGCCCGTTGCTATTTTTACGAGTTCCTCCAGAGCCTGGTCGAGCCCTGCAATATCCTTGCCGCCTGCAGTAGCCAGGCCGCTCTGGCCGCCGCCACCGCCCTGTATGAACTTGGCGCCTTCGCGAATGTCTTTGCCTGCATTGCGTCCTGCGGCCACGAGGTCGTCGGAGTACATGAGCAGCAACTGGGGCTTGCCGTCAGACTCGTAAGCAGCCACGAGAGCAGCATTCTTGAGCTCCTTCTGCAGGGCCAGAGCTGCGTTGCGCATCATGGCAGGGTCGAATTTATGCTCGCCGGAGCGGCAAACGGTGATGAGCTTGATGCCGTTAACCTCAGTAGCTTTCTCGGAAAGGATACGGGCAAGCTCAGCAGCCTTCTGCTTGGCAAACTCCTCTGCCTGCTTCTTGAAAGCGGCATTATCCTCTATCATCTTCTGTATGGCCCCGGAGAGGTCGGGCACGTTGTTGAAGAAGGAACGTGCGGTCTTGAGGACGTCTTCCATCTGGTGTACCCTTTCCAGTGCACATGCGCCAGTAACAGCCTCAATGCGGCGTACACCTGCAGCCACGGCGCCCTCGGAAACAATCTTGAACAGACCGATGGTGCCTGTGCTGGAAGTATGGGTGCCTCCGCACAATTCCACGGAATCGCCGAAGCGTACAACACGGACCTCATCTCCGTACTTTTCTCCGAAGAGGGCCATTGCTCCCATTGAGCGAGCTTCTTCCATGGTTGCGTCACGCTTTTCGACCAGAGGGAAATCGGAACGAATAAGCTGGTTCACGCGGATTTCCACTGTGCGCAACTCCTCGTCTGTCATTTTCTGGAAGTGGGAGAAATCGAAGCGGAAATAGTCGGGTCCCACGAACGAACCCTTCTGCTCAACATGGGTGCCGAGCACTACGCGCAAGGCCTGATGAAGCAAGTGGGTGCAGGTATGGTTGTTCTGGATATGACGGCGGCGCGCATTATCAACCACCAGGTAGAAAGACTGTGTGCTACGGGATGGCAGGCGCTCTGCCAGATGAATTGTAAGGTTGTTCTCCTTGACGGTGTTAAGAATCTGGATGCGCTCTCCGTTCTCGCCCTCAATATAGCCTGTGTCGCCCACCTGGCCTCCCATTTCTGCGTAGAAAGGAGTACGGTCGAAGACCAGCTGGAAGTATTCCTTGTTCTTCTGCTTCACAGTGCGCTGCTTGAGCAGGTGTGCATCTTTCACACGGAGTGTGTCGTAACCTACAAACTCCACGTCTGCATCGCTGAACACCATCCAGTCACCGAATTCGTTGGCGGTGGCGTTGCGGGCGCGCTCTTTCTGCTTTTGAAGCTCGACGTCGAAGCCCTTCAGGTCCACAGTATAACCTCTTTCGGAGGCAATGAGCTGGGTAAGGTCTATGGGAAATCCGAAAGTATCATACAGGACGAAGGCATCGGTACCGGCCACAACCTTGGTGTCGGTATTCTTGTTAATGATGTCTTCAAGCATACGGATACCGCGATCCAGAGTGCGCAGGAAAGCGTTTTCCTCCTCGCGGATAACGTTGGAGATAAGCTGCTGCTGGGCCTTTAGCTCGGGGTAAGCGTCGCCCATGTCAGACACGAGCTGAGGAATCAGGCGGCAGAGGAAAGGGTCCGTGAAACCGAGGAAGGTGTAACCGTAGCGAACGGCACGGCGGAGTATACGCCTGATCACATATCCTGCCTTTACATTGGAGGGCAGCTGGCCGTCTGCAATGGAGAAGCTGATGGCTCGGATGTGGTCGGCAATAACCCGCATGGCTACATCGACATCGGCACTCTCGCCATACTTATGCCCGCTGAACTCGCCTATCTTGTTCAACATTCCGGTAAACACGTCGCTGTCGTAGTTGCTGTTCTTACCCTGAAGCACGGCGCAGAGGCGCTCGAAGCCCATTCCGGTGTCGATGTTCTTGGCGGGGAGGGGCTCCAGGTGGCCGTCGGCAAAGCGCTGGAACTGCATGAACACAAGGTTCCAGATCTCTATCACGTGAGGGTCGGACTTGTTCACCATGTCGCGCCCGGGAATGCCGGACGCTGCCTTCTCCTCGGGTGTGCGGATATCGATGTGAATCTCGCTGCAGGGGCCGCAGGGGCCTGTGTCGCCCATCTCCCAGAAGTTGTCGTGCTTATTGCCGAGTACGATGTGGTCTTCGGGCAGGTGCTTGAGCCAGGCTTCCTTAGCTTCCTGGTCCATGGCGGTTCCGTCTTCCTCGGAACCCTCGAAAACGGTGGCGTACAGAAGGTTCTTGTCTATCTTGTAAACCTCGGTAAGCAGTTCCCAGGCCCAGTCTATAGCCTCGCTCTTGAAGTAATCGCCGAAGCTCCAGTTGCCAAGCATCTCGAACATGGTGTGGTGGTAGGTATCGTGGCCAACCTCCTCCAGGTCGTTGTGCTTCCCGCTGACTCTCAAGCACTTCTGGCTGTCCGCAGCCCTGTTGTACGGAGTGCTCTTGTTGCCGAGGAATATATCCTTGAACTGGTTCATACCAGCATTGGTAAACATAAGGGTGGGGTCGTTCTTGACCACCATAGGTGCAGAGGGCACAATCGTGTGTCCTTTGGAAGCAAAGAAGTCCAGAAACTTCTTGCGAATTTCTTTAGATGTAAGCATAGCTTACAAAGGTAGTAATTTTTTAGGAAATGACTCTCCCGTGTGCAAAAAGGGCGGGATGAACGCTCGCTTAGCGTCGGAGGATGGAGGCGCGGTCGGAGTGGAGCTGGGCCTGGAGCTCGGAAAGAGAAGAGAAGTGGCGCTCGTCGCGGATGCGGGAGAGGAAGTCTACGGTGATGTCGAGGCCGTAAATCATTTCATCGAAGTCAAGTATATGTGTTTCGATTGTGAGGCCGCTGCCGCCAACGGTGGGGCGGGTTCCGATGTTGGTGAGGCCACTATGTTTATTCCCTTCTACCTCAACCTCAGTCTGGTACACTCCGTTGCGGGGAACGAGCATCAGGGGCTCGTAGAGCTTCATGTTAGCGGTGGGGAATCCTATGGTGCGGCCGATTCGATCGCCACAGACTACTACTCCGTGAAGACGATACGGACGGCCGAGAAGGCGTGAGGCAAGGGCCACGTCGCCCTGCTCCAGGGCGCTGCGGATACGGCTGCTCGACACAGGAACTCCGTCTATCAAAAGCGGAGGCGCAATAACGGCCTCCAGCCCCTTGGCTGGAGCAATAGCTGCAATCTGCTCGGGGCCAGCCTGTTCACGGCCAAAGCGGGTATCGTAGCCCAGCACCAAAGAGCTGCAGCCGAAGCGGGATACCAGCATATCAATGTACTCCCCTGCCGATAGAGCTGCAAACTGCCGCGAGAATGGCACCGTCTCTATGCGATCAACCCCCAGGCTGCGCAGCAGAGCCATCTTTTCTGTCTGTGAGCACAAAAAGCGCAACGAGTCGGCACCGCTCTGCAGCACGGCCCTGGGATGGGGCCAGAAGGTAACAATCACACTCTCCTCCCCCCGCGAACGAGCCTGGGAAAGGAGAGTGTCTATTACAAGACGGTGCCCGGGATGGACACCGTCGAAGAAGCCTGTGGCTACTACAGCCATTTTACCAGAGGGAAGTCCTGACGGTGAGGCAGGGCAGGGTTGCTGGCATACATACGGATGCCAACCTGGTACATACCGGTGCGGTCGGGCTCAACGGAAGTGGCATAACGCGCAACGCCGTTGGAATATTCCTTCACCTCATACTGGATAGTATCCTGGATATGAAGGGCACCCTTGGAGTCGGTCGTAGCCAGAATCATCTCTACACCAATGTCTTCCGGGCGCAGACGACCGAGGTCGAGCACCACTTCGCCATGGATAGGATCGTTCTTGGACACTATGTAGGAAGCGTCGGGCTGCTGGCAGGAGACCACTCTGATATTGTCCCACTCAGCCAGCATACGCTGCTTCCAGGCCGCGATTTCGCAGGCAATCTCGTTACGGTTTGCCGAGAGCTCGTTATACCTGACCGACTGAGGAATATAGTACTGATTGCAGTAGTCGGTAAGCATGCGGTTGGTGGTAAAGTTGCTGGCCACCCTGGCAATGGTATTCTTGATGTAGCCTACCCACTCCTTGGAGATATGGGTGCGGTCGTTGAAGTTGTAGTACGCAGGAGCAATCTCGTTCTCTATTGTAGCATAGATAGTTGCAGCGTCGAGCTCGTTCTGGTAGTGCTGGTCTTCGTAGGTGCGCTCCTTAGGCAGGGCCCAACCTGCATCTTCCTGATAGCCCTCAACCCACCATCCGTCGAGCACGGAGAAGTGCATGACGCCGTTCATCGCTGCCTTCTCTCCGGATGTACCGGAAGCCTCGAGAGGACGGGTAGGATTGTTGAGCCATACGTCTACTCCCTGCACCAGCCTCTTGGCCAGACGGATGTCGTACCCAGGCACAAAGATGATGCGTCCGAGGAACCTGTCTTGTTTGGAGATTTCGATAATCTGCTTGAGGAGCTCCTGTCCTGCGCCATCGGCCGGGTGAGCCTTGCCGGCAAATACAAACTGCACCGGACGCTCTGGATTGTTGACGATGGAAGCAAGTCGGTCAAGGTCACTGAAAATCAGCGTAGCACGCTTGTAAGTTGCAAACCTGCGGGCAAAACCTATGGTAAGGATGTCGGAGCGGAACGCCTCGTTGATCTTGACAATCTGAGAAGGCGTATAGTGGCTGCAGAAGGCAGGATCCGAGATGCGCTCGGTAACTGTCTTCACGAGCTCGTCCTTGAGGACCTTGCGCACGTTCCAGATTTCATCGTCGCTGACCTTGTAGATGCGGTCGAAGCAGCTCTTGTCGTAATGGCCGGTGCGGAACTCGGGGCCGAAGACCTTATAATGGATGGCCTTCCAGTCGCGGGCGGCCCAGGTTGCATAATGCACACCGTTGGTAACGTAGCTGATATGCAACTCCTCGGGCAGGTAGCCCTTGTACATATCTTTGAAGATATCACGGCTCACCTCGCCGTGGAGCATGGATACACCGTTCACGTTCTGGCTCATGTTCGCGGCCAGCACGCTCATGCTGAACTTCTCGTCCCTGTTCTCGGGGTGAATCTTACCAAGCGACAGAAGAGTCTCCCAGGAGATACCGAAGCGGCCGGGATAATGGCCAAGATACTTGGCGAGCAGGCCCTCCTCGAAGGAATCGTGGCCTGCCGGCACGGGCGTATGGGTGGTAAAGAGTCCGCTGGCACGGATGAGCTCAAGAGCCTCGTTGAAGCCGAGTTTATGGTCTTGCATATACTCACGGAGCCTCTCCAGGCCGGCAAATGCAGCATGGCCCTCGTTGTAGTGGTATATGGTAGGATTGAGTCCGAGCTGGCGCAGGGCGCGTACGCCGCCGATACCGAGCAGGATCTCCTGCTTAAGGCGGTTCTCCCAGTCGCCACCGTAGAGCTGGTGCGTTACCTGACGGTCTTCTGGCAGGTTAGCCTCGAAGTCGGCATCCAGCAGATACAGGTCGGTACGGCCCACTGCCACCTTCCAGATGCGGGCGTACATATCGCGGCCCGGCATAGTCATCTTGACGGTCATCCAGTTGCCCTGCTTGTCGAGCACAGGCTCTGCGGGGATACGCAGGAAGTCCTGGGCGTCGTACTCTGCAACCTGGTTGCCCTGAGGGGTGATACGCTGAGTGAAATAGCCGTAGCGGTACAGGAGACCTACTGCAACCATATTCACGTTCATATCGGAACTCTCCTTGAGGTAGTCGCCTGCAAGTATGCCAAGGCCACCGGAATATATCTTGAGCGAAGTCTCCAGACCGTACTCCATACAGAAATACCCCACAGAGGGCTCTGTACGCTCTTCTTTGAGCTCCATGTAGCGGTTGAATTCGTCCATCACTGCTCCCAGTCGGGAGAGGAAGGATGCGTCCTTCGCGAGTTCGTTGTATCGCTTGAGGCTGACTTTATCCAAAATCGCCATCGGGTTATGGCCTGAAGTGTGCCATAAATCCGCATCTATGGACCTGAAAAGCAATTTAGCGTCCTCATTCCAGCACCACCAAAGGTTTTTGCAAAGGGTTTCAAGTCCTGAAACTTCTTCCGGCAGGTGACGCGTGACCATCACGCTCTTCCATACCGGATCTCCTACATCAAATCTGTTGTTCTGCATAATTAGTTCTTATAATGAAATCACTGAGCACGTTCATATAGTTGATGAACGCCTCGTAAGGGGTATCGTACGGGCTGAAGCGCTTGTGTATCTCGCCGTCGGAGAAGAACTTGGTGCACATATAGTACAGGTGGTCGCTCTCCTGCAGGTGACCGAAATCGGCCCACAGCTCGGGACTGTTGATAATGGCCAGCTTCTCCTTGAGACTGTACAGCTTGTTGTATGCATCCTGCTGCAGCTCATTACCCAGCCATGCGCTCAGGTCGCGCTCCTCGTCGGCCCAGGAAATAGGATCGGGCACGCTCAGGGAAGCGACGGGTTTGATATTGCGTACTGCCTGCGCGGGGGTCACGAAGTCCAAACCGGCCTTCAACACAGCCTCGGGAAGCGCGCGCATAAAGTCGAATATTCCGCTTTCGGCATTCTGGTGCTCGCCGAAGGTCTCGTAGTCCATGAAGAGGTTCACCACGTCGCCTTCTGCATCAGAGAGCCATCCTGCGAACTTCTCTGCCGTAAGGGGCCACTCGTTCCAGCCTTTCTCTGAGAAGCGGAAAGCTACGTCGTCTGACAGGGCATAATTGCGAAGGAGCAGACGGAGCTTGGGCTGGGACTCTGCGGTGTAAACATAATTAGGGCTCTGCCAGCCCATGATGTGGCGGGCGCCCTCGGTAAGCATGGTCTTGAATCCAAGGTCGTAAACCTGGCGGGCGATGTCGTCGGAATAGATGAGCTCGGTATTGCGGAACGTAACCGGAGTAACTCCCAGAGTATCCTGGATGTGAAGCTTGTGCTTCTCTACCTGATGGATGAACTCCGAAGGTGCGTTCAAAGAAGCCAGGGAGTGATAATAGGTCTCGCAGAGGAACTCCACCTTGCCGGTGGCGGCAAGCTTGCGGAAGCTCTCGAGCACCTCGGGAGCATAACGGTCGAACTGTTCCAGGGCCGAACCGGAGATGGAAAAAGCCACCTTGAACTTGCCCTTGCTCTTGCTAATTGCCTCCAGAAGCAACTCGTTCATAGGCAGATAGCACTTCTGGGCCACTCTCTTGAGAATGGTGCGGTTGGCAAAATCGTCGTAATAATGGGAGTCCTTGCCTATATCGAAGAAGCGGTACTGACGGAGTCTTGTAGGCTGATGGACCTGGAAATAGAGGCAAACTGACTTTTTCATAACAGTGATTCGTAAACTTTCTTTAATTTGGCGGTGGCGCCGTTCCATTTGAGTTCGTTCACCTCGTCGTAGCCCTGCTTTGCAGCGAACTCGGAAAGGGCGGGATAAGAGACGAGGGCATAGATGTCGTCGGCCAGCGCGTCAACATCCCAGAAATCCACCTTGAGGGCATACTTAAGGATTTCGGCGGCGCCGGACTGGTGGGAGATAATGGAAGGCACCCCCGTACGCATAGCTTCCAGAGGGGAAATTCCAAACGGTTCGGAGACCGAGGGCATAATGTACACATCAGACAGGGCAAACATCTTCTGCACGTCGGCTCCGCGAAGGAAGCCCGTGAAGTGGAAGCGGTCTGATATACCCAGGCGGGCCACCTGCTTGATGGCGCGGTTCATCATGTCTCCGCTGCCGGCCATCACAAAGCGCACGTTCTTGGTACGTTTGAGCACCTTGGCGGCGGCGTCGATAAAATACTCGGGACCCTTCTGGAAGGTGATTCGACCGAGGAAAGTGACTACCTTATCCTTGACTCCGCGCTCGACGCTGATGTCTTCGCGGCCGCTGAAATCCACGGCGTTATGTACCGTGACTACCTTAGCCGGGTCTATGCCATACTTGTTGATGACTATGTTGCGCGTAAGATCGCTCACCGTAACTACTCGGTCTGCGGCCAGCATTCCCCGTGTCTCGATGTCGAGCACTCGGGTATCGATGTGCTTCTCGTCGCCACGGTCGTAGGAGGTAGCGTGCACATGCACCACCAGAGGCTTGCCGGTAAGCTCCTTGGCGGCAATGCCGGCAAGGTAGGTAAGCCAGTCGTGGGCATGTATGACGTCGAATTCATCAATGTGCTGCATGGCGATGGTACCGCCCACCTGCGCGTAGCGCGACACCTCTTCCATGAGGTTGGCGCCGTACTTGCCGGAGAACTTGAACTTCTGCCCGAAGCCCACGGAAGTCTGCGTTAGGCCCTCTGCCTTCATCTTCTCTATGGCCTGGAAGTATTCTTCCGGATCTACGTAGGGAACGATATTGGAATCTACGTAGAAGAACTTCACCTTGTTGATGAACTCTTCTACCGTACTGCTGACGTTGCGCACCTCCACGTCGCTGGCGTTGAGTATGGTGGTGGCGCTCTGATCTTCGTCGCCGGAGGCGTTGGGCATTACGAACAAGGTCTCTACTCCATTGTAGGACAGACCTTTGACTATGCCCTCGCAGGCCGTACCCAGACCGCCCGCGATGTGGGGAGGGAACTCCCAACCGAACATTAGTACTCTCATATTGCTATACCTCCTTTTGTTTTTCTATGATGTCTGCAACGGTGAGCAGGGCCGCAGTACTGAGGGCCGATGAGATTGCTCCGTGAGGCTCGTGAGGCGGGTCTCCGTCGTAGAGCTCCGAGAAGGCACCTACGCCATGCTTGCTGAGGTCGGCCCAGAAGCCCTCCACCAGCCACTCGGCCTTCTTGACGAAGGACGGGCCCTTTACGCGGAAGCACAGGTCTATGTACTGCTCCAGCAAGAACGGACGGGTGCTCCCCTGATGGTATGCAAGGTCGCGCTCCAGCTGAGAACCTTCGTAAACTCCCTTGTACTTGGAGTCGCGGGGAGAGAGTGTACGTATGCCCCTGGAAGTTACGAGCTCGTTGTCTATCACCCTGAGAATGAGAGGGAAAAGCTCCTCGTCGATAGGAGAATTCTTGACCCAGAGGGCATAGAGCTGATTGGGACGCACGTCCATATTGCGGCCGTAGCCATCTACATAATCTGCCAGGTAGCCGTGCTCCTCGTCCCAGAACTGCTCGCAGTAGCTCGTGCGGATCTGTTCGCGTTGCGGGCCCCACTTAGCCACGAAAGCGCTTTTCTTGGTGCCGTACTTTTCTTCCATCTCTACGGCGAAGCAGATGGCGTTGTACCAGAATGCGTTGGTCTCTACCTGATAGCCAGCGCGCTCGGTAACGGCACGGCCGTCGATGTAAGCGTTCATCCAGCTGAGGGCCACGCCGTCTACCTGGGCCCAGAGAAGGCCGTTGGGATGCATAGCCACCTCTTTGCGCCTGCCGGGAAGGTAACTGTCTATGATGGCGCGCATTATCACTCCGTACTTCTTCCAAACCTTCTTGGGATCGGCGCCGTAATCTATGTAGGCCTGCAGGGCGCAGGCAAGATAAAGCGGAGCCTCCACCTGAGTGGTGCGGCGGAGCAGACGCTCCTGCTCCTCGGCAATGAGGTTGTCCAGAATCTCCTCGAAGTGGGCCGGGCTGTTGAGGCCGTGAAGGGTGAGGCCAGGCAGCGCCTGAAGCGTCTCGCGGAGCAATCCGGTGTACATCCAGGACAGGCCGGCGTTGATCATCTCTACGCCATTGTGACGGGTGATGAGGGTGTCTGCGCAGCAACGCAGCTGGTCGCGGTAGCCCGTAACCTCAGGAAGCTTGGCCAGATAGCCGCTGTATGCCCGCTTGAGTTGGGTGGGAGCCACTTCTTCTGTTGCTGCGGAGAATACCACCGAGCTGCCGGAAGTGAGCCTGAGGCTGAACACGCCGGGGGTGAAGAGGTCTTCCGTGCAGTCAAAGCCGCGACGGAACTCGTCGGAATAAGTGATGCGGTTATTCCAGCAGGGCATAGACTTCCATTCGGCCTTCTTGTCGCTGAGCTGCAGGTTGAGGTCGGGATAATTAGGGTACATGCGGAACGAAACACCGCCGTCAATCTCTGTGTAAGCCGTGTTGGCCTCGCCGTTCTGATGAGTGAGCTCATGGATGTTGCGGAAGGCCAGGAAGGGCTTGATGAGCAGCGTCACCGGGGCCGGAGCCTTGAGCAACTCGTATTTTACGAGCACCTGGTCCTTGTCCAGAGAAAGGATGATGCTCTTGCGGAAGCTGACCTCGCCCACCTGGTAGGTGATGCTGGGTTCGGGATCCTCGGCAAAATCTATCACGTACTTATGGCCACGGGGCTCATAAATATCGCCGTAACAGTGGATGCCAAGGTTGAATTGCTTGCCGTTCACTATGAGGCTCTCGTCCAGTGCGGAGAGCAGCAAGAAGCGGTCTCCGCCGAAGCGGTCCAGGGTGACAGCGAGCAAGCCGTGGTAGCGGCGGGTATTGCAGGTCACGATGGACGTGTTGCAATAGGCCCCCGTTTTGTTGGCGCAGATAATCTCCCGTTTGAGAGAGTAAGCCAGGTTTACCAGCTCGTTCTTGTTGAATTTCAAGAATGCCATATCATCCAATCTTTTTCAAAACTATGGCGCACCTGCTGGGCAGGTACATGTACAAAGTATGGTCGTATGCCTGGTTGCCGTTGGGGCAACGCTGAGGAAGGGCAATGTGCTTCTCCTCCGGCTGCAGGCGCCCAAACCCGCCGAATCGCGCTTCGTCGGAGTCGAACACCTTCTCGAATTCTCCCGCAGGGGCTGCAAATCCGTAATCCTGGAAAGAGCCTTGCGGGCTGAAATTCAGCGCAAAGATACAGTTTTCCCTGCGGAAAATCAATATTTGTTTCTGCTCGTCGGCGACCAGCAGTTCAGGCGCTCCTTTTAGGCACTTTTCGTTCTTGAGAAGGTGTATCATTGCAGCGTCGAATTCCTCCAGTCCGTGGTAGCGGAGGGCGGGATTGTCGGCGCAAGACCAGAGGCGGCGGGCATGCTGGTAAGACCATCCGTTCCCCTCTCGCGGGAAGTCTATCCACTCCGGGTGGCCGAATTCATTGCCCATAAAGTTGAGGTACCCCCCGCCGCAGGTTGCGGCAGTCACCAGGCGAATCAGCTTGTGCAGGGCTATCCCCCTGTCTACCAAGTCGTTCTGCTGGTCTTTGCGCATGCTGAAGTACATCTCTTTATCTACCAGGCGGAAGATGATGGTTTTGTCGCCCACGAGCGCCTGGTCGTGGCACTCGGCATAGCTCACCGTCTTCTCGTCGGCGCGTTTGTTGGTGAGCTCCCACCATATCATGCCGGGGGCCCATTGCTCGTCGCTGAGTTCCTTGATCCACTTTATCCAGTGGTCGGCTATACCCATGGCCATGCGGAAGTCGAATCCCACGCCCCAGGCAGAGAACGGGGCCGCCAGCCCGGCCATTCCGCTCACGTCTTCTGCGATTGTGATGGCCTTGGGATTGAGTTCGTGAATGAGCATGTTTGCCAGGCCGAGGTAGCTAACGGCGTTCTCGTCAACGCCTTGATTGAAGTACACATCATAGCTGCCGAAGTCGATGCCCAGACCGTGGTTCCAGTAGAGCATACTCGTTACTCCATCGAAGCGGAAGCCGTCTATGTGGTACTCCTCCATCCAGTACTTGCAGTTGCTGAGCAGGAAGTACTTGACTTCGTCTTTGCCGTAGTCGAAGCAGCGCGTGCCCCATGCGGGATGGTGGCCGGCCTCGCCCGGGTAGAAGTAGAGGTCGTCGCGTCCGTCCAGGCGGCCGAGGCCCTCGGTCTCGTTGCCTACCGCGTGAGAATGTACAATGTCCATGATAACCGCAATGCCGGCAGCGTGGGCTTCATCTACCAGCTGCTTAAACTCTTCCGGCGTGCCGAAGCGGGAGCTCAGGGCAAAGAAGCTGGACACCTGGTAGCCAAAGGAGCCGTAGTACGGATGCTCCTGCAGGGCCATTATCTGCAACACATTGTAGCCCAGACGCTTAACTCGCGGCAATACGTTCCTGCGGAATTCATCGAAGGTGGCGACTTTCTCTTCTTCGCCGCTCATGCCTATGTGGCACTCATAAATGAGGGGATGCGGGCGCGGGCCGGGATTGCGGTGCTTCCAGATGTATGGCTGAGGGTTCCATACCTGGGCGCTGAAGACCTTGGTATCCTGGTCCTGAACTACTCTGGTGCAATAAGCCGGAATGCGCTCTCCGGCACCTCCGGGCCACTCAATCCAGAGTTTGTAGAGAGCACCGTGGGTGAGGAACATGGCGGGTAGCCTGAGTTCCCAGTTGCCCTGGCCCACAGGGCTGAGCATGTAGTCCGGGGTGCGCTTCCAGTTGTTGAAGTCGCCAATCAGGTAGATTCTGGTGGCGCTCGGAGCCCATTCGCGGATTACCCAGCCTTTCTCGTCGAGGTGCAGCCCATAGTAGAGATGGTTGTTTGCCACATCGGAGAGCTTGCGGTCGCCTGCCAGCTTGCGCTTGTCGGCAAGAATGCGCTCATGGCGCGCGTCAATAGCCCCACGAAATGGCTCCAACCAAGGGTCGGATTCGTATATTCTCATGGTTATCAGTTATTTAGTGTGTCTATCTTCTCGCGTGCGCTGCGCAGGTACTTGCGGCACCCCTGTATAAGTTCCTCGCTGCGCTTGATGTATTTTTCTATATCGTCGAGTCCGGTTGCCGGATCTTCTACTTTTGCGGCTATCTGCTCGAGTTCCTCCATAGCCTTTGCATAGTCGAACTTTTCCATAATTAGTTGATAGTTATTTCGTTTACAGTACATTTGAGGCTTCCGTCGGGATACAGCACCCTAATCTGCTCACCGCTCCCGGCCTCTGATGCCCTTTTAAGGAGAGCGCCTTTTGCATTGGTTATCAGCGTGTAGCCGCGATCCAGAAGGAGGCGGGGATTAGCTGCCGTGATGCGCGTCTCCAGCTTGGAGAGAGCGGCGTCGGCGGCTGTAATTGTGTGATTCAGCACAAAGTGAATGCGGTGCTGAATCTTGTCTGTGGCGGCCGTCTGGGCGGAGAGCTTAGAGACGAGTGCGAGGCGTACGCGCGCCGCTGCCCGGGTAATTTTATCCTCTTGAGCGGATATCTTTGCGGTGAAGGCAAGTTTAAGGCGGCTGGCGTAACTGGAGATGCGTTCGTCTTCTGCGGCCACGGCATCTACGAAGAGATCTGCCAGGGCCGTAGGGGTTTTTACGGCGGTGTTGGCCACCAGGTCGGCGGCATGCTGGTCGCGGTCGTGGCCAATTGCGGTAAATACAGGTATGGGGCAGTTGGCTATCGCCGCGCACAGATCATAATCGTCGAAGCACGCCAGGTCCAGCGTGGAGCCTCCTCCGCGCAGGATAAGGATGGCGTCGGGAGTCGTGGCGCTGGAATCGGAAGACGGCAGTCCCGGGCCGGAAGCTGCCGCTACCTCCAGCGCAGCGACAATCGACGCTGGCGCCGTATCGCCCTGCATAGTAGCAGGATAGAGGGTAACATCGAAGGCAAAACCATATTCATTCTCAAGCAGATGGCGGCGGAAATCACCGTAGCCGGCAGCATCAGCGGCAGAAATCACCGCAAGCCGGTAAGGCATCGCCGGCAAAGCCAGCTCCTTCTGAAGATCCAGCAGCCCCTCCTTCTCCAGCCGCTCAAGGGTGCGACGACGCCTCAACTCAGCTTCACCCAGAGTGCTGCTCACATCAATATCTTCTATTATCAGGGAAACACCGTACAACTCGCTGTAATTCACCCGAACCTCAAAAATCACCGCCACACCTGGCTGCAGAGGAGCCCCGGTAGCCCTGGCAAACTTTCCCAGAAGACCGGCCGCCTGAGAGCGCCAGATAATAGCCCTCACCTTGGCCAACTGAATCCGCTCATCGCTCTGGCAAAGCTCCATATAACAATGGCCATTCCCTTTCTGCTGAATAGAAGCCACCTCCGCCCGCACCCTCACGCTCCCAGGGACGGCCTCCTCGACCCCCTCCCGGATAATCTGCTGAAGCTCCAGCAGTTCCAAATAATCCTGCTCCATCATACTCCCTCAAATATAGTCACTATTGTCGAAAAAAGAAACAATTGTCGTTCCATATCTTTTCTTTTGTTGGTTTCCCCTAGTTGATGCCATACCATAGTCTCTCTTTTTGCACAAGGTGGGTTTTGATGGCGACCACCGTGCGCAGCGAAAACCCACCAGAGGGCCGCAGAAAGCAGATTCACCGCACAAGGTCAGAGGGTTAAAAACCCACCTTGCGCAGGAAATTTAGGAAAACCGAGTCGCTCTGGGAGGGACGGAAGAGGAAAAGGTGTCCCTCGTTAGGAATCACGGTGTACTCGCAGGAGTGGTAAACCTCGCTGTACTGATCGCTGTACTTTACCGGCACTATTATGTCGGCAGTACCGTGCACTATACACACAGGGCCCTTGTATAAAGCCGAAACTTCATATATGGGGAGAGTCTGCGCGCTCAGGATGTACTCGCGGCTGAACTTGTACCAGTAAACCTGTACGTACTCCGGAGGGTTTACCGGATCACACTTGACGCCAAGATATTTACCCTCGAGGGCATAATCCTTAACTACGGCTCCCGGGGCCATAAGCACCAGCGCATCTGGCGCGAGGCCCTCACCAGACAGTTCCCCAGCAAGCATTCCGGCAACCACGCCTCCCTGCGAATGTCCAAACAGCACCACCTTGGTGACATAGGGCAGCGAACGCACGTATTCCAGCACGGCACGGGCATCTGCTATCTCGGATGGTATGGTGCACTTCATCAGGTTCCCCTCGCTTTTGCCCTGCGAATTAAAGTCGAAGCGCAGCACGGCATAGCCATTGTTGGCAAGCTTACGGGCAAATCTCGGCACCGGAGGCAGGTTCTTGTGCGACATCACCCCATGCATGACTATCACCATAGGGCACTTGTCGCGAGTGGTGTCGAATCCCCGGGGAAGATGAATTACATAAAATAAACGACCATTGGGCCCCTGGATGAAGCCCTGCTCACTGCCAGAAGCAAATACGATCACCGAGCCCAGTAAGCCGGCGATAACAAAGCTCAGGCGCTTGAACAACCCGGCCATTGAAAGCTATTTCTGCCGGCAGTAGATCTGCACGGGGCAGCCGGTGAGGGAGAAGTTCTTCCGGAGCTGGTTCTCGAGGAAGCGCTTATAGGGATCCTTGATGTACTGCGGCAGGTTGCAGAAGAAGGCGAAGGCCGGGAAACGGGTAGGCAGCTGGGTGATGTACTTGACCTTCACATACTTGCCCTTCCATGCGGGAGGCGGAGTTTCTTCTATCAACGGGAGCATGACCTCGTTCAGGCGGGCGGTAGGAATCTTCTGCGAATAGTTGGCATAGACCTCTGCTGCGGCGTTCAGCACATCCTGGATACGTTGCATCTTGACCACCGAAGTAAAGACGATGGGCACGTCGTCGAAGGGAGCGAGCCTGCTGCGAAGAGCCTCGGTGTACTCTTTGAGCGTATTGGAGTCCTTTATGAAGAGATCCCATTTGTTCACCACCAGCACGCATCCCTTGCGGTTCTTCACGATGAGCGAGAAGATATTCATGTCCTGTGCTTCCATGCCCGTGGTAGCATCTATCATCATGATACACACGTCGGAGTGCTCGATAGCGCGGATGGAGCGCATAACCGAGTAAAACTCAAGGTCTTCGTTCACCTTGGTCTTGCGGCGTATACCGGCGGTATCTACCAGCATGAATTCGTGGCCGAACTTGTTGTAGTGAGACTCGATGCTGTCGCGGGTGGTGCCGGCAACCGGGGTGACGATGTTTCGCTCTACTCCCAGCAGGGCGTTGGTGAGCGACGATTTGCCCACGTTGGGCTTACCCACGATAGTTATGCGGGGCAGGCTGGCGTAGGGATCCTCGGTTTGAGTCTCCTCGGGCAGGGCAGCAACCACGGCATCGAGCAGATCGCCCGTGCCGGAACCGTTGGCAGCCGAGATGCTGTAAATCTCGCCCAGGCCCATGGCGTAGAACTGGTATGCGTCGTACATCTTCTCGCCGGTATCTACTTTGTTCACGCAGAGCACCACCGGCTTGCGGGAGCGACGCAGCACGTCGGCAATCTCGGCGTCGTAGTCGGTGATGCCGGTGGCCGCCTCTACCATGAAGAGCACCAGGTCGGCCTCGTCGATGGCAATCTGAACCTGCGAGCGGATGGCAGCCTCGAAGACATCGTCGGAGTTGCTGGTGTAGCCTCCGGTATCGACCACGGAAAACTCCCGCCCGCACCACTCGCAGCGGCCGTAATGCCGGTCGCGGGTAACGCCTGCGGTATCATCTACTATTGCCTGCCTGGCACCTACCAGGCGGTTGAAAAGGGTGGATTTGCCGACGTTAGGACGTCCGACTATCGCTACGAGACTCATACAGTTTACATTCTTTGCACGCGTCGGAGAAGTCTCCGTTGCAATGCTGGTTAGAGTGAATCGCGGCATCCTCGTCTTTGTAGCAGCGAATGCCGCGTTTGCGCATTTCTTCGTTGGAACCCACGTCGTAGTGCGGGAAGTCCTTGCCACGGAAGATGATGTTGAAGCTAAGCCCAATCACCCCCAGGCCCAGGACGGCCAACGCCACTATGAAGGTTGCCCCCATATCAGAAAACGAAGTCGGGGCTGATGGGTTCGTAATTATATACCTTGTCGATGATGCTGGCAAATACCGGCGCCATGGAGACAATCCTTATCTTGCTGTCCCCTTCCAGCTCGGGATGGGGAATGGTGTCGGTGATGAACACCTCTTCGAGGGCAGAATTGTGAATCCTCTCAATAGCGTTGCCCGACAGAATGCCGTGGGTAGCGCAGCAGCGTACGCTGGCGGCTCCTTTCTCTCTGAGCACGTCGGCGGCCTTGCAGAGCGTGCCGGCGGTATCAATCATATCGTCCACAATTATGATGTTGCGGCCTTCCACGTCGCCGATTGCCTTGATCTCGGCAACCACATTGGCGCGCTCGCGGGTCTTGTGGCAGATGACCACTCCGCACTCCTGGCGGCCGCCCAGGCTCTTGGCGTAGGAATTGGCGCGCTTGGCTCCGCCCATATCGGGGGCCGCGATTGACAAGTCTTTGAGCTTGAGCGCCTTGATGCATGGAATGAAAACCTTGCTGGCGTAAACATGGTCTACCGGAATATCGAAGAAACCCTGAATCTGGTCTGCATGGAGATCGCAAGTCATTACGCGGTCGGCACCTGCAGCGGTGAGCAGGTTGGCAGCGAGCTTGGCTCCGATGGCCACGCGAGGACGGTCTTTGCGGTCCTGGCGGGCCCAGCCGTAATAAGGCATCACGGCTATCACCTTGTCGGCCGAGGCTCGTTTGGCCGCGTCGATGGTGAGCAGGAGCTCCATTAAATTATCTGCAGGCGGGATTGTTGACTGGATCACGAAAACGGTGGCGCCGCGCACGCTTTCGGCAAAACAGGGCTGGAACTCTCCGTCGCTGAAAGGAGTGACCTGCAAGTCTCCGAGACGCACCGGAAGATCTTCTCCCATGCGGTTCTGGTTGAGTGCATCAACTACCTTGCGGGCAAAATCTTCCGATGCCCGGCAAGCGAAAAGTTCCCTTCGATGAGTGTGAATCATAAGTCTTTAAGTATTGAGGTTATGTAGGAAAGAATCTCGTCACGTCCATCCCCACGGGCCGAACTGCTGACAAACATAGGGGGCAGCTCCTCCCAGGTTTCTGAGAGAATCTGCTTATCTTTGTCTATCTGTCTGCTCAATGCTACCGGGCCGAGCTTGTCGGCCTTAGTAAAAATGATAGCGCAGGGGATGCCGTTCTCGCCCAGTTCTGCGAGGAAGTCTGTGTCTATGCGGCCTATATCGTGCCGACTGTCTACCAGCACGAAGAGCAGCTGCATTTCTTCTGAATTATGAATGTAGTCCCTTATAACTTCCGTAAGCTCTCGGCGCATCTTGTCGGGAAGCTTGGCATAACCGTAACCCGGAAGGTCTACCAGGTACCAGCTGTCGTTTATAAGGAAATGGTTTACGACTTTGGTCTTGCCCGGGGTAGAGGAAGTCATGGCAAGTTTGCCATTGCCGGTTAGCATATTTATAAGGGAAGATTTGCCCACGTTGGAGCGGCCTATGAAGGCAAATTCGGGCAGTTTTCTCTTTGGCTTCTGCGATACCCTCGCGCTACTACCTGCAAATATGGCCTCAGAGATTCTCATGTCCCGGTGTTTTCAGCACAAATATAGAATTTTTTTCGCTCGCTGGAAAATATTTCTTACAGGACTGCAGAAACCTATATTAGTCCTTTCCCGGCCACTTTCCAGTCCGGAAACAGCAAAACATGCAGTTGAAAGGACTCCCAGCCCCCCTCTCAGTCCTTCCCCGGATAATCACGACACATTTGTCCTGGCGCGCAATTGCCTTGCCTACAGCTACTTATGCAATCTGCCTGCATGATTTTTCGTGCAGGCAAAAGCCATAACTGCATGATTGACTGCTATTTAGCCGCCAGCGGCACACCCACCGTCCCATTCTGCTGAGGGGGTAGGAACGAAATCCGGCTTTTTTGCTCCCGCCGTCCCATGTTGCTGCAGGGGTAGGAACGGAAACAGGCTTTTTTGCGCCCACCGTCCCAACTAGCGGCGGGGGTAGGAACGAAAACTGGACTTTTTGCTCCCGCCGTCCCATTCTGCTGAGGGGGTAGGAACGGAATCGGGCATTTCTGCTCCCACCGTCCCATTCTGCTGCGGGGGTAGGAACGGAAACCGCCGCGAAACGAAGGGGCG
>CAMKAJ010000014.1 GCA_946410455.1 uncultured Bacteroidales bacterium
GGCTTAGCTGGCGCCTAACTCGCTGCCCCATATGTAGTTATGGCTTTTGCCTGCAAGAAAAAACGTGCAGGCAGATTGCATAAGTAGCTGTAGGAAAGGCAATTGCGCGCCAGGCTATTCCTGGCAGAGCGAGGTGGCGGCGAGGTGGGCGGTAGACCAGGCGGCCTGGAGATTAAAGCCGCCGGTGATGGCATCTATGTCGAGAACTTCTCCGGCTAGATAGAGACCGGGAATGATGCGGCAAGCCATTGTGGAAGGATCTACTTCTGAGAGAGCAACGCCGCCGCATGTTACGAATTCCTCCTTGAAACGGGCCCTACCTATTATACTATATATATCAGAACACAATACTCCAGCCAAACGGGCCATCCCTTTACTACCTATCTCGGCCCAGCGGCAATCTTCCCGAAGGGCAGCACGCCGCAGCAAGTGCCGCCATAGTCTTTCAGTTAAGGCGGAAGGATGAATGGAGCTAAGCTGCTTCTGGGGATTGGCCTTAGCAAGATTGCTAAGCTCAGAAAGAGTTGACCTCTCGTTACTCGCTAACCAATTAATAATTAACTCGCAACGATATTGATTCCCGGCCAGCCACCGTGCACCGTAAGAAGACAGCTTAAGCGTTGCCGGACCGCTCACGCCCCAGTCTGTTAGCAAAAGAGTACCTGAAGATTTAAATTTTGTTCCGGCCAGACTCAAGTTAACACTCTCTACAACGGTCCCCATAAGTTCCCGTAAGGCGGCATCGTCTATCTTGAAAGTAAATAGCGAGGGGACAGAGGCTTCTGTCTTAAGTCTGCATGGTTCCAGGATACGGGCGCTTGCCCCTCCGCTGCAAACCACAACGCTATCTGCCTGCACAGAGCTTCCGTCGCGAAAACGAATAGTAAGATCTGGCTCCAGTGCAGATACTTTGGCACCGCACCGCACATCAACTCCGCTCTGCCTCATCAGGCGCTCAAGCAGATGAACTATCTGCATCGCATCCTGGCTGGCAGGAAATACGCATTGGTCTGGCTGAACTACGAGCCTGACTCCCTCCTTCTCAAACCATGAACAGCAGTCGTTCTGGTCGAAGTGCGACAGCACTTTCTTCATAAAGCGAGCCCCGCGAGGATAAACAAGCGACAGGTCGCCGGCCCTGTAGGCGGGCACAAACATATTCTCAACATAAGGCACGGTGGATGTCCGCTCATCGCCCCCGGTGACGCAGGCAAAACTGTTGGAAAGGTTGCAGCGGCCACCTCCTGTAACTGCCAGCTTGGCCATCGGCTTGGCTGCTGCCTCATAAACAGTAACATTATAGTCTGGCCGCATCTGCTTTATCAGCACGGCGCAAAAGCACCCTGCAGCTCCTCCTCCTATAATTGCCACTTTCTTCACGCTGCAAATATACTAAAGTATTGTGAACCAATTTTGGCTTTGCATCATAGATTTTTTGAAGTATCTTTGCGTACCAAAAATATAATCAAATGTGTGGAATTGTAGCATATCTTGGCTATCGTGAAGCATATCCCATTCTTATAAAAGGGCTCCACAGGCTGGAGTACCGTGGATATGATTCAGCCGGAGTCGCTGTCTTGAATGACGAAGACAAACTTAACATTTACAAAGCTGTAGGAAAAGTATCTAACCTTGAGCAGGAAGCCAGCGGGCACGATTGTTCGGGTTCAATTGGCATTGCCCATACGCGCTGGGCTACCCACGGAGCCCCTAACCAGGTGAATGCTCACCCGCATCTTTCGCAAAGCGGGAATATAACCATGGTGCACAACGGCATCATAGAGAATGCCTCGTCGCTGCGGGAGCAGCTCAAAGAAAAAGGTTTTAGCTTCAAGAGCGAGACAGATACAGAGGTTCTTCTTCAGCTGATAGAGTATACTCAGCAAAAGCACGGTGTAGATCTGGCATCGGCAGTTCGCTCTGCACTCAAGAAAGTTATCGGCGCTTATGCAATAGCAGTAATCGACCGCAAGGAGCCCGGCACCATAGTTGCGGCCAGAAAGAGCAGCCCGCTAGCAATAGGTCTGGGCGAGAACAACTGCGAATTCTTCATCGCCAGCGACGCTTCTCCAATCGCAGGATATACAAATAAAGTAGTTTATCTTAATGACGAGCAGATAGTTAGCTGCCGCAGGGGGGAGGAACTCCAGATTACCGATCTGAACGCTGGCAAGGTTGATGTGCAGGCCAAGGAGATTGACCTTGATGTTACCATGCTGGATAAAGGAGGCTTCGCTCACTTTATGCAGAAAGAAATTTTCGACCAGCCTGCAGTCCTGAGAGATTGCATGCGCGGCCGTCTGCTTCCTGCACATAAGCGCATAGTGCTGAGCGCAGTTACCGAGCACCGCGAAGAGCTGATAAGCGCAAAGCGCTTTATCATGGTGAGTTGCGGAACTTCCTGGCATGCCGCCCTAATTGGCAAACAACTAATAGAAATGTTTTGCCGCATCCCGGTAGAGGTGGCATACGCTAGTGAGTTCCGTTACAGTGACCCTGTGGTGGGACCCGGCGATGTGGTCTTTGCCCTGTCGCAGAGCGGCGAGACAGCAGATACTCTGTCTGCTATACAGATGGCATCGGAGCGTGGCGCTATGGTGTTTGGAATCGTGAACGCTGTAGGAAGCAGTATAGCACGAGCCTCAGATACAGGTACTTACATTCATGTGGGGCCGGAAATCGGAGTAGCCAGCACCAAGGCCTTCACGGGACAGACGACCGTACTTACAATGCTCGCGCTTGCATTGGGCCGGGAGAAGGGCACCGTAGATGAGCAGACCTACGTTCACGCTCTGGAAGAACTTGAAGCTATCCCCGACAAGATTGCGAAGATTCTGGCAAAAGACGATGAAATCAAGGCGCTGGCGGCAGAGTACGCAGACAAGAAGAACTTCCTTTACCTGGGACGCGGAATGAATTACCCCGTAGCTCTGGAAGGTGCTCTTAAGCTCAAGGAAATCAGCTACATACATGCTGAGGGCTATCCTGCCGCAGAGATGAAGCACGGCCCTATAGCCCTTGTGGACGAGGATATGCCCGTGGTGTTCCTCGCTACTCACCATAGCCTGTATGAGAAGGTAATCAGCAACATGCAGGAAGTGGTGGCCCGCAAGGGAAAGGTGCTGGCAATTGTGAGTGAGGGAGATACTGTGGCGAGCAAGATTGCCCAGCATGTTATTGAAGTGCCGGAAACAGAGAATTACCTCTGCCCGCTGGTGTCTGTGATTCCCCTCCAGCTTCTGGCATACCATATTGCAGTAGCAAAGGGCCTTGATGTGGATCAGCCCAGGAATCTGGCAAAGAGTGTAACCGTAGAGTAAGTGTTATCATGCAATACAGAAAGCTCAGTCAGAAAGAAATTGCAGCTCTCAAGCAGAATGGCTGCAGTGCTGTGGATTGGAACGACATAGAAGTAGCCGAAGGCTTTTCCACAGATTATATTCATCGCGCTGCATTTAGCGGAAACGTACGCCTGGGACGCTTCGAGAGTACTTTTTCTCTTCCCGGAGGCCTCCAGCGCCATGCCGGAATCTCCGATGCCACACTTCATAACGTGAGCGTGGCAGATAACTGCTGCATACGCTCTGTGCACGGATATATAGCTAATTACGACATCGGCTCGGACACTATGATTGATGATGCCGGAATAATTGCGGTAGAGGGCGATAGTTGCTTCGGTAACGGAGTTAAGGTTTCTGTTCTCAACGAGACCGGCGGTCGCGAGGTCATTATCCACGACCGGATGTCTTCTCACGAGGCATACATGATTGCGCTGTACCGCCACAGGCCGGAGTTTATTACCAAGATGAACGACATAATCTGCCGCTATGCAGACAGCTGCCGCTCGGCTCGCGGAAGCATAGGGCGCGGAGTGCGCATCTGCGGAGTTTCCAAGATTTCCGGCGTAAGAATAGGTGACGCATGCTCGATTGAGGGAGCTTTGCTTCTTACCAACGGCTCAATAAACAGTAGCGAAGACTCTCCTGTACGGATAGGACAAGGCGTTATCTGTGAAGACTTTATAATCTCCGAGGGGAGCGCCGTAGAGGACGGAGCCATGCTCACCCGATGCTTCGTTGGGCAGGCATGCCGCTTTGGCCATGCGTACGCGGCTAGCGATTCGCTCTTCTTCTGCAACTGCCAGGGAGAGAATGGTGAGGCCTGTGCTGTCTTCGCCGGGCCTTACACCGTAACCCACCACAAGAGCACCCTGCTTATTGCCGGAATGTTCTCCTTCATGAACGCAGGTTCCGGTTCCAACCAGAGCAACCACATGTACAAGCTCGGCCCCATCCATCAGGGGACCCTTGAGCGCGGAGCCAAGACGGCGTCGGATTCGTACATACTCTGGCCGGCCCGCGTGGGTGCGTTCTCCCTTGTTATGGGACGTCACGTAACTCACTCAGACACAACAAATTTACCCTTCTCTTACCTGATAGAGAAAGGGGAGACCTCTTACCTTGCACCCGGTGTCAACTTGCGTAGCGTAGGAACTATCCGCGACGCCAGGAAGTGGCCCAAGCGCGACGGCCGCAAGGGCGCAGACCTCCACGACTTCGTGAACTACAACCTGCTGTCGCCGTTTACCATCCAAAAGATGATACGCGGTTTGCAGACCCTGGAGAATTTAAGGTATGCCAGCGGTGAGCTTTCCGACGTGTACTCTTTCCACAGCGTAAAGATAACCAATACTTCGCTCCGCCGAGGCCTCGAGTTGTACCGCATCGCAATAGATAAGTTCATGGGTAACTCGCTGATATCCAGGCTGCAGGAACCGGATGGCAACTTCCCCCGCCTGAGTGAGGCGCAGCTGAGCGCACGCCTGCGCCCCGATACCCCTTCGGGCTCCGGAGAGTGGGTAGACATCAGCGGTCTCATAGCGCCGAAGAGTGAAATCGAAACCCTCATGAACGGAATTGAGAGCGGCAGAGTTACGAGTCTGGAAGAAATTCGTGCCGCATTCAAGCAGATGGCCGATAATTACTACAGCTACGAATGGACCTGGGTGTTCCAGCATATTCAGAAGCTCTACGGCATTAATCCCTCCAAGATGACCAAGGACGAGGCGGTAAAGCTCATCAATATCTGGCGCGACGCCGTGGTGAAGCTTGACAATATGGTTTACGAAGACGCCCGGAAGGAGTTTAACCTTGCATCCATGACCGGCTTCGGCGCCGACGGCAACAAGGCCCAGAAGGAGAGCGACTTTGAGCAGGTACGTGGCGACTTTGAGTCTAACCCCTTCGTGAATTCCGTGCTGGAGCATATCAAGGCCAAGACAGAACTTGGGCAGAAAGCTATTGAGTCGCTCACGTCCTAAGAATCGTAAATTTTTTGTATATTCGCAAGATAACCACCAACTCTATTTAATATGGCACTTAAGGTAAAGAAAGACGGAAAATACGAGTGGAGCTATTGTTCCCTCGGAGGCACGGTACGCGTCAACGTGCAGAGCGGCGAAGATATCGCACACCTGGGTGAGCTCGACCAGAAACTCTGGACTGTGCTCAGTTGTCCTGTCAAAGGGCTCGAATTCGACGAATCGACCCTCAGTATGATAGATACCGACCACGACGGCAAGATTCGAGTCAAGGAGATTGTCGCCGCAGCCGAGTGGCTCACGTCTGTAATAAAAAACAAGGACCTTATTCTCAAGGGCGATTCCGTGCTGCCTCTGAATCAGATTAATGCAGAGAATCCTGCAGGCCTCAAACTGCTCAATTCTGCAAAGCAGATTCTTTCTAATCTTAAGTTGGACAAAGAAGAGATTTCTGTGGCCGACACTTCCGACAGCGTGGCAATTTTTGCCGAGACCGGAGCCAACGGCGACGGTATCATTACCGAGGCCTCTGCTGCCGAGCAGGAGCTCAAGGATGTTATCAAGGATATTGTTGCCACCATAGGTTCTGCAATGGACCGCAGCGGAGTGCCCGGTGTAAATACGGACCATATTGAGGCCTTCTACACGGCACTTGCCGATTATTCTGCATGGCAGGCGGCAGCAACAAAAGACATCTATCCCTTCGGAGACAATACCCAGGCCGCCCTCGATGCTTGCGAGGCCGTGAAAGCAAAGCTTGCAGATTATTTCATGCGCTGCAAGCTAATTGCTTTTACCGAGTCGGCCGCTCCTGCGGTAGACGTTTCTGCAGAGCGCATCGGACAGATTGCTGCAGAAGATCTTAGCGCACGCGAAGACGAGATATCTACCTATCCTATAGCCCGCCCTACTGCAGAGGGAATCGTGCTCTTTGATGCTGTGAACCCTGCGTGGAAACCCCGCATCGAGGCCGTACGCGCACTCGTGGGCCTGCAAGACAGCAAGAGCATCAACGAGAGCGAGTGGAACGCAATTCTGGACAAATTCGCACCGTACATTGCCTGGAAGGCATCCAAGAAGGGCGAGGCCGTTGAACCTCTGGGGCTTGAGAGGGTGAACGCCCTTCTCAAGAGCGATGACAAGGCAGCTCTGCTTGCATTGGTAGATGCCGACAAGGCTCTGGAAGAAGAAGCCAACTCCATAGACGAGGTGAATAAGCTCACCCATCTCTATCGCGACTTCTACAAGTTGCTGAAGAACTATGTGATATTCAGCGATTTCTATTCGCCCAACATGGATGAGCCGGCAATATTCGAGGCGGGCCGTCTATTCATCGACCAGCGTTGCTGCAGGGTCTGTATCAAGATTGCCGACATGTCTGCACATGCTGATATGGCTGGATTGAGCGGAATGTTCCTGCTCTACTGCACCTGCACCTCCCGTACAACCGGGCAGACCATGGATATAGTGGCTGTGATGACAGATGGCCACACCCGCAATCTGCGTCCCGGTCTTAACGGAGTGTTCTACGATCGCAACGGTCTTGACTGGGATGCCAAGGTTATCAAGGTCGTGGACAACCCCATCAGCCTCAAGCAGGCATTCTGGGCTCCTTACGTGAAGCTCTGGAACTTCATTACCGGGCTGGTGCAGAAGTCGGCCGCAGAGAAGGATGCCAAGGCCGTTGAGAACCTGCAGACTGCCGCAACTTCTGCTCCCGCAGATGCTGCAGCCAAGAAGCAGCCCTTCGATATTGCAAAATACGCAGGCATTTTTGCTGCCGTAGGCATGGCTCTCGGCGTGATTGCCGCTGCACTTGCTGCGATAGTCTCCGGCCTGGCCAAGACTCCATGGTGGGGCATACTCATCATCATTGCCGGTATAATGCTGGTTATCTCCGGCCCTTCGTGCCTCATTGCCTGGTTTAAGCTGCGTCGCCGCAACCTTGGCCCGGTACTCAATGCAAACGGCTGGGCTATCAACTCAGGAGCAAAGGTCAATATTCCCTTCGGCCGTACGCTTACGAGCATTGCCAAGTATCCTAAGCTCAACCTGGACGATCCTTACAAGCCACGCACTCCGCTCTGGCGCAAGATACTCTGCTGGTTTATAACGCTTTGCGTCATTGCCTTCGGAGTGCTGTTCTTTACCGACAACCTGAAGTGCATCGGACTGCCTTTCCATAAAGACAAACCGGCCGAAGAGCTTGTAGAGGCAGCTGCCGAAGATGCTGCGCCTGCCGAGACGGTCGTAGAAGCTGCAGAATAATGGAGATTCTTGAGAAAATTGATAAGTATATACCAGGCCTGGAGTCAGCCAATGTGGGCCTGTTCTGCGACGCCTTCCCTCCTGTGATGGACGGCGTTGCGGTGTGCATGGAGAACTATGCATACTGGATGCAGAAAATGGCCGGGGGAGTGAAGGTGGTTACTCCCAATGTGCCCGGGGCCGACTATAGCAAACTGGATTATCAGGTGCTGGATTATTTCAGCGTGCCTGTGCCCAAGCGCCATCCTTACGTTACCGGAATAGCTGGGATAGACCCGGTATTCTTGGCCCGTATTGCCAAGATGCGCTTTAAGATAGTTCATGCTCATTGCCCGTTTGCAAGCGGCATGGCTGCGCAGCGTATCGCCAAGCTTCAGGGGATTCCCTGCGTGGCTACATTCCATTCCAAGTATCGCGACGATTTCGGGCGCGTGCTGCCCAAGGTCATAGTGGATGGGATAATCAAGTATATTATTGATTTCTATGAGAATGCAGACCTTGTGTGGGTGCCTCAGGAATCGGTGATAGACGTGATTCGGGAGTATGGCTACAAGGGGCATGTAGAGGTGATGGACAATGGCTCCGACCTGGTTGCCGATTATCCCGAGAAGTACTTTGTAGATGCGCGTAACGCTCTCGGAATCAAGCCGGAAGAGTTTGTGCTCCTGTTTGTTGGGCAGCATATCTGGGAGAAGAATCCACGTCTTATCATAGAGGCGCTGTCCCGCATGGGAGATGTGCCGTTCCGTATGTATTTTGTGGGCACGGGCTATGCGGCTGAGGAGATGAAGGCTCTGGTGAGCGAGAAGGGGCTGGACGAGAAAGTGACCTTTGTGGGCAACATTACTGAAAGGGAGCGTCTTACTAAGTATTACGCCGCAGCAGACCTCTTCCTTTTCCCCTCGCTTTACGACAATGCTCCGCTTGTAGTGCGCGAAGCTGCCGCCCTGCATACTCCTGCAGTTATGGCGGAGGGTTCTACGGCCGCTACTATATTGAAAGATGGCGAGAACGGTTTTCTTGTGCAGAACGACCCTGCCGTTATGGAGGCCAAGCTCCGCGAGCTTATTGCAGATCCTGAGCGTGTTCACCGCGTGGGTGTACAGGCGTCGCACAGCATCGTTCGCTCGTGGGAGGACTGTGTGGGAGAGGTGCTGGACCGCTATAATGTTTTGCTTAAGATTCGCAATTTGCCTACAATCGACAGAATATGAGAAAGTTTCTTTTTGGATTTATAGTTTTAGCTATGACAGCTGTTTCTTGCTGCAACGGCAGCGACTCTAAGGCCGGCTCTCGCGAGGCTGTACTTGAGAATATTGCTAACCGTAAGAGCGTTCGTGCTTTTACAGACGAGCCTGTGAGCGAGGCTGATATAGAGACGCTTCTGCGTGCTGCTATGGCTGCTCCGTCGGCCATGAACCGCCAGCCTTGGGAGTTTATTGTAATCAATGACCGTGATTCCCTGGATGCGCTTGCGGGTAAGTTGCGTCATGCAAAGATGCTTTCTCAGTCGCCGCTGGCTATTGTTGTGTGCGCTGAGACTATGCTGACGCTGCGCGATGGTGCTGTGGTGGAGAATATTTTCTGGGAGCATGATGCGTCTGCGGCTACTGAGAATCTTCTGCTTGCTGCGGAGGCTATTGGGCTTGGTGCTGTGTGGACTGCGGCTTCTGATCCGGAGCGTTCTGCTATTGTGTGTGAGGCGTTGGGGATTACCGGCACGGTGAAGCCGCTTTGCGTAGTTCCTGTTGGTCATCCTGCCAATCCTGTCGAGCAGCCCAAAGATAAATGGAAGCCGGAGAAAATCCATTTGAATCGCTGGTAGTCGCTGCAGACCTGCAGTCGCGGATGACGGGGTAGTGAATAATAGGACAAATAGTGAAAGTTAAACTGTTTCAACAAGATATTCTCTGGGGGGACCCGGAGGGGAACCGTGCGCGGCTGGATGATATTCTGGTCGGTGCGGGGGAGGCCGATTTGTTTGTGTTCCCGGAGATGTTTACGACGGGTTTTGCTACGATGGAGGGGGCTACCGTGGAGCAGAGCGACGATGCTGTGCTCTCGTGGATGAGGGAGAAGGCGAGGCAAAAGAACGCGGCGATTGCCGGAAGCGTGGCTCTGCGTACGGGGGAGAAGTGTGCTAACCGTTTGTTTTTTGTGACTCCGGAGGGTGAAGTGAGCTGGTACGACAAGCGTCACTTGTTCTATTATGGTGGCGAGGGCGCGCGTTTCGAGCCTGGCCGTGAGCGGGTGGTGGTGGACTTCCGTGGAGTCCGCTTCTTGTTGCTGGTTTGTTACGATTTGCGTTTCCCCGTGTGGATTCGTAACAGAGACGACTATGATGCTATTCTGGTGGTGGCTAATTGGCCAGACGCCAGAGCTCTGGCCTGGAATACGCTGCTCCAGGCGCGGGCGATTGAGAATCAGTGCTATGTGCTTGGTTGCAATCGGGTTGGCTCCGACCCGGCGTGCAATTACACCGGCTATACCAAGATAGTCAATCCTTACGGCGTGATTATTGCTTCCGTTCCCGACAATTCCGAGGGCTTTGCTTGCGCAGAGCTCGACCTTGGATTCCTACGCGCTTACAGTCGCAATTTCCCCGTTCTGGAGAACGCCGACAGCTTCGAACTTAAATAATTATTTCCCGAAGCGTTCGTTGAGGAGGCGGGCAAGGCGGTAGCCGGCGTCGCGAAGCTGGAGCGAGACGATTTCGCGGGATTTCTCTACTGTGTCGGGATCAAGATCCTCGGTGAGAGGAGCGTTGATATCGTAGATATGGCAGCAGCGGTCGCCGCAGGCGCGGGCCCAGTCGATGGGTGTACCCTTTGCTATTTTACGCTGCTGGCAGGGGCTGCAATTGTCCAGCTTGGCAGCAATCTCATCCGGGTTTGCGTCTGGCCACATAAGGTCAGGAATACCGTCGTAGAAGCCATGGAAACTCTTATATTTCACTCCGTTGAGGCTGCACTTCCAGAAGTTGCGGGGCACGGGGAAGTATGAGTGCACCGGGCAGTGCATGTCTCCCACAAAGTGGATGAGCATACGCACGTTCATAACCACAGCCGAGTCTGTGAGCTCGCGGTAGTGCGAAAGGTTGTAACAGGCAACCTGGATGGCCATCACTGCATCTCCCTTATCCAGCCTGGGATTGGGATCATAATTATGATTCTCGTCTACGTTGTATACATGCCATGCAGTAGTGTATGCAATGGGCTTGTCTCTGCGGTGCTGGTCCATCCACACGGCATCCTGCTTGAGGTCGTAGTCGAAGTAGGCGGCAATGTTGGCCTTGGTCTTTTCTGTAAGATGGCGCTGAGCCACTGCAATTACGGTCTTATGCCCAAGAGGCCCCCAGGCCTGCAGGTTGATACATAAAACTGCACAAAGCAGTACGGAAACAAGAATCTTTTTCATATCCGAGTTTTTTTAATCTATCAAAGATACAAAAATTCTTTAATAATAAATTATTATTCTTATATTTGCAGGCTTTTTGGCCACGGTGGCCTTAAGGTATGTTAACTATTTAAAATTTTTTGCACGATGGCTGAATATTTAATGCCAGAGAAGAAGCAAGAGATTTTCGCGAAGTACGGGAAGTCCAATAAGGACACCGGCTCTCCTGAGAGTCAGGTTGCTTTATTTTCCTACCGTATCGCTCACCTTACTGAGCACGTGAAGGAGAACAAGAAAGACGTGGTTACACGTCGTAGTCTTCTCCGCCTTGTCGGTAAGCGTCGTCAGGTTCTGGATTATCTCCAGAAGGTCGACATCGAGAGATACAGGAAGATCGTCAAGGAGCTTGGTCTCCGTCGATAATCACGATAGGAAAACATGGGTGGCTCCCAAAGGGGGAGCCATCCTTTTTTAGAAGAAAGACGTAATCGAAAAACAGTAATGAACATCATCAACAAGAAAATCGAGCTCGCGGACGGCCGCGTAATCGAGATCGAAACCGGCAAACTTGCCAAGCAGGCAGACGGTTCAGCAGTAGTTAAAATGGGTGGCACTATGCTTCTGGCCACCGTATGCGCAGCAAAAGAAGTAAAAGAGGGAACCGACTTCATGCCCCTCACAGTTGACTATCGCGAGAAGTATTATGCAGCAGGACGCTTCCCCGGAGGTTTCCTCAAGCGTGAAAGCAAGCCCTCGGATTACGAGGTGCTGATAGCCCGTCTTATAGACAGGCCCATCCGCCCTCTGTGGCCGGATGATTTCCATCTGGAGGTCTTTGTGCAGGTTAGCCTCATCAGCGCCGACAAGGACACCCAGCCCGATGCACTTGCAGGCCTTGCAGCATCTGCAGCCCTTGCCACTTCCGACCTGCCCTTCGGCGGCCCTGTTGGTGAGGTCCGCGTGGCCCGCATCGACGGCAAGTTCGTCATCAACCCCGGTTTTGCCGACACCGAACGCGCCGATCTTGAGCTCATGGTTGCCGCTACCGAGGAGAACATTATGATGGTTGAGGGCGAGATGAAGGAGGTGAGCGAGCACGATATGCTCGAGGCCATCAAGTTTGCCCACGAAGAAATCAAGAAGCACTGCCGTGTGCAGAAGGAGCTCATGGCCGAGCTCGGCACCGACAAGGCAAAGCGCGACTATCCTCACGACGAGCAGGACGAGGACCTGAAGAAGCAGGTGTACGATTTCTGCTATCCCAAGTGCTATGCCCTGGCAAAGAGCGCAAAGCCTAAGCACGAGCGCGAGGACGGTTTCAATGCCATCCACGACGAGTTCGTGGCCACTCTCCCCGAGCCTCATACCGAGGAGGAGAAAGAGGCTTATGCAGCCAAGGTTTCAATGGTCGCACGTTACTATCACGACGTAGAGAAAGAGGCCATGCGCAATATGATTCTGGACGAGGGTATCCGTCTGGACGGCCGCGTGTGCAACCAGGTGCGCCCCATCTGGTGCGAGGTTGACTATCTGCCTTGCGCCCACGGAAGCGCCATCTTCACTCGTGGCGAGACCCAGAGTCTTGCCAGCGTCACCCTTGGTACCAAGCTGGATATGAAGGAGATGGACGAGGTTCTCATCCAGGGCGACCAGCAGTTCGTGCTGCATTACAACTTCCCTCCGTTCGCTACCGGTGAGGCCAAGCCCCAGAGGGGAGTGGGCCGCCGCGAGATAGGTCACGGCAACCTGGCCATGCGCGCCCTCAAGCCCGTCATCCCTACAGCCCCCGAGAATCCCTACGCAGTGCGCGTAGTTTCCGATATCCTTGAGTCTAACGGCTCATCTTCAATGGCTTCCGTTTGCGGTGGCTGCCTTGCTCTCATGGATGCAGGTGTGAAGATCAGCAAGCCGGTAGCAGGTGTGGCCATGGGTCTTATCACCGACGCAGAGCGTCCCAACGACCGTTATGCCATCCTGACCGACATCCTCGGCGACGAGGATCACCTCGGCGACATGGACTTCAAGGTGACTGGTACCGCCGACGGTATCACCGCTACCCAGATGGATATCAAGGTGGACGGCCTCAGCTACGAGGTGCTCGAAAAAGCACTTGAGCAGGCACGTCAGGGCCGCATGCACATCATGGGCGAGATGCTCAAAACCATCAGCGAACCCCGCGAGGACTACAAGCCCTTCGTGCCCCGTATCGAGCAGCTCCGCATCCCCGCAGAGTTCATCGGTGCGGTTATCGGCAAGGGTGGAGAGACCATACAGAAGATTCAGAAAGAGACCGGCGCAACCATCAATATCGACGAGGTCCCTATCCCCGGCACCAACCTCACAGAGGGTGTTGTGGACGTTGCTTCCGCAGACAAAGAGGCCATGCAGAAGGCTCTCGAGTGGATCAAGGGTATCTGCGCAGTTCCCGAAGCCGGACAGGTTTACCACGGCAAGGTGGTGAGCATCCTTGAGTTCGGTGCCTTTATCGAGATCCTCCCCGGTAAGGAAGGTCTGCTCCACGTGAGCGAGATTGCATGGACCAAGACCGAGAAGGTGGAGGATGTGCTGAAGGTTGGCGACGAGGTTGACGTGAAGCTCCTCGAGATAGATGCCAAGACCGGCAAGATGCGCCTTAGCATGCGCGCCCTCACAGAGAAGCCCGAGGGCTATGTTGAGCCCAAGGGACGTGGCGACAGAGGCCCGCGCCGCGAGGGTGGCGAGCGTAGGGGAGAGCACGGAGGCGAGCGTCACGGTGACCGTGGCCCGCGTCGCGACGGCGACCGCCCGCGCAGGGACGACCGTCCCCGCCGCAGCGGAAGCGGCCCGCGCCCCAGCGCACCCGCTCCCACTGCAGACGACTACAGAGAACCGGTCGACGAACTCTACTAGTAGTAAACCTATATTCGGGTAAAAGAAAGAGGTTGACTCCAAAGTGAGTTAACCTCTTTTATATAGAATGCGCCTGATGTCCCATATTAAGGGACATTAAGCGCATCTTTTGGGCTATTTGCTCCTATCGTCCCTATTTTGGGGACATTAGAAGCACTGCTCAATTCTTTGTTTCAGCTGTTAGAAGGCTGAGTAATCGATGGTGAGCGAGCTGCAATAGTAGTTATTCACCTTGCCGCTCATGGGAATGGTCTGTATGGCCTTTACCTCCCAGTTCTTCTCTGCAGAAGGATTGCCGCTTGCGGGTACGAAGTACCAGTAATGGCTGGCTGTCTTGTTTGCCCACGATGTGGTGTTCTTGCCAAGCTCGTTGAAGAAGTATGAGCTCAGGCACACATTGCAGCAGCTGCCGTTGGCCAGCTTCTGGAAGTCCCCGATCTTTACTCCGTTCTGCCACATCTCGACCTTCCAGTTTTTGTCGTCGTCGTTGAATACCTCGGCTACGAATGCGTTCTTGAGCTTTGTGCTTCCGGTGGCGGTAATGTTGCCGGAGCCTCCAATGTTGGAGGTCCTGCACCACTGGTAAGTATAACCTTTAGATCCGGAATAAAGCTGGTTGCCGTCGTACACGCGAAGCTGGTAATCTGCGGTGCGATTTGATCCTATGTCTATCCAGTTTACGATAGAGTTGCCTTCTACCTCATAGACGCTGTATCCGTTGGGCTGTCCCGTTACGTTGGAATCGCAACTCCACCATGCGCCGCAGGCTGCACCATGGATGTGTTCGTATATGGGCTGGCCATTCTTGCAAACGTAAGACTCGTGAATGTAGTTCTGCGAATAATGGGTATGGCCAATCATTATGTGGGCTTCGCCGAACTGCCTGAGCAGGTCGAGGACGTCGGTATAAAAAGCGCTCTTGTTGAATCCGCTTCCGTCCGTGGCTCCGGCCCTCATGGGGATATGCATGCACAGGACGACCATTTTCTTACCCTTGTCGGTCACGTAAGACAGGTCTTGCTTGAGCCAGTTAAGCTGCGTCTGGGTAAAGCCTCCCTTGTACTCCCAAGTGTAACCGTTGGGCTTAGAACTCTTCTTGATGCTTGTGCACTGGATATCATCCATTACGATGATATGAGCGTCGCCCCTGTTGAAAGAATAGTCGGTAGGGCCGAAATACTTGAAGAATTCCTCTGTGGCGTCGAAATCGGAGCTCTGTACGAGGGAATTATGGTCGTGGTTCCCTATGCACTGAAAGATTGGGAACCATCCGCCGTCCTGCAATTTGAGGTTGGACATAGACTGCCTCATATTGCCCCACATATTGGTGCTGTCGAATACAATGTCTCCGAGGGTTATACCGTAGGCGTTGGGGTACTTCCCTTTGGCATGAGCGTCATTGAGCGTGGCCAGCATGCTGGGAACGGTCTCCTGAGTGTAGCGGGATACTTCAGAAGTGTTGCTGCACTGAGGGTCACCAATCATTACGAGGGTGAACTTCTTCTCAAGCTCCTGGGGCTCCAGCTTGAAGTCTATGCGCTGTATGGCCTTGGCCTTATCCCTTGTTTTGTAGATTGCCGGCAAGTGGGCATTGTTGTCAAGAGGTATCTTATAAGCGGCCGGTACCGACATGTAAACCACGCGGCAGTAACGGCTGGCCTTCATCTGATATACTCCGTTGGCGTCTGTCACCACATAGCTGTAGCCGTCTGTAACGGGCACATCGGGAATGCCCTTGCCGGAAGTGTCAGAAATAAGTCCGCATACGGACATACCTTCTTCTATTGTGGTCCCGTTGATGACATCTACTTTTTCTTCATCACCTCCCGAAGGTTTCTCCGGATCTACGGGCTTAGGTTCGCAGGCGTAGCCTGCAAGTGCTATGGCGGCAAGCGCCACCAGTTTTAAAATACTTCTTGACTTCATTTCATTACTTACTTTTTGTGGCCGTTGCGGCCGGCGTACCGGCCGCAACAACCAGTCAAAGCTTTTCAAATATTATTCCCAAAGGACGTTCTGTCCCAGCTTGGGGTTAACGTTCATAGCGGTCTGGGGGATAGGAGTTAGGTAGAACTTTTCTTCCCATACCATTCTGTGGTTGTAAACAAGGAATCCGTGGGTCTTCTCGGTGAGGGACAGGGATTCGTTGTTGCCATTGTTCGCAATGGCGTACTGCTCAGAAGTAGTGCTTCCGGAGCCAACCAGAACTTTGCGGGTGAAACCGTTGATGTCGAAGCCGTTCTTCACATCGTCCTCGGAGATGTAGAGGCCTCTCCATCCGCCGATATTGCGGTAGCGCCTTACAATTAGGTCTGCGTCGTGCCAGCGCTTGAGGTCCCACATACGGAAACCACACTCGCATACAAACTCCGTAGCCCTCTCACGGCGGAGCTCGATCTCATAGTTTGTAAGACCGAACTCGTCGGCATTGTAATACTCGCGCAGGTAGGTGTCAACCACATAGTCGCTGGAACCGGGATAGATGCTCTTGACACCGGCCCTTTCGCGCAGTGCGCCGATGGTGGTATTCCAGGTGAGCTGGTCTATTACGCCTCCGTTAAGCTCGGCCTTGGCTTCTGCATAGTTGAGAAGTACCTCTGCATAGCGGTAAACAGGGATTGAATTAGTGCAGAAACTGTTGGAATAGTTTGCATAATCTTCCTGGTTCCATTTGCAGAACTGATAACCGGTATGAGTCTGGTCGAAGGGAACAGGCTTGGCTACAGTCTCGCCGGCACCATTCTTATACTGATGTCCGGGAGGCGATACGGTCTGCGAGAGGCGCCAGTCCCTGTCGGTAAACTCATCCTTGTAAGCTATCTTGCCTTCGTTGGTAATGGGCTTGCCGTCCAGCTTGAGGTAGTGGTTGATCAAGTCCTTGGTAGGAGAAGGCTGAACACTGTAGGAAGGAGAGTTGAAGTAGTGGGTGACGTCGTGCCTGACGTTGATGGACTCGTTGGTGGAGCGTCCCCAGATTACCTCTTCTTTCTGAAGCTCGTCCTTCAGGAAAACGTCGCTGTAGGCAGTCTTGACGTCGCCGCTGTGCAGTCTGTAATTACCGCCGTTGATAAGCTTCTCGCAGGCCCAGACCGCCTCTTTGAGGAAGTCTTCGCTGCCGGCAAGAGGCTCGCCGGTCTTGGGATCGTTGCTTATCCAGGGCTCACCGTCGGAGTAGTTTACATTGTGATGCTTCCTGTAGGTGCCCTCATACAGACAAACGCGGGACATGAAAGTAAGCACAACATCCTGGTTGATGTAGATGCGTCCGTCGGTCACGAACTTGTCTCTCAAACAGTTGTTGGCTGCAAACTTGAGGTCCTGGAGAACGTGATTCATCACAACCTCGCGCTTGTCGCGGGGACCGTAGAGAATCAGCGAGTCGGAAGGCTGGAGCACATGTTCGATCCATGGCACGTTACCGAAGGTCGTAACCTTGGTAAAGTAGAAGCGGGCCCTCCAGAAGCGGGCAACTCCCTCGTAGTGATTGTAAATATCCTCGGGAACGTTGTCCTTGGCCTTCTCCATATTGTCCAGCATATAGTTGACGCGGCGAAGGAAAGACCAGTTGCTGGCAGCCCATCCGGAGGCGTCCGCAACCGTATAAGTGCCCTGATACAGCTTGGTAACCTTACTTGAGGCCACCAGGTCGCTGTAGAAATCGGAGTTGGAGCAAGGAATATCAGTGAAATCAGGAAGCTGGGACTGGATAAATCCGTCTGTGTACATCTTGATTTCAGACTCGTTGCTGAAGTAGGAAGGGGCAGGAATAGTATTGGTCGGAGTCCTGTCAAAGAAATCTTTGCAGGAGTTCACGCTTACTACGGCCGCCGCACCTATGATGATGTATAGTATTCTTTTCATAAAGCGCTTATTTAATGATACATACTGCAACGCGGTTGTAGTCCGGAGTTACGGAGGCATCCTTGTCGGAGCCGATACCCTTGCAAGTGATGCGCTCGGCATCGATGCCGGACTTCACGAGCTTGACTGCCACGGCGTTGGCGCGGTTCTTAGACAGCTCCATGTTGAACTCGGGAGTGCCGGTGCCGGAATCTGCATATCCGGTGATGACAATCCTGGCCTCAGGGTTATCGTTGAGTATCTGGCAGATACGGCCAATCTTGATGGCCTCGTCGGGACGAATCTCATACTCGCCGATGACGAAGTAAACCTCTTCGCTGTACTCGCCCTTAAGAGTAGATACAGGAACTTCCACAATCTTCTCGACCTCTTTCTCTACCTCCACGATCTTCTCTACTACCTTCTCTACCTCTACTATCTTCTCCACTTCCTTGACCTCGGTCTTGCGGGAAGACCTGCGGGCTGCAGTAGATGCGGCTGCGGTAGCGGCGGTGTACTGAGAAGCAGATGAAGGGGCAGATTTGAGCTGCATGCCGCCGAAGGTTACGTTTACGCCGAAGGTTACGGTCTTGAGCATAGGATATGAGAAGCCGTCGCCCTGGTCGTTAACGGCAGCGTCAAAGTCGCTGTCCTGTCCGATGTTCTCCGGGTCAAACATATTTGTGTGCTTGTAGATAGGGGAGAAGGTAAACATGTTCTCCAGGGACACATAGAACTTGGCCTGCTCGATGCTGATTCTCTTTGTGAGCTCGGAAGGCAGGGTGTAGTCCAGAGTAACATTCTTGAGACGCAGGTATGCGGCATCCTGCAGATAGTAGTCGTTCTCGAATCCCAGAGGACCTACGTTACGGTCTGCGCTGTAACCAATGCATCTGGTCCAGTAAGGATTCTTGTCTGCGTTGATAACCTTCCAGTTATCGGTGCTGTAGTCGAGCTGTACGCGGTTGTCGCCCATGTGCTCGGCAAGGAGCGGTCCGTACGGACGCCAGTACATGCCCCAGAAGAAGGCTGAGTGGTTGTCGGGGTACCAGTCACGCTTGCCCACGCCCTGGAGGAACACGGAAAGGCCGAAGCCGTTCCACTTGAAGTCCAGGTTGATGCCATAGAAGTAGTGGGGAGTTGTGTTGGCTATGCGGTCCAGGTCGCCATGGTCGTCGAGGGTACCTGCACCGTAGTCAATCTTGCCGTCTCCGTTGATATCGATAAACCTGATGTCACCGGCATGCTCGGCATAGTGTCCTGTACCGTTCTGATGGAACGTGTCTGTGGCCCAGTTGTTTGCCTCTTCGTTAGACAAGAAGTAGCCGTCGGTACGGAATCCCCACATTTCGCCGAGTTCCTTGCCCTCGTAGAAGTTGAGGATGTTGCCGTTGGTGTTGTTGAACTTGGTAACCCAGGTGCGGCTGTCCCACACGCTGCCCTTGATGCTGTAGGTGAAGGGCTTACCGGCAAGCTTGAAGTGGTCTCTCCAGGAGAGGGATGCTTCCCATCCCTTAGTGCGAATGGCTCCGTAGTTTCCCTTAGGTGCACCGGCACCGAAGATCTGAGGAATCTCAGGACCTCCCACAATCAGGTTGGTGTTGTCTCTTATATAGTAGTCTCCGGAGAAGGAGAGCCTGCTCTTCAAGAAGTCGAAGTCAAGACCTACGTCGAAGGTGGTGACGGTTTCCCAGGTAAGGTCGTCGGGAACGACGGAAGGGCTGCTTGTGTAGTAAACAGGAGAGCCGTCGAAGAGCACGGTAGATTTATCCATGCCGATGGTCTCCAGGAAGTAGTAGGCGGCAATGTTGGAGTTGCCGAGCGAACCCCAGTTAGCCCTGAGCTTGAAGTTGTCCATCCAGCTGCGGCTCCATTCCATCCAGGGCTCCTCGGATACTCTCCAACCAATGGAGGCAGAAGGGAAGAAACCCCAAACCTGGTTGGCAGGGAATTTAGACGAACCGTCGTAGCGGGCTGCAACCTCGAAGATGTACCTCTTGAGCAGGGTGTAGTTGGCACGGCCGAAGAAACCCATTGTACCGTAAGTGGTTACGTAGTCCTGGGGCTGGTTGGCCGGAAGAAGCACGTCCATCAATTCGTAACTAGGTAGGGTGTCGTACTTGATGCCCTTGTACTGGATGTAGTACCTGTCGTATCTGTAGTCCTCTATGTTCCAGCCGCCCACTACGTTGAGGTCGTGGTTCTTGCCGAGCTTGGGAGTCCAGGTGGCGACTACGTTACCGGTAATATAATCGGTATTGTTTCTCCAGCGGGATTTGTAAGAAGCCTCAGGAGTATGGAAGTATCCCAGGGCGCCGGGAGCCTCATAATAAGGGGCAGCGGTAACAACTCGCTCTTGGTGGTTGCGGTTGGCCTTGTAAGATACGTCGCCACGGAGTTTGAGAACGTTCTTGATAAATTCGAGCTCCAGGCCTACAGCACCGGTGAACTGGGTGGGCTGCTCAATCTGGTAGTCGGTGCCCTTTTCGTATGTTACGAAGCGGATTGCCTGGCCGTAGTAGGTAGGAGTGCCGTCCTCGTTGTATGCGGGGTAGATAGGCTGGCCTCGGTGCTGGATACGGGAGATTGCGGTGTATTTGTCGTTGGTAAACGGCTGGATGTAGTCGCGCCTGTAGTACGAGGTGTTAACGTCAATTTTGGCCCAGTCTGTAACCTTTACGTCACCCTTTACGCGGAAGTTGAACTGGTTGAACTGCTCGTTGCCAACCTTGTAAATACCTTCCTGGTTGTACCACCTTCCGGATGCGCTGATGCTGGAGCGTTTGCCTGCAGCGTTTACAGTTACGCTGTGCGACTGGGTGGAGTTGGAACGTTTGTAGAACTCCTCGGCCCAGTTGGTGCTTGCAAAGTATTTGTAGGTCCCGTCGCTGGCGGTGCCGCCCCAAGGGCTGGTGATGCCTGCGATGCGACGCTGGCGGAATTCCTCCAGGTAATCCTGGCCGAACCACTTTGCCTTGTTGTTCACTACGCTGGGGAAGGAAGGCTCGCCGGCACCTACGCGCCTGTAGTCTTCCATGTAGAACTTGGCATATTCCTCAGACCATACAAGGCCGTCGGTAATCATTCCGTCTTCCCAGAGCACGGTGCGCTGGTTGATGGAATAGGTTCCGTTGTAGCGGACGGTAACTTTCTCGTCGGCAGCCTTCTTGGTGGTAACGAGCACAACGCCGAATGCACCTCTGGCACCGTAAACGGCGGCGGATGCTGCGTCCTTGAGCACGGCTATAGTCTCGATATCATCTGGGTTGACGGAAGAAAGGCTGGCCTCAACTCCATCTACGAGCACAAGGGCGGAAGTGTCGCCGTTTCCTATGCTGTAGGTAGAGTTGTCGCGGCTCTTCATAGAGGAACGGGCGCTGTAGCTCTGGGCGTTACCACGCACGTACATGGAGCCGCTGTGGGTAGGCTTGCCGTCGTTCATGACTATGTTCAAACCTGCAACCTGGCCCTGCAGGGCTCTTGCGGCATTAGGCGCGGTACGCTGCTCGAGAGCTTCTCCAGAGAGGTTCTCCACGGCGCCTACGAGCTGCGTCTTCTTGAGGGTACCGTAACCTACGACTACAGTTGCCTCAAGCATTTCCGAGTCTTCTTCAATTACAAAGTCAATCCTGGAGCGGCCGTTTACGGCTTCTTCGCTGTTCTTGTATCCCAGTAACTGGCATACGAGGACGTCGGAGGCCTTTGCCTTGATGGAATATGAACCGTCAGGATTAGTCATAACTCCGGTGCTGGTGCCTTTGACCATGATGGTGGCACCGATGACGGGCTCGTTCTGGGTGTCCCGCACTACACCGGTAATCGTAGAAGTCTGTGCGAAGGCTCCGGTCCCTATGAACAGGGCGACGAGTGCCAGCGCAAAGCTTCTTGGAATCGTGATTTTCATCATATAAGGTCCTTAGTTAATTAAATTAGAATTACGCAAGCCAGGACGAAACAGCTGAAAATCAGATGGTTTTATAGGGATTGATTAAAAAATTGTTTTGTTTTCTGTTATTAGTCGTTGTTAGTTTGTGTTATTATGTAGTGCGAATATAATCAAAAAAGTGCTTTGGTTGTACCGCATTATTAAAAATAATTGTAATTTTGTGCTTGCAAGTCAGAGACGGGCCGAGAGGCCGGCTGTAAATAGGATTGTTTGTCAGGGACGCCCTCTTAGAAGGCGTTAAGTATTATTTGTTAATCGATAACACAAACAATTCAGTATGAAATCAATCAAAATCCTGATCGCTGCCGCTGCCCTCGTATCGGTGCTCCTCTCCGGATGCCAGAAGGAGAAGGTTGTTACCGGAATAGACAGCACCAAGGCCTGCGTAACGGACTTTACCTATGATGAGTCGATGTCGTCTACTACGGGCATCGCATTCTACTGGAACGGAAATGATGCGATAGCCGCAGGAGCAACTTCTTTCTCCGTGCAGCTTGCCAAGAATCCCGACTTCTCCGATGTGGATATGTACAATACCCTTATCGGCAGGACTATTCTGGTTACCAGTACCCCCAACGACGGCGTTATGTTCAACGGCCTTGCCGAATATGACAGGTATTATGCCCGTATAAGGGCCAATTATCCCTGGTCTGTTTATTCTGAGTGGACAGTTCTCAAGAATGGTGACGCTCTGCTTTGCGTCAGTGTTGGTCACGGTCTTCTGAGCATGTCGTTCGGAGCTCCCGAGCCCCTTGAGGTTAAGGCAATATCCGAGAGCAAGATAGGTGCTTCCTGGGGTATGATAGGCCTCGCCGAGGGATATGAGTATTCCTGGAAGAAGACAGCCGATGCAACATGGTCCGACCCTGTTTCTGTAACTGTTACCAGCGTAGAAATCCAGGGCCTCGCTCCCCAGACGGAATACGACTTCCGCGTGCGTTCTTTCAGGACCACAGAAGGCGAGAAAGAGTACTCCGAGTACCTTAGCGGCAGCGCAACCACACTCAAGTCAAACTTTATCATGATCAACGCAAAGGAGGACTTTGTAGCCTTGCTTGCCAACGGCGCTTCGGCTGCCGGTAGCGACTATTACAAGATCAACGCCGATCTGGACCTCGCCGGCGAAAGCCTGAGCACCCTTGCTTCCTTTGCAGGAGTTCTTGACGGCCAGGGCCATACGCTTAGCAATGTGGCCGTGACCGGTAACCTTATAGACCAGCTTACCGGTACTGTAAAGGATATCAAGTTCTCTGCTCTCACTATCTCCGGATGCCTCGTGGGCAACGTGGCGGTGGGCGCTCTTGTAAGCGGAGTAGATGTTGCTGCCAACTCCAGCATCAGCTTCCCCGAGCCTGCAGAAGAAACCAACTACGGTGTCATTGCCGCAAGGAATGCCGGTACTGTAGAAAAATGCACCAATGCTGCTCCCATCACCATGAATTATGCCGCTCTTCCTAAAGACAAGAGCTGCAACTGGGGTGGCGTAGTGGGCTATACCGAGGGCCCTGTAAGCGGATGCTCCAACTCTGGTGCAATCGCACTGCATGTAGATGCTCCCGGCTCTGGAACTTTCCATACCCTTGGAGGTGTGGTGGGTATGTACAAGGGCGAGCCCGGCCAGTCGCTGGTGCTTAACTGCGTCAATACCGGAAATGTCTCTGTAGAATATGTGACGGCTGTGTATTTCTACCTGGGCGGTGTGGTCGGCGGTACTCCTTCTGCAAAGGAGACTCCCGGCAACTACGGAGTAGCCGAGGGCTGTACCAATGAGGGTAATGTTTACATGCATTACATCAACGGCGGTTCCGGAGCATATCCCAATGCCGGCGGCGTAGTTGGTTTTGTTGAGGGAGCTATCAAGGGCTGCGTCAACAGAGGTAAAGTATCTATCGAGTGTGATTCCGACAGCGCTACCTGGACCTGCGCACACCTTGCAGGTGTTGGCGCTACCGTTACTCAGGGCGCATACGATTGCCATAACTACGGCCAGCTTTATGCCAAGGGCCTGTTTGCCGGCGGTACCGACGGTAACCGTGGCGCGGGCAACGGCACCGGCAAACCCAGCTACTGGGCTGGTGTAATTGCAGCTGCAGGACCTTATAAATCCGACGGAAGCGTTGTGTTCGAGAAATGTACCAACGAGGCCGACCTCGAGCTTGAGATAGGTACCAAGACCGAAACTCCTAACCAGCAGTGCGGCGGCGTATTCGGTTACGTGACCGGCAAGATCGTGGATTGCCACAACAACGGCAACATCACCATTACCTGCCCTTGTGCAATTAACCGTCTGGGCGGTATTGCCGGCGGCTGCAAGTACGAGGTCAGCGACTGCTCCAACAAGGGTAATCTTACAGTTATCCATAAAGGTACCGTAAAGACTGACTGGAGGGCATTTATCGGTGGTATCGTGGCCGATGCCAGCCAGGCCGGCGCCACTACCTATACCAATTGCTCCAACAGCGGCAAACTCTCATTCGAATCAAGCTGCACCCTCTCTACCAGCAAGACCAGCTGCGTCGGTGGTATTTTGGGCGGCAAGAAGAGTGGTTCGGAGGTCACATTCACAGGCTGCTCCAACACTGGCGAACTTAGCGTTACCAGCTCCGGCGCATACAGTACAAACCCCGAATGCGGTGGTGATTACAACTAATAGTTACGAGTTATGAAAACCAGCAAAATCTTTATATTGGCATTGGGCATTGCTGCTCTGGTGGCTTGTAAACAGGAGAATCCCTACAAGTTCAATCCGGGTGGGCTCGACGCTTCAAAGCCTGCTGTTGCGTCTATAGCTTATGATGCGGCAGCCTCAGGCCCTGCAAAGGCAGCCTTTACCTGGGATGCCGAGCAGGCGCTTGCTGCCGGCGCTACTTCCTTCACCCTTGAGCTCACCGACGACATTCTGGTGGACTACGTGAAGAACAACGGCACTACATGGTCGGTGATTTATGCTCCCGAGACTTCGTATGTAGTTAGCAAAGGCATTTCTGCGGGCAAGTTCTACTATGTCCGTATCCGCGCCAACTACGACGGATACTATTATTCCAACTGGACCTATCTGGGTACAGCAGATACCATTCTTGCCGTTCTCGTAGGTACAGGCCCTATGGTAGCCAACTTCGGCGCTCCTGCTAACCTTACTGCGGTACCTACCGAGACCAGCTTCAAGGCCAGTTGGGACGCAGTTCCTTTTGCGGAAACCTATACTTTTGAGTATAAGGCCAAGAGCGCTGAGGAGTGGTCTGTGATAGATAACATGAAAGTTACCGAATACGAGGTCAACGGCCTCGTAGGAGAGACTGTTTATGATTATCGAGTCAAGGCCAACAAGGGAGGCGTAAGCACAGAGTACACCGAGGCTACCGTCACCACTCTGGCTCCAAGCGGCTTCGACCCTCACATCGGCAATGGCGACGCTTTCCTGGCCTTCCTCGCCGAGGAGTCCGGACTTGCTGCTGTAGGCGCAGAGTACACACTGGAGGCGGATATTGACCTGAGTGGCAAGACGGTGGTTCCCGCCGCCTCATTCAAGGGCGTACTCAACGGTAAGGGCCACAGTATCAAGGGCCTCTCGCTCACTGCCCCTCTGTTTACAACACTCTCCGGCAGCGTTAAGAATCTTGTCCTTGAGGGTACTGCTTCTCCCGAGGTCCCTGTCTTCGGCGTTGTGGCAGGAGATTGTAGCGGAAGCATAGAGGGTGTCACCAACAATGTTGCCGTGACTTACAGCGCAGCTGCTATAGCCGAGCCCATTCTCGTGGCAGGTATTGTCGGCCAGTGCAGTGGCGAACTCGTCAATTGCTTTAACGAGGCCGCAGTTTCAGTGGTTTCTTCTGGTGCTGCCGTAGGACTTGGCGTTGCAGGTGTTGCCGCACTCCTTACCGGACCTGCCAGCGGCTGCGATAACAGGGGCGACGTTAGCTTCAGCGCTACCCATTATTCTGCGAAGGCTAAGATTGCCGAGGCCGATGTGCTGCCTACAGTTGGTGGCTTTGCAGCTATTGCCGCTGCAGGCTTCTCTGTGTCAGACTGCAAAAACTATGGCAAAGTTTCCTTCGCCCTTACTGCTGCCGAGACTGACCTTGCAGCCAACATGAACCGCACCCAGATTGGTGGCGTAGTAGGTGCTCCTTGCGGAAGGATTACCAATACCCATAACTACGGCGAAATCAACGTTTCCATGAAGCACAGTACTCCCGGAACCGCAATTGCAGCGTTTGACCTTATTGTCTGCGTGGGTGGTATAGGCGGCGGTGACTTCTTGTTTACAAACACCAGCACCGGTCCTTTCTCCAACACAAGCTACACCAATTGCGTGAACGATGGTGCCATCATAGTAGATAGCGATGCGTCCAAGTCTAATTCGGCAATTGGTGGTATAGTGGGCTGGCCAGGGCAGGAGAAACCCGCTCCCGGTACATCTGTAAGCGGATGTACCAATAGGGGCGCTATTACCGGCCGTGGCGCTATGAAGTGCCGTCTTGGAGGCATCGAAGGCGGTTCCGGAGTGATTGAAAACAGCGTTAACGAAGGCGTTATAACTCTGGATGTCACGAGTACGGCCTGCGCGATAGGTTCTCTCTGCGGATTCCATTCACAGGGTCATGCTATTACCGCATGTGTCGCCAAGGGCGAGCTTATTGCCAAGTGTAAAGCTACAAGTGGCATCGGTGGCCTCATCGGTAATTTGGGTAATGTGGAGCATGATACGGCTTACGGCTGCATCGTAGACTGCAAAATCACTACTTCCGAGGCCGCTCCCGAGACTACCGGCTTCGTGGTTGGTTACTTCAATGGTACTTCCAAGTCCGTTACCCTCGGTTCTGCAGCGGATCCCATCCAGGTATCCGGCAGCCTTAACGGTGCCGCTCCTACTGATGCTACGATTTGCGGAACCAAGAATCCCGACAACCACACCATCAACTACGTTATCAAGTAACGCAGTATAAACTACTTCATGATTGAGGGCGCTCCGGAAACGGGGCGCCCTTATTCTCTATCGGAGCATCTCCAGCGCCTGCTCCAGGCTGAGTGCCTGCGAGATGTCGTAACCGCCGTTGCGGGTGCGGCGCAGGGAGCCCAGGAAAGCGCCGCCGCCCAGGGCCTCGCCCAGGTCGCGGGCCAGGGCGCGAATGTAAGTGCCCTTGGAGCAATCTACCAGTATCTCGGCGTGCTTGAGATTGTAAGAGCGCACGTCTGCTACGTTTATGCGTCCGTGCCCATCGGTGGCAGGAATCGGCTCCGGGGCTCGGAAGTGCTCGCTGAAGCTGAGCAGCTCCAGGCCGTAAATGTTTATCAATGAAGATTGAAGCACGTCTCCCGGATCGAAGGCCTCACCCCTTGCTGCAGCCTCGCGCAGCAGGCGGCGGGCAGTCTCGTAGGCTCTCACTCCGTCCACCGACTTTGCGCTGAAGAGTGGCGCCACCTGTCTGTGCTCGCCCACAAAAGAGGGGAGTATGCTCCGCAGGCTTTCGGCCGTCACGGCTTCTGAGGGGCAGATACGGTCTATATCTTTTTCCAGGTCGTACGAGGGAGTTACCGCTCCAAAGCAGACGCCTGCAATGTATTGTTTGCAGGAGGCCTGCAGCTCCTCGGCCCGGCGGGTGGCAGGCCCAATGCAGACCAGGAGTATGCCCGTGGCCAGAGGGTCCAGGGTTCCGGCGTGCCCTACCTTAAGATTCTTCTTCCCGAAGTGCCTGCATGCCGCCCACTTTATCTTGCGCACAAGGTCGGCGGAGGTCCAGCGGTAGGGCTTGTCTATCGGCAAGACTATTCCGTCGGGGTAATCTTCTATGTTGTTGGAGAACACTATTTCAGGGGGATTTTGTGTATCCTGCGCTCGTGCCTGCCTCCGGCAAACTCCGTTACCAGCCATTCGCGCACCATGCTCACCACCATGCGATAGCTTGCAAAGCGTGCGGGAACCACAAGCACGTTTGCCAGGTTATGTTCCTTGACCAGATGTGCAATAGCAGTATTCCAGGCCAGCCCGGCGCGAATGCCCTGATGCTTGTTGAGGGTGATGGCCATGCCGTTGCCAGTGCCGCAGATGGCTATGCCCTTATCTACCTTGCCGCTCTCTACGGCCTCGGCGAGGGGGTGCGCAAAATCTGCGTAGTCGCAGGAATCTTCTGTGTCGGTGCCGAAGTTAAGCACCTTGTATCCTTTGCCCTCAAGATACTTGACGAGCTTGTTCTTGTATTCCACGCCGGCGTGGTCGTTGCAGATGCCTATCGTCATAGCTCTTCCTTTATATTATATGTGTTTCGTTCTGGTGCGGAGCGGGCTATCATCTCTCCCAGCAGACCTGCAAGGAAAAGCAGCACGCCCAGGATTACGGCCAGCAGGGCCAGGTAGAACAGCGGCTGGTCTGTGACTGCGCGGAACTTGAGTCCCTGCGCCTGATGCACGAGCTTTGCTGCAATAATCCAGACGGTCATCACGAATCCCGCAAGGAACATCACCAGGCCGGTGGTGCCGAAGAAATGCATGGGCCTCTTGCCGAAGGTGCTCAGGAACCACAGGCTCTGCAGGTCCAGGAATCCGTTCACAAAGCGCTCAAGGCCGAATTTGCTCTTGCCGTATTTGCGCTTCTCGTGGTGTACCTCCTTTTCGCCAATTTTCCCGAAGCCGGCATTCTTGGCGAGGTAGGGGATGTAGCGGTGCATCTCGCCGTAAACCTCAACGCTCTTCACCACCTCGCGGCGGTATGCCTTGAGGCCGCAGTTCATGTCGTGCAGCTTGATGCCGGTTACGCGGCGGGCTGTGGCATTATAGAGTTTGGACGGCAGGTTCTTGGTGAGGGCGTTGTCTTTGCGCTGCTTCTTCCATCCGCTTACGAGGTCCAGGCCGTCTTCTACGATCATGCGCCTCATCGCCGGAATCTCAGCAGGGTCGTCCTGCAGGTCGGCATCCATGGTAACTACTATATCGCCCTGTGCCCTCTCGAATCCGCAGTACAATGCGGCAGATTTGCCATAATTCCGGCGAAAGCGTACTCCCTTGACGCACGCGTCGGCGGCCGAGAGCTCGCGGATGCATTCCCAGGAGCCGTCGGTGCTGCCGTCGTCTATAAACAGAATCTCGTAGCTCCAGGCATGCTCCTTCATTACGGCTGCGATGCGCTCCCTGAGCTCTGGCAGTGATTCGCGCTCGTTGAGCAGCGGCACTATCACGGAAATATCCATAAGCTATTGGTTATCGATGTCTTCGAACGGGTTGCGGGAAGGAATATTGCGGGAGAAGATGGCTGCCAGCACGGTCCCGAAGAACCAGCACCACAGCAGGTTGGTAAAGAAAGTGATGGTGGGCAACTTGGGCACCAGTTCCTGTATAGTTTCCATCTGCGCCTCCGTGAGCATGTTTTCGTATGCTGCCATGGCTACATCCATCGCGTCCTTCAGTTCATTTGGCTGGATAAACATGGTCCAGGCAAGGGAGAATCCTGCATACAGCAGGGCGGAGAGCAGGGCGGTGGCGGTGCCGAAGCGGAAGCTGTCGCCGTTGCTTATCCCCTCGTGGGAAGCTGCATATTTCTGCATGAAGTACTTCATCAGCCTGATGCACAGGTAGAACTTGAATGCCCACAGCAGAAGGCTCGCTACATTGATTACAGCTGCGCCTACGCCTGAAGCGTTAATCTTGCCCGTCAGCGAGTTTATGACCATGTAGGCAATTGCCACCAAGCCAAGTACCAGACCGCTGCGCGCCGCGTCGTTCCAGGTACCCTTTCTTTCAAACGTATTATCATTCATATCACAAATATATGATATTTTTTGTAACTTTGCAGATTGCAAACAAAAACAATTTTATGTTGACATTAGCTTTTACAGATGGAACCATCCGTCCCTGGGACGATGAGCAGACAAAACACATATTCTGGCACTCCTCAGCCCACCTCATGGCGGAGGCTCTTGAGGCTCTTTACCCCGGCGTGCGCTTTGGCGTGGGCCCGGCAGTAGAGACCGGTTTCTACTACGACGTAGATCTTGGAGACGCCCAGATAAGCGAGGCGGACCTCAAGAAGATAGAAGACAAGATGATAGAGCTGGCACGCTCCAAGGAAACTTTCGAGCGTACCGAGGTATCCAAGGCAGATGCTCTCAAGTACTTTACCGAGAAGGGCGATCCCTACAAGGTAGAACTTATCCAGGACCTTGAAGACGGCACCATCACCTTCTACAAGAACGGCAATTTCACAGATCTCTGCCGTGGTCCTCATGTAAAGCATGTAGATGATATCAAGGCAGTTAAGCTCACCGCCATTGCCGGTGCTTACTGGAAGGGCGACCAGAACCGCCAGCAGCTTACCCGTATCTACGGCGTCACCTTCCCCAAGAAGAGCATGCTCGACGAGTATCTGCAGATGGTAGAAGAGGCCAAGAAGCGCGACCACCGTAAGCTTGGCAAGGAAATGGAGCTCTTTACCTTCTCTGGCCGCGTAGGTCTGGGCCTGCCTCTCTGGCTGCCCCGTGGCGCAGTGATGCGCAACATACTGGAGAACTTCCTCCGCGCCAAGCAGGCCGAGATGGGGTACCTGCCCGTGGTTACTCCGCATATCGGCAGCAAGGAGCTCTATGTAACCTCCGGCCACTATGCAAAGTACGGCAAGGATTCGTTCCAGCCTATTCATACTCCGCAGGAGGGCGAAGAGTACATGCTCAAGCCCATGAACTGCCCTCACCACTGCGAGATTTTCCGCAGTTCTCCCCGCTCTTACCGCGACCTTCCCCTGCGTTTTGCAGAATTCGGTACGGTTTACCGTTACGAGCAGAGCGGTGAACTCCACGGACTTACCCGCGTGCGCGGCTTTACCCAGGACGACGCCCACCTCTTCTGCCGCCCCGACCAGCTGCAGGAGGAGTTCGAGAAGGTTATCGACCTCATCCTCTATGTCTTCAAGACGCTCAAGATGACGGACTACATGGCCCAGGTCTCCCTGCGCGACCCCAAGAACAAAGAGAAGTACATCGGCTCCGACGAGAACTGGGACAAGGCAGAGAAGGCTATCATCGACGCCGCCGAGAAGAAGGGACTCAAGACCGTAGTAGAGCTTGGCGAGGCCGCTTTCTACGGGCCCAAGCTGGACTTTATGGTAAAGGATGCCATAGGCCGCAAGTGGCAGCTCGGCACCATCCAGGTAGATTACAACCTGCCCGAGCGCTTCGAACTTGAGTTTACCGATGCCGACGGCAGCAAGCAGCGCCCGGTGATGATCCACCGCGCCCCCTTCGGCTCCCTGGAGCGCTTTACCGCAGTGGTGCTCGAACACACCGCCGGACACCTCCCCGTGTGGCTCTCGCCAGACCAGGTCAAAGTGCTGCCAATCAGCGAAAAATATGCAGATTATGCAGAAAAAGTTTGCGAATTACTTAAAAATTCCGATATTCGCGCTTCCATAGACTCTCGCAACGAGACACTGGGCAAGAGGATTCGTGAGATTTCCCTTCTGAGAGTGCCTGTAATTGTGATTGTCGGTGAAAAAGAGGCTACTGATGGCACCGTCTCCGTACGCAGGGAGGGTGTCGATCAGGGCGCTATGACTGTAGAACAATTTATAAATTACATTAACACAGCGGTTGCTGAAGAATTAGCTTGATGGCAGGACCATACAGACCAAAGCCGACCTACAAACCTGGAGGTCGCCGTCCGGACCCTCGTGGGGCACAAAAGGATGAGAACGAACTCAACATCAACGGGCAGATAACTGCTCCGCAGGTGCGCCTGGTGGGAGACAACATCCCCGAACCCGGCATCTGGCCCATCGCGAAGGCGATGGCGCTTGCAGACGAGCTCGAGCTCGACCTCGTGGAAATCAGCGCCAAGGCCGACCCTCCCGTGTGCAAGATTCTGGATTACCAGAAGTATCTGTACCAGCAGCGCAAGAAGGCCAAGGAGATGAAGTCCAACGCCGCCAAGGTGGTCATCAAGGAGATCCGCTTTGGGCCCAACACAGACGAGCACGACTTCCAGTTCAAGCTCAAGCATGCCCAGGAGTTCCTCCAGGAGGGATCCAAGGTAAAGGCATCCATATTCTTCCGTGGCCGGTCTATCATGTTCGCCGAGCAGGGCGAGAAGCAGCTTTTGCGCTTTGCCGTAGAGCTTGAGCCTTACGGACGCGCAGAGAATATGCCCACCCTCGAGGGAAAGCGAATGACCATGATGCTGGCCCCGCTGAAAAAGAAATAACAGAAGGCGGCAGGTTTGCCCCTGCTGTCTTTTATACTATTTTATATTAATTTAAAGTTTAAAAACAATGGCAAAGCTTAAAACCAACTCCGGTGCCAAAAAGCGTTTCACGCTTACCGGATCGGGAAAAATCAAGAGGAAGCATGCTTACCACAGCCACATCCTCACCAAGAAGACCAAAAAGCGTAAAAGAAATCTGGATCACTTCGCTCTCATCGAGAAGGCAGATGTGAACAGGGTAAAAGAAATGTTGGTTCTCTAAAAGTATTGAATTATGCCTAGATCAGTTAACTCAGTCGCTTCACGCGCACGCCGCAAGAAGATTCTCAAGAGAACCCGCGGTAACTTCCTGTCAAGGAAAAATGTCTGGACAGTAGCAAAGAACACCTACGAGAAAGGTCTCACCTATGCTTATCGTGACCGCAAGGCCAAGAAGCGCAACTTCCGCGCCCTTTGGATCCAGCGTATCAACGCAGCAGCCCGTCAGTACGGAATTTCTTATTCCCAGTTCATGGGCAAGCTCGCAGCTCAGAACATAGGCCTCAACCGCAAGGTGCTCGCCGACCTGGCAATGAACAATCCCCAGGCGTTCGAAGCTATCATCAATTCTGTAAAATAAACAGAGAGTAAGTGAGCCCGAGGAAGAAGATAAGGACCAAGAGCAAGTTCCTCAACTGGATTCTTGACTGGGTGGACGCCATACTGTTCGCAGTGGTGGTAGTTACGCTCATCAATGTATTCTGGTTCCAGTCCTTCAAGATTCCTTCCTCATCGATGGAGAGCAGCCTCTATACCGGAGACCATCTCTTCGTCAGCAAATTGACATACGGAGCAAGGCTCCCCATGACTCCTCTCACCATCCCCTTTACGCACAACGTCATTGGCGGCAGCGAGTCTTATTCGACTTCTGTGCAATGGAAGTATAAGCGTCTGCCGGGATTCAGGGAGGTCCGCAGGGGAGACTGTGTAGTGTTCGGCTTCCCCAACGGGGATACCGTCCTCACCAAGGCGCCGGTCGAAGATTACCACGCAGTAGTGCGTTACATGGGCCGCGAGGCGGCGGTCAAGGCTTTAGGGCCGGTGATTGTCCGCCCTATGGACAAGAAAGACCACTATGTAAAGCGCTGCGTTGCGGTAGCCGGAGACACGCTGGAGGTGCGCGACGGCCTTGTTTGGGTGAACGGAGAGCAGCAGACTGTATGGCCCGGCGTTCAGTTGAGCTACAGGGTGGTGACTACCGGCAGGGAACTCAATCCCAAGGTGGTAGATAAGCTCGGACTCAATCTCGGCGAACTACGTTTTTCTTCTTCTCTTCCCGGTTATCCGGAGCTTCCCCTTACGGCGGAAATGTTGGAGAAGGTTAAAGAACTCAAGAACGTAGTGAGCGTAGAGCCGGTTCTGCAGACCGAGGTTTCCGACTGGAGGGAGATTTTCCCCTTCTCGCCCCTGTACAGCTGGTCAAGGGATTCCTTCGGCCCTCTGTGGATTCCCCGCAAGGGAGCTACGGTAGAGATTACCCCGGAGAACATTCCCCTCTACGAGCGCTTGATACGGGATTACGAACACTCCGACGTGCAGGCTGCACTTGCAGCGGGCTCATATACTTTCCAGCAGGATTATTATTTCATGATGGGAGACAACAGGCACAATTCTCTGGACTCAAGATACTGGGGCTTCGTTCCTGAAGATCACGTGGTCGGAAGACCTGCAGTGATTTGGCTCTCAACCGACGCGGGGCGGAAATTCCCGCACAACATAAGGTGGCGCAGATTCTTCAAATTTCTCTAATAGCCAATTTGGAAATCCGGGAAAATAGAGCGATATTTGCAGCCCTCAATAAGAAAACAATAAAAATCAGATAGTTATGGCAAAAGTTTGTCAAGTGACAGGAAGGAAAAGAATGAAAGGCAACAACGTTGCCCATTCTAAACTCCGCACCAAGCGCGACTTCTCCCTCAACCTCAAGAACAAGAGGTTCTGGAGCGAGGAGGAGCAGAGATACATCACCCTCAAAGTGTCCTGCAAGGGCATGAGGATCATCGAGAAGAACGGTCTTGAAGCTACGCTTCGCGAGGCTCAGAAGAAAGGATTGATTAACCTTGTTTAATTTTTACGATTATGGCAAAGAAAGCAAAAGGAAACAGGGTGCAGGTCATCCTCGAGTGCACAGAGCAGAAAGCTTCCGGAGTACCGGGCATTTCCCGCTACATCACTACCAAGAACAAGAAGAACACCCCCGACCGTCTGGAGCGTAAGAAATACAACCCTTACCTGAAGAAGGTCACTGTTCACCGTGAAATCAAATAAGTTATAGGAGATTAAATTATGGCAAAGAAAGCCGTTGCAACCTTCGCAGCCAAGGCCGGTGCCAAGAGCATGGTCAAGTGCATCCGCATGGAGAAATCCCCCAAGACCGGCGCTTATGTTTTCACAGAGCAGCTGGTGGAAGCCGACAAGGCAAAAGACTTCTTCGCAAACAAGAAGTAAACTGCCCCACATTCTTTAAAAAGATGACCGGTATTGCTGCCGGTCATCTTTTTTTGTGAAAAATCAACTATATTTGCAGAACAGATTCGACCACATAAATGACGGATATTGATTTTACAAGAGTGTATATGGACACCTACAAGGACCTATGTCTCCTTGCCCTCAGGTATGTACATTCTGTTTCCGTCGCAGAGGATATAGTGCAGGATTCTTTCTGTAAGATATTGATTCGCAGGCCCGAAGTGTTCCGTTTCGAAGATAGTTCCAGGATAAGGGCTTATATGTGGAGAACAGTTCGTAATAATGCCGTGGATTGGTGCCGCAAGAATTCCGGCAAATCTGCAAGCCTTGAGGAAAGGGCCTTGGATGCAGAGATTTCTGTAATGCTAGACGATTTGTTTACCCCTGAGAATTACGGCGCTTTTGATTATGATGTCTTGACCAGAACTCTTGATGAGGTTATCTCAGGACTGCCGCCCAGGGCACATGAGGTTTTTATGCTCCGTAGAGACAAGGGTTTGTCTAACAACGAAGTTGCCAGCAAGTTGGGCGTTTCTGTAAAGGCGGTAGAAAAGCAGATGACGATTTCTCTTAAGCGCATCAAGCGTGCCTTCATGGAGAAGGGAATACCTTTTGTGTACTTGCTCTTACTTTTTCTTGCATAAAACGGTAGGGTAGTCTTTCTTTTTTTCGTGGTTAGCATTGATGGACCACGAAAAATTACTTCTATTTAAGTATCTGGACGGCAAGGCTAGTCTGGAGGAAAAGCGGCAATTGCTTGATATTCTTAGGAATAGGCCTGAGGCAAAGCAAGAGCTGCAGGTGGCTTATTCGCAATGGACAGAAGAGAAGGGGAGAGCTTTCAACCCTTATCTCTCCTTGGATGAAGTGCTGAAGAGAGTTTCCAACAGGCATCCTTTCATGTTCCCTGCACTTGCGATAGCTGCCGTGGCGATAGCCGCCATCTTTATTGTAACTCCGTTCATTAAGCGTAATACGAGATCTGCCCCTTCTGCTCAAGTGGAACTGTATGCATGGGCGGATTCCGATGAGCCGGTAGTAATGCTTCCGGATGGAAGGAAGATTATTTCACAGGCTAGTGAAATGCGCGTTTCCTGCCTCCCGGAAGGCTTCAGGATAGACGGACAGGATTATGGCGCAAACACCTCGCACAGGGCTCAATGCATGATATCGGTGCCTTATGGCCATAGGGCAAAGGTCCAGTTTGCCGACGGTTCCGTAGTGCATATGAACTCTCATTCCAGAATAGTATTTCCCTCCAGCTTTGCAAAAGAACGAAAGGTTCAAATGCTGGGAGAAGCTTTCTATGACATTGCCAGGGATGAGAGCAAGCCTTTTGTTGTGGATATTGACGACATACAGATTAAGGTGCTTGGAACACGTTTTCTCGTATCTGGAAATAAGGCGGACGAGCGTTGTGTTGCATTGATTTCCGGCTCTGTAAATGTATCCCTAAGAGACACAGGTGCCCAGTCTGTAACTTTGTCGCCGAGCCAGTTGTGTACGCTGGACGGCAACGGAAAAATCAATGTGGCAGACGTGGATGACTTCGGAGGTATGTTAGACTGGACCGAGGGCGTCTATCGTGCGCGCAATACATCTATGAAGGAGCTACTTTCTTATCTGGGCCAGTATTACGGTGCGCATATTGATTATTCGCCCGCCGTTGCCGGCCTGTCTTGTACAGGTACTCTTAAGCTTAAGAAGAATCTTTCTGAGATGCTGTCCGACCTGTCCCGCAGCCTTCCGCTGGTGAGTAGTTTCGAGGATGGTATATGGACGGTAAACCTTTCAAATAACTAATCTTATGAAGAAGGTCAAATTAATGACTCTGGTTTGCGCTCTGGCCCTGGTTCTGTCGGAGGGGGGGGGTATTTTCTCAAGCCCCTTCTTCCGGATTGAGTTTCCCGGCCGAGAGCAGAACCGTAGCTGAGCTTATTCACCTGATAGAACAGCAGGGTGGCTACTCATTCTTTTACCAGACCAATACTATAGACCTGTCACGCAAGGTGACTGTGGGCGCAGCAAATGATTCAATCGAGGATGTGCTCAAAAAGGTCTTTCAGGGCTCGGGTGATGAATGGTCTGTTTCTGACAAGCAAATCTACCTCAAACACATTGCTCAGGCGGCCCCCGAACAACCGCAAGCCAAGAAGGATAAGCTTAAGAGAACCATTACTGGTACCGTTGTGGATGCGGCTGATGGGCTGCCCATTATAGGCGCCGGTATCCAGATCAAAGGCTCCAGCGTAGGTACAGTAACCGACATCGACGGCCGCTTCAGCATTGATATCAGCGGCAAGAGTGTAGAACTGGTTATAAGTGCCCTCGGCTACAAGGACTTGCAGGTATTCATTACCGACCAGGGTGTGATAGACGCCAAACTGGAACCAGACAATGAGGTCCTGAGCGAGGTGGTTGTCGTGGGTGCCGGTACTCAGCGCAGGGTGTCGGTTACTGGTGCTATTGCTGCGATTGACGGTAATACCCTTGTGGCTCCGACTTCTTCGCTCACAAATACTCTGGCAGGAAAGCTCGCTGGTGTTATTGCTGTTACCTCCAGCGGACAGCCCGGCAGTACCTCCGACTTCTATATCCGAGGTATCTCCACTTTCGGCGGACGCACGGCCCCGCTTATTCTGCTCGATGGCGTAGAGATTACCACATCAGACCTTAACAATATTCCGGCGGAGTCGATTGAGTCGTTCTCTATCCTTAAGGATGCTTCTGCAACTGCGATCTATGGAGCCCGAGGTGCAAACGGTGTTATGATTGTTACTACCAAGACCGGTTCTGAGAACACCAAGGCTCGCATTAATGTAACTGTAGAGACCTCCGTTCTCCAGCCCGTCAACATAGTTGAGTATGCCGATGGCGCCACATTTATGGAGGCCTACAACAACGCCCAGCTGGCCCGTAATCCTAATGCCGAGGTGCGCTACAGCCCTACCGACATTGCAAATACCCGCAGCGGCCTCAATCCTTATATCTGGCCCAACGTAGACTGGTACGACCTTATGTTCCGCGACTACTCCATGAGCCAGAGGGCAAACGTGAACGTATCCGGAGGTGGATCCCGCGTCACTTATTACATGAGCCTGCAGATGAACCACGACGGTGGTATTCTAAACGTGCCGCAGAACTACTCGTTCAACAACAACTACAACCGCTGGCTCTACACATTCCAGAACAACATTGGCTACCAGATATCGCCATCTACCAAGATGACGCTCAAGATGAACGCGCAGATTATCAACCAGACCAGTCCGTCCACCTCGGCCAATTCCATCTTCCAGGCGATTTACAATAATACTCCCGTATCCTTCCCCGCAATATTCGACGGCGTGGAGGGCTACAACCACCTCCTCTTCGGCTCGCAGATAATGAGCGCAGGGCGTTTTTATACCAACCCTTACGCCAATATGCTCAATACCTTCCAGGAGACCAACACCAACAAGCTCAACATCTCTGTTACCCTCAACCAGAAACTTGACTTCATAACGGAGGGCCTTTCTATCAACGGATTGGTGAACTTCAACAACTACGCATCTACCTGGTACACCCGTTCGCTGAGCCCATATTTGTATAACGTATTGCCCGGCAGTTACGACGTAGAGAATCCTACTACCTTTAGGCTCAACGAATTACAGGTGGGTACAGAGTATGTGAGCCAATCGGGCATTTCAACATCCACCAACAACACCTTCTACCTGGACGGACGCATTAACTACGAGCGCTCTTTCGGCCATCACAACGTCACCGCAATGCTCATGTACATGATGCGCCAGTATCGCAGCGGCGTGCTGCCCAACCGTAACCAGGGCTTCTCCGGCCGCTTTACCTACGACTGGTACAACCGCTACCTTATAGAACTCAACTTCGGATACAACGGTACCGAAAGACTTGCATCCGGCGAACGCTTCGAGCTATTCCCTGCCATATCACTCGGTTGGGTTCCTTCGAGCGAGCCTTTCTGGCAGTCTCTCCGCCCGGTTGTAGATTATCTCAAGTTCCGAGGCTCCTACGGTCTGGTGGGCAGCGACGAGACCGGTACATCGGCCGGTGCAGCTCACTTCCTGTACGAGAATTCTGTGAGCATGAGCGGCGGAACCACCTTCCGCACCGGTTATACCGGCGGTACCGCCCGTTCCGGCCCCACAGTACTTGCTTATGCAGTTGATGGGGCTCACTGGGAAAGGGCAAAAGAACTCGACCTTGGCTTCGACATGGAAATTATGGAGCAGCTCAACATTACTTTCGACTGGTACTACAACCAGCGCGAGCGCATCCTCATGAAGCGAGCATCCTTCCCTAAGAGTCTGGGTTATGCATCTTCAGTGCCTTGGAGCAACATAGGTAAAGTAGATAATACCGGACTTGAACTCAGCGTGAAGTGGAAGAAGCAACTTACTAAAGATCTCCTCATAGATCTGCGTGGCAACTTCACCTATGCCAAGAACCAGTACGTCTATGTAGATGAGCCTAACTATCCTTATGTATGGCAGACCGAAACCGGCAAACCGCTCAGCCGCATGACGGGTTATATTGCAGAGGGCCTCTTCCAGAGCGAAGAAGAAATCGCTACCAGCGCCGACCAGTCGAGTTTCGGTTCTTCCGTGATGGTAGGTGACATTAAGTATCGCGACATCAACGGAGACGGCAAGATTACCACCGTGGACCAGGTGATGATATCGCCTTACGGTTCTATGCCGAGAATCCAGTACGGTTTTGGGTGCAGCATCAACTGGCGCAAGCTTGATTTTAGCGTGTATTTCAACGGTTCTGCTCTCAGAAACATTATGCTGTCCGGCTTCGAACCCTTCCTCGCCGACGACTCCAACGACCACAACCTCATGAAGTGGATCGCCGACGGATACTGGCGCGAGGGAGCTGACAACTCGGCCGCTATATACCCCCGCCTCGGACTCTTGAAGAGCCAGGTGTACAACAACCGCCAGCCTTCCAGTTTCTGGGTTCGCCGTGCAGACTTCCTGCGATTCAAAACCATAGAGCTTGGCTGGACCTTCCCCTTTGGCAGGGTGTACGTGAACGGCGACAATATTGCCGTATGGTCTCCCTTTAAATACTGGGATCCTGAGCTGAACTACTATTCGTATCCGCTCTCCCGCACGTTCAATGTAGGTGTTCAATTCAAGTTCTGACGTATGAAAAAGTTCTTATATACAGTCGCACTCATCGCCTGCGCCGTCTCCTGTGACTACCTTTCCGTGGTGCCGCCGGAGCAGCCCGACCTGGACGATATGATAACCGACAATGCTACGGCGCTCAATCACCTGTACAGCTGCTATGGCTACCTGCAGGAAGAGATTCGTATCTTCCCGGACTTCACCAGTATCGACGGTGGAGGCACCGACGAGAGCGTGGCTCCTCAGGAATGGGGCCATCTGGGTTCGCTCGTGAAGTACAACATGCTTACTCCCGAGTATATTACTGCCACCGGCCTTGCCACTAACCGTTATCCCTGGACAAATTGCTACAACGCAATTGGTTACTGCAACCTCTTCCTCAAGAATATGGAGGAGACCAAGGCTGAGATAGACCCTGAGTTACGGCAGCAGTACCTGGCAGAGGCTCAGTTCCTTAAGGCATACTATCATTATAAGGTTCTGGCCATGTTTGGCCCTTGTCCCATTGCAGACAAGCTCTTGCCTACAAACCTCTCCAAGGAAGAGATTCCAGGGCGCTATCACTTCGATTATTGTGTAGATTACATAGTGAACTTGCTCGACGAGGCCGCCCAGGCTTTGCCTTCAGTTGATCCGGGTCCAGACTATTCTGGCCGCGCCACATCCGTTGCTTGCAAGGCCCTTAAGGCTCGAATACTGCTGCTTGCAGCTTCGCCCATGTGGAACGGAAGCTTCCCAGACAAATCATGGAAGAACACCACTTTCGAGACACCCGGTTACGGGACCGAGCTGGTGAGTCCTACTTATTCTCCGGAAAAGTGGACGCGTGCATACGTTGCTGCCCAGGAAGCTCTCCAAGCCGCTCTCGATGCGGGATTTGCCCTCTTTGGGACCGAGGAATCCGAGATTCTCAGGGGCAACCAGAGTATCCCTCTTCCGTCCGTGCCCGGCAAGGCTGACTCGGCAGAAGACATACAGTTTCGTACGCTTGTGATGATGCTCCGCTATATGATGACTACCAACCCCGCAGAGGGTAACAGGGAGACTATCTGGGGCATTTCGAGGATGGAAGGCCAGTACCGCATGGCTTCCATGCCTCACTACATACTTAATACGGACGTGCAGCCCAACGGTTACGGCGCATGGGGAGGTCTCTCACCTACACTGTACACCGTTCAGCACTTCTTTACCGAGAACGGAGTTATTCCTAAAGAAGATCCCGAGTTTGCTCCGGAGGCAGAATGGTACACTTCGGCAGAAATGCCTCAGCCTGACATTATCAAGCTGAATGTTGGTCGCGAACCCCGTTTCTACGCGTGGGTAGCTTTTGACGGTTGCGAGTATTCGCCAGTCATTGCCAATCGCCAGCCGCTTATCTGTCACATGAGAGATCCTCAGCAGGGTGGGTACAATGCAGCCAAGTGGGGTACTCGTAATTATTGCGTGACGGGTTTCCTCAATATCAAATGGGTGCATCCAAATCTTTACTATACGGGAGTTTCCAATAAGAATAACTCAGGAGACCTTTATTATCCTGTGGCTCTCGTACGCCTTGCCGAGCTATACCTGATTCTTGCAGAATGTGCTGCATGGACGGGTAATGACGAGGTGGGCCTGACGGCTCTCAATGCAATCCGCAGCCGCGCAGGCGTGCCTGAATGGACGGCTGCCAGCCTTGCTGCAGCAAATAAAACATTGCTTGACGCCGTGCTCGACGAGCGATTCGTAGAGCTTTACCAGGAAGGCCACCGTTACTACGACATCCGCCGTTACCTCAAAGGTAAGGAGCAGATGGGACGCAATAATTTCTGGGGCCTCGATGCGGTGCGCACCGGTCCTACCTTTGAGGAGTTCAACACTCCGGTCCTTATTCCCCAGCCCATCCAGTGGAACGAGAGGCAGTACCTTATGCCTGTGCCGCACGATGAGGTTTATTCCAATCCACAGATGGTTCAGGCACCCATTTATTAATATTCGGATATGAGAAAGTTCAGCTATATATTATTCCTGCTTCCCCTGTTGCTTGCTGTTGCGTGCGATAGGGACGATCAGGTAGAAATCTTTCCCGAAGAATACTTCAAGGTTATGTACCTCAAAGATGCCGGCGAAAGAGCTGTGGCTATGAATACTGCCCAGGACGTAGTCGTGGAGCAAATGCTCGTGGTAAAGGCAGGTGCGCATCCTGAGATGAGCGCCGAGTGCCGGCTGGAGGTAATGAGCGAGGCCGATGCAGCAGCCCGCTGGGGCTACAACGATGGGGAATTCTCCATTATCCCTGCGGCCTCTTACAAGATACCCGAGGGCGTTTTGCTCACAGAGGAATCACCCCACAGCCAGTTTTCAGTAGAATTATACCCCTCTGCTATGGTTCCTGCAATGCGCAGGGAGCCCGGCAAAGCCTGGATTCTGCCAATACAGCTCGTGAGCGAGTCCGGATCGGTAAACAAAGACAACTGCACGGTACTGCTCAACTGCTCCGTGGTGTCTCCCTTCATAGACTGGACGCTCTCCGGCGACCAGCCTGTAACTATAGACTATAAAACCCTGGAGTATCCCATAGGTCTCTCTATAAGCAAGACAGAAATCAACAGGTCTGCCTTCAGCGGCAGTATCGAGGCCCTGGGAGAAGATGCAGTGGCTGAGTATAACCAGGCTCACGGCACTTCCTATCCGCTTCTGCCTGCGGGCTCCTATACTTTGGGAGGACTGAGCTTTGCCGCAAATGAGCTTGAAGGTAACGCTACCGTGAATCTTTCCCGCACGGGACTCACTGCCGATGTGGAGTATTTGCTCCCGCTTCGCATTGTATCTGTGTCTTCCGACCTGTATGAGATTTCTGAAGCTGTCAAGTATCTCATAGTCGCAAACCCCAAGTTCGCTTTTGCAGAACTCGATCCTTCAAAATTCAAGATTGCATTCTGTAACTCGGAGGACCGTAACTCCCAGTATTGGGCCTGGAATATGTTCAACCGCAATGCGGAGAGCAATTTCTGCTCGTATTGGAACATTAGCCAGCAGACCAGGATTGGTACCGACGTTGATGACTTCCGCTATCCGGATGAGGGTTCTTATCCCGGCACTTGCAGGTATTCGTCCGGACGTCTTGCCGGCACTACCATTGAGGTGCCTTATCCTTGCTGTGACGGCGTCCGCAAGTTCGACAAAGTCGTTGTGGTGATAGACCTGGGTGAAACAGTAAATATTCACAGCATAGGCCTCTCCAAAATGGCTGGCAACCTTGGTAATCTTGACCTCAGGAGCATGGAATTCTTTACAGAAGACCAATTTACGCTCGAAACAGCAGCCCAGTACAAAGGTGTAGATCAGGCTAAGTACCGTGCTGCCATAGCCAACTACAGCACGGCAGATGCCGGCAATAACTGGCGCCCCTTCATGACCTGGAACGATATCCCCAAGGGTACTCAGTCCGACGGCCTGCCTACTGTTTGGAAAACTACTCCAGAAGAGTATATGAACTCAGCAGCTGCCAAGGGACGCTACATTAAGTTGCATCCTACCGCTTCTTATCGTCCCACCATGAGCTGCATAGAAATCTGCGACCTGTATATCCGTAAGCTCATAACCATCGATGGAGAACCCGCCCTATGACGAAGATGCTCTTTCATACCCGTAGCGTGGTGCTTACTGTGCTGCTCTCCTTTGTCCTGTCCTTTATTGCATGCGGCAAGGAAGACAAGCCAGGCACTGACCCTGGTACCGACCCTGGTACACCTGAGCAACCAGAGGGGAGCGGCGGGTATCTCTTTGCTCATACGGGCACCGGCAAGAACTACTATAAGCTCTTCTATGCCATCTCCCGCGACGGATTGAGCTGGACTGCTCTCAAGAGGGGAGCTTCGCCGCTCTCGACCTATCACGGATTCCCTTACATAGCTCAAGATGCTAAGGGAACATATTGGCTGATTGGCACTTCCACAGGTTCTCTGCCTCATTTCCCTATAGTGTGGTGGTCGGACGATATGATTACATGGAAGCACAAAGACCTGCCTTCTTCTATTATGGACCTTCCGGCAGGATACAAGAACGACACCAATTCCTACGGGGCTATGAAGCTGTTTTTCGATCCCGTGTCGGAGCTGTTCATGATTAGCTGGCATGCTGGCGAGAAAGAACTTTCCGGCAATGCCTGGTGGGAGTCAATGCGTACTTTTTACATCCTTACCAAGGATTTTGAGAGCTTTACTCCGGCCCGCAGGCTCTTCGACTTCTCAGGGAAAGACGCTTCTATGGCGCAGATTGACGCTTCAGTCCATTACAGCGACGGAAAATACTACGCAGTAATAAAAGACGAGCGCTGGCCGGAGCATGCCTCTACCGGAAAGACGGTGCGAATTGCTGTTGCCGATGCTCTTACAGGGCCTTACAGCGACCCCGGAGCCAGTTTATGCCCTGCATGGAGGGAGGCTCCTACCCTGGTGCCGTCTCCGGAGGGTGACTTCTGGTATCTGTATGTGGAGGATTACAGAGTACATCGCTACGAGCTTTACCGTTCCGCTTCTCTTTTGAACCAGAGCGTATGGCAAAAGGTGGATGCGTTCAGCCCGCCGCCAGGTGACAATTGCCGGCACGGCTGTATAATCCAAGTACCGGAAGCGGTTTACAAGAAATTACAAGAAATATACGATAAATAATACACCACATGAAAAAAATCCACTATTCATCTCCTGATGCGTATGTAGATATCTATGAGATGTGCTACGCGTTGTTGTCCGAGAGTTCGGACATTTCTACCGACTCCTCACTGGAGGACTTTATCGATAATGGTGATATGATTTCCTGGTAACTTCTAAAGCGTAGAGTTATGAAAAAGACTAGATTATTTGCATTTGCAGCTATTGCGGCCTTGCTTTCTTTTAGCTCTTGCAAAAAAGAGGCTATCATAGAAGTTGTTCCTGTTGAAGAATCTCCTAAAGCCGAGATATCTTTAATCGCATACGGAGAGTCTGACGCAAAGGTCTCTCTGGATTTCGAGAAGTCTCCGGCACTTAACTGGGCCGATTCAGACCTGATTGCCGTTTTTGACGGTCAGTCCAAAAATCAATTCAGTGTAGTAGAAGGTTCCAACACCGGAGCAAGCGCCGTATTTGCAGGTATGGCAGCTCCTGGTGCAGACCTCTATGCCGTATATCCCTACGACTCCGCTGTTTCTCTTTCTGAGGAGAGCCTGACTATATCTATTCCTTTGCAGCAGGTTATCGCTGCCGGAGCTTGCGTAGATACTACAGCTATCGTGAGCGTGGGCAAGGCTGCTGAGGGTAAGATAGAGTTCAAGCAAGTTTGCGGACTTGTAAAGATTGAGCTTGAGAGAGGAGGAATCAATAAGATAATTCTCAGTGGTAACGCCCTGTGCGGTGAGGCTATAGTTGCTGCCGACGGCACTATCGTTTCAGTGCCAAGCGCAGGAAACTTCGTTGAACTTAGCTACGAGGGTGGAGCCAATTTCCCTGCAGGAACTTATTACGTAGCTGTGTTGCCCGGGGTAACAGAGGCCGGCAGCTTCAATATTCAACTTATTGGAGGCGGCGGACTGAGCTGGGAGAAGGCTGCTTCTTCTGCAGTAACTATCGCACGCCGTGAGGTTATTGGAGCAGGAGTAGTTGACGGCGCTGCATCCTTCGTGCGTCATATTACTAACAAAGACGAGCTCTTTGCCTGGGGCGAGGCCATGAGCAAGGAGAGCGGAGTCACTGTCTGGCTCGATGCCGACATTGACTGCGGTTCCACCCCCTGGAACGGCACTGGAGCTACTTTCGACGGTATCTTTGAGGGACAGGGACACATGATTTACAACCTCGTTGTGAATTACGACGGAGACACCGGATTTATCTCCAGGCTCACAGGCACTCTCAAAGACCTCACTGTAGGTTCTTCCGACGGCCAGAGCTACGACGGAAAGTCTGTTATCACCCATAACGGCACCTCCGAGGACAATGCTGATACTCACTATGTTGGCCTCGTTGGCCGTATTGCAGGCGACGGAACCATGGAAAACGTTGTCAACTATGCTAACATAGTAGTAGCCGCCACCAATACCAGGGCCTATGTGGGCGGCTTGGTGGGTCTTGTGCCGAATGAAGAAAAAGCTACGATGATGAGCTGTATCAATTACGGTTCCGTTACCAACAATTCCACTTGGGCCGGTGGTCAGACTCGTATGGGAGGCATACTCGGCCAGTGCAGCGGTACGCTTGAGGCGTCCGGCCTTGAGAACTATGGCGCCATTACCGTCAATAACAGCGTAACCAACTTCGTCGGCGGCCTTTGTGGCGACCTCGGAAGCGATTCTTCTATATCTTTCGCCAGCAACCACGGTACTATTACCTTCACCGACGGTGGCGGCCAGAAGACCTACATCGGCGGCTGCTTTGGGTCAGTGCGCAGCGCAATTGTAATGGGATGTGAGAACTACGCTCCTATTACAGTAACCCGTAATGCAGAGCATTGGTTCGGAGGTATCGCAGGCTTCATGGAGTCTGGCGAATCATCGCTTCAGGAATGCATTAACTATCAGGAAGCTACACTTGAGGTTGCTTCTTCCGTAGCCAAGCGCGTGTGTATGGGTGGTATAGTCGGAGGTTGCCAGTACAACGGCAGCGGCCCGTTTGCGGCTACTTTCGAGTCTTGCTTAAACGAGGCAAACATTATCAACAATGGCGCAGCGTCTGATTTCGGCGGTATTGCCGGTCTGATCGACAATTATTTCGCTGGCTCTGTAATATCCATCAACAATTGCGAAAACACAGGAGCTGTTACCAGTGCAGTGTTTGATGACGGTGGCGCTCTCAATCGTGAGCTCCGCGTAGGTGGAATCATAGGCGGTACCGATCCTGAGACTGAAGGAAGTGATTTGGTCTTTAAAGGTTGCGTGAACCGGGGAGTGGTATCGGTATCCGGGACCATGAAGAAAGGTGCATCTGTGCGTGTTGGCGGCATTGTGGGTAATACTTATGCAAATACCGTTGTGAATGGATGCAAGAATTTTGGTGACGTAGGATGCTACAAGACCGGTACCGGTGATGCCGGAGTTGCTCGCTTTACCATTGGCGGTATTGTTGGCTACGTTCATAGTCGTTCATCCAATCGTTTCCAGCAGATTATCGATTGCATCAATACTGGCACCGTTTCTTCGTCGCGTACATTCAGTGTCCAGTACATAGGAGGTATCATTGGAGGTGGAGAAAGGGGAGATGCCCAGCCCTATGTGCAGGTAAGCGGATGTAAGAATTATGGAGAGGTATCTGCTGTAAAAACAACAGATACTATGGTTGGTGGTCTGTGCGGTTACACCATTTATACTATTGCTGACTGCTCCAACTTCGGCAACGTTACCGGAGGCTCATGGAACGGTGCAATTGTGGGTGATGGTAATGCTAATACAGTAATGACAACCGGCCTCTGCGTAGGAGATGCCGTTGAAGTTACGGGCGCTGCAAACCAGAGTGTGAAATATACCGAAGGGAAGAAGACATATTCCTTCCCTAAAGCAGATTCTATAGAAGAACGTTGGTTCAGCGGGTGGGCAGCAGATGGCGCTGCCATCACCGTTACCGTGGTAGACCAAGAAACATATGCCGAATAAATTTTGATTAAAGACTTGTTCAATGAAGAATATTAGAATTTTTACAGCGGCATCCTTTGCGATTCTCCTTCTGGCTTCCTGCACGCAGGAAATCAGCGTTGACCTTGTGAAGGATGAGTTTGCAGAGAAAGTCCCTCTGTCATTTGTCGCAACGGATGAGCAGGACAACGACACCGAGTCCAAAGTTGCGCTTGACTTCGGTCAGACAGCTAATGTCCGCTGGCAAAACAGCGACAAGATTGCCATATTCGATGGCACTGCCAAAAATGAGTTCGGTATCGAGTCCGGTACCAACACCGGTGCTACGGCTACCTTTACCGGAAATGTAACCAAGGGTTACTCCAGCCTTTGTGCAGTTTATCCATATTCTGCCGGTAATTCCCGTAGCGGAAGCAGTATTACTGTGAACGTGCCTTCAGAGCAGATTGTCAGCGTGGGAGCAAATGCAGACCCGGCTGCCCTCGTCTCCGTGGGCTATCGGGCGGGCACAAGCGGCAGCATCGAGTTTAAGCAGGTATGTGCCTTGGTGAAGTTCGAGATTGCTACCAGCGACATTTCCCAGGTGGTAATCCGTGGTACCAAGCTTAGTGGTACAGCTACTGTTGCAGCTTCTACCGGTCTTCTTTCATCGGTAACGGAAGGCGTTGACTATGTTGCGATTTCTTATGCAGATGGTAACTTCCCTCAGGGGAAATATTATGCTGCCGTGCTTCCGGGTACTACCGCAGCTGGCAACTTCTCCGTGGAGTTTGTAGAGAGCTCCGGACTGTCCCACGCCCGGGCAACCTCGTCCTCTCTTACCTTCATCCGTAAGCAGGGCAAGTCCGCTGGCTCCGCCACGGGCACCTGGGGTGACGCCTGGACCACCGTGCGCCATATTTTCAACAAAGCCCAGTTGGATGCATGGGGTACTGCAATGGAGGCCGACGAAGATGGCATGACAGTGTACCTGGATGCCGACATCGATTATGAAGGCGGCAACTGGAACCACCCCGGCGCAGAATTCAACGGCACCCTCAATGGCCAGGGCCATAAGATTTACAATATCATTGTAGAGACCGCTTCCAAGACCGGATTCTTCTATACCCTGGATGGTATTGTCAAAGACCTGGTCTTCGGGTCGTCCAATGGTTCCTCATGGGACGGCGTTTCGCGCATATCCCATGTGGGAACGGCCGGAGAAATAGAGTATGTGGCCCTTGCCTGCCGTCTTACCGGAAAGGGCTGCATGGAGGGAGTGACAAACTTTGCCAAGGTTGAAGTTCCTTCCTCTTCCAACTCCAGGGCCTATGTTGGCGGCCTGGTGGGCGTGGTGCCGGATACTGCCGTCGCAGTTGAAATCCAGAACTGTAAAAACTACGGTGCAATTAGCAACAACTCTAGCTGGACAGGTGATGAAACCCGTATGGGCGGTATCCTGGGACAGTGTAGCGGGGCTATTACGGCCTCGGGGCTGGAGAACCGTGGAGCAATTACCGTAAACAACGAGGTTACCACTTTCATAGGCGGACTATGCGGAGACCTGGCAAGCGGATCGACTGTAACCGGTTCCAGCAACTATGGGACAATCACCTTCCAGGACAGCGGATCCAAAACGACTTACCTTGGTGGCTGTTTCGGCTCAGTCAGAGGCAATCCTGCAACACGGGTTTCCGACTGCCACAACTATGCGGCTATTACAGCTACCCGTGATGTCCAGCATCGTTTTGGCGGCATTACGGGCTTTTTACAGTCCGGTACTCTTTCCTTGATTGCTTGCACAAACCACGCCGGGGCAGACCTTACCGTCGCCTCCACTTCCGGTAAACGTACAACTTTGGGCGGTATTGCAGGTTCTTGCCTGAATGGCAAGGACAATACGATGACTGTTACCATCCAGGACTGCAAGAACGAGGCCTCCGTCATCAACAACGGCGCGGCTTCTGAGATCGGCGGTATCGTCGGCATGCTGGACAGCGAATATCCCGGAGCTGCACATACCTTCAGCGTTCTGAACTGCGAGAATGCGGGTGCCGTAACAAACGCGGCGGAAGATGCTTCCTTGGGCAACCTGGGCCGCGAACTCCGTATCGGCGGAATAATCGGCTCTTCCGACGCGGACTCCGGACTTCTGAGTATTATCGTTCGTTCCTGCTTCAATAAGGGAGACGTTACGACTTCCGGTGCCCTTTCCAGCGGCAAGGCCGTACGTATTGGAGGTATATCCGGACTGGCATGGTACGATGCACAAATTGACAAATGTACCAACCTTGGCGCAGTAACGTGCAATGCTGCAGGAACGGACGGAGGTGCTACCATGAACATTGGCGGCATCGTCGGATTCTTCGAGGCGAGGACGTCTTCCCGCTACCAGAAGATTACTGATTGTGTGAATACCGGCGAGGCTTCATCGATCAGGAATGTCGGAACGCAGTACATCGGCGGCATCCTTGGTTCTGTCAACAATGCCGGAGGCTACAGCAACTACGGCCTCGTGGACGGTAGCAAGAACTACGGTACTGTGTCCGCAACGAGGACAGTCAATACGATGGTCGGCGGCGTGTGCGGCTATGCCAAGCACACGGTATCCAACTGTTCCAACTTTGGCAGTGTTTCGGGCGGAGCCTGGAATGGTGCCATTATAGGAGACGGCAACAGCGCGGCTGTTCTCACCACCGGTCTTAAGGTTGGCAATGGTGTTGAGGTGACTGGAGCGACCAATGCCGGAACCAAATACAGCAACGGGAATACCACCTACTCGTTCACTACAACTTTGACGAATGAGAAGAAGTGGTTCAGCGGATGGGCCGACCCGGCCATTACCGTTACCGTAGTGGATCAGGAATCCTACGATGGCGGAACAACCCCTGCCGAGACCGGCGGTTATCTCTTTGCTCACACAGGCAACGGCGACGGGAACTATTATCGCATGTTCTATGCTATCTCTCAGGACGGTCTTAGCTGGACTGAGCTTAACAGCGGCGAGTCTCCTATGCCTACCTATTATGGCTTCCCGTACATCACTAAAGACACAGAAGGTACCTATTGGCTGGTGGGAATCAGCAACACCGTTCCACGTCATCCCATGATATGGAAGTCTTCCGATTGTGTAGCCTGGAACCTGGTAAAGAATATACCCCGTTCCGTCATGGCTCTGCCGGACGGCTACGAGAACGATACCAATTCTTTCGGAGCGGTAAAAATATTCTCCGATCCAGTATCCGGAAAGTTCATGCTCACATGGCATGCTTCCGAGTCCGGCAAGACGGATAGTGACAAGTGGGAGTCTATGCGTATTTTCTACACGCTTACCAGCGATTTCGAGACCTTTACTCCAGCGCAGAAGCTGTTCGACTTCGATACTGCGCAGATCGACGCCATCATCTACTATAGAGGAGGGAAGTACTATGCCGTTTATAAGGATGAACGCACCAAGGACAGTTCCTCCGCTTACTACAAGCGTCCCCGTATGTGCACGTCCACATCGCTGAATTATGGCTACAGCCAGCCGGGAAGCGGCCTGACCGACCGTTACCGGGAAGCCCCCACCCTTGTGGAATCCCCCACCTCCGGCAAGTGGTACTTGTACGTAGAGTATTATGGTGGATCCGATAATATTTATGAGTGTTACCAGGCGACGTCTCTTACCAGCAGCTGGTCCAAGGTGAACAGCTTTACGCCTCCTACCGCCAAGAGCGGCAGCATCTGTCGCCACGGCTGCGTGGTTCCTGTTGATGCAAAGACTTACCGCAGACTCCAGGCGGCGTATGGAAAATAAAAAGGAACAAAATATGAAAACCAACAATCGCTTCTGTTACAAGGCTCCCGTAGCTGATGTAAGCAGCATGGACCTGTTTGCCTCGATTATGGTTACAAGCTCTGTCGACGGCTCTTCTTCAGAAAACTTTCAGGATGAAAGCGAGTTTACTCCTATATGGTAGATACAAATAATAATGCGCAAGATTCTTAAACACTTATATCTGTTTTACCGCCCCCTCCCTTTGACTATTCTTCTGTTTACGCTTTCCTGTAAGCAGGATATATGTACAGAGGTCGTCGAGGGTGTGTCTGGTAACGAGATTTCCTTATTGCTATCTGCAACTTCCGAGGATGATACCAAGGTCACTTTTACCGATTCTCAAAATGTACGATGGGAGAGTACTGACCATGTAGCTGTCTTCGATGGCTCGGCAAAAAGAAACTTTTCGAACCTGTCCGGCTCCGGGACGTCCGCACTGTTCTCCGGAACGGTGGCAGCTTCGTATTCAAACCTATACACGGTGTATCCCTATTCCGCCGCAGGCTCCCTGTCAGGCTCCAACGTTACCGTAACGGTGCCTTCCGAGCAGACGGTGAGTACGGGCAATCGTGTGGATCCTTCCGCCATCGTGTCAGTGGGAAAGGTAAATACCTCGAATATGACTGTGGAGTTCAAGCAGGTCTGCGGCCTGGTATCTTTCGAGATAGCTACAAGCAACATCTACAAGGTTATTATCGAGGGAAGCAATATTGCAGGCACGGCGACGGTAGCTGCTGCAACCGGCGTATTGTCGAGCGTGTCCTCCGGCTCCGGCAGGGTAATCGTAGGCTATTCCGGCGGCGGCAACTTCCCCACAGGTAAATACTATGCGGCTGTCCTCCCCGGGACAACGGCAGCGGGTAATTTTGCAGTTGGCTTTGTACATGAGGACGGTATTACCGAGCGTCAGTCGGTGAGCTCTGCCGTTACCATTGCTCGCAAGGGCCGCAAAGCCGCAGGAACCGTGACGAACGGCAACCCTAAAGTGCGTCATATTTTCAATAAGGCCCAGCTGAACGCCTGGGGCGCGGCGATGGGTGATAATGGAGGAGATGAGCAGTCCTTTACCGTTTACCTGGATGCCGATATTAACTATGGTTCCGACTACTGGCCTTACACCGCGAAGGATACTCACTTCAATGGCAATTTCAAGGGGCAGAACCACAAGATTTACAATATGAAGATTGAGTCTGAGACCAATACCAGCTTTATTACCGGTCTTTATGGAAGTCTCAATGACGTAATCTTTGGATCTTCGGACGGTGATAGTTGGGACGGAGTGTCTTATATCATGCATACCGGCAATACCGGAGCAATTGAATATGTCGGTCTGGTTGGCGAACTGCGGGCAAACAATGCTACGTTTATGACCAATGTGACTAATTTTGCTCCGGTATATGTCCCAAGCGGTTATAATACACGTGCATTCATCGGTGGGTTGGTAGGCCATATTCAAAGTGGCAAGACAGTTACCATGACTGACTGCAAGAACTACGGATCTGTGAGTAACAGTTCCTCCTGGTCAGGCAACGAAACCCGTATGGGTGGCATCTTGGGTCAGTGTGACGGCGCTCTTCTCGGTTCCGGACTCGAGAACCACGGCGGCCTGACCGTTGCCAATAATGTCACTAATTTCATAGGTGGCTTGTGCGGCGACCTTGGTTCCGGTTCCGTGGTCTCCGGCTCAATCAATTACGGAGCCATCACTTTCTCCGACAGCGGTACGCAAACTACTTATCTGGGTGGCTGCTTCGGCTCTGTCCGTGGCTCCATAATATCCAATTGCCATAATTGCGCAGCGATTACCGCAACCCGCAATGCCCAGCACAGATTCGGGGGTATAACCGGCTTTTTACAGTCCGGCAATATTACCATTAACGACTGTGTCAACCATACGGGGGCTAACCTTACAGTGGAATCCACTTCCAGTAAACGTACAACTTTGGGCGGCATCGCCGGAGCATGTCTGAATGGCTCAAGCAGTGCGATGAAGGTCACTATCCAGGACAGCAAGAACGAAGCCTCCGTCATCAACAACGGCGCTGCCTCTGAGATCGGCGGTATCGTCGGCATGCTGGACAGTGAATATGCCGGAGCGGCACATACCTTCAGCGTCCTGAACTGCGAGAATACTGGAG
>CAMKAJ010000015.1 GCA_946410455.1 uncultured Bacteroidales bacterium
ACTCGAGCACCTTAGGATCCTCTCCTCACCCACCTGTGTCGGTTTACGGTACGGGTCGCAATGCGCTACTCGATTGACAGATTTTCTTGCGAGCTTGATTACCTGCGCTATCCGCTTGGCCGAAGCCTCGCGGTACTTTCAGTTTCGATTGCTCTACTTCCTTAAACCGTCTATTCCGTCAGACGGCGGCAGTTTCACTCCTCGGTCTCTGTCGCTCCTGCATTGCGAGTATCGGAATATTAACCGATTGTCCATCAGGTTCGCCTCTCGGCTGCCCCTTAGGCCCCGACTAACCCTGATCCGTTTAACGTTGTTCAGGAAACCTGGGGTTTTCGGTGTGACTATTTCTATAGTCATTATCGTTACTTATGCCTACATTTTCTTTTCTGCACGCTCCAGCAAACCTCACGGTCCACCTTCCACGCTGTGCAGAATGCTCCCCTACCACGCGCCTTATGACGCGTCCTTAGCTTCGGCGACAGTTTTTATGCCCGGTCATCATCCACGCATCACCGCTCGACTAGTGAGCTGTTACGCACTCTTTGAATGAATAGCTGCTTCCAAGCTAACATCCTAGCTGTCACTGCGGTGTCACTTCGTTTCGTCTCAACTTAAACTGCTCTTGGGGGCCTTAGCTGAAGGTCTGGGCTCTTACCCTTTTGCCGACGGATATTAGCACCCGACGACTCACTCCCGGAATCTGAATTGCGCGCATTCGGAGTTTGTCAGAAATCGATAGGCGATGAAGCCCTCTTTTCCTATCAGTAGCTCTACCTCACGCAATCATAACCGAGGCTGTCCCTAAAGACATTTCGGGGAGTACGAGCTATCTCCCAGTTTGATTGGCCTTTCACTCCTACCCACGCCTCATCCAAGCCCTTTTCAACGGAAACTGGTTCGGGCCTCCAGTGCCTGTTACGGCACCTTCACCCTGGCCATGGGTAGATCACTAGGTTTCGCGTCTGCTCCCGATGACTGAACGCCCTGTTCAGACTCGCTCTCGCTGCGGCTCACGTCCCTGAAGGACTTAACCTCGCCAGCAAGAAACAACTCGTAGGCTCATTATGCAAAAGGCACGCCGTCGCTCCTCGCAGAGCTCCGACCGCTTGTAAACGAACGGTTTCAGGTTCTATTTCACTCCCCTGTTCGGGGTGCTTCCCACCTTTCCCTCACGGTACTGGTCCACTATCGGTCTTCCGATCATATTTAGCCTTGCGGCATGGTCGCCGCAGATTCAGACAGGATTCCACGTGTCCCGCCCTACTCAGGTGCCAATCTCGAACATACCCCGTTACCCGTACGGGCCTTTCACCCTCTGCGGACCGACTTTCCAGACGGTTCCGGTTCCTAGCTAGTTCTTTATGAATGGTCCTACAACCCCGGCATCGCCTCAACGACTCCGGTTTAGGCTCTTCCCATTTCGATCGCCACTACTTTGGGAATCGATTCTTTCTTTCTTTTCCTGCAGGTACTAAGATGTTTCAGTTCCCTGCGTTCGCCCCATCTATCGATGGTCTGCAGCCTTCAACTGCAGGGGTTACCCCATTCGGACATCTCCGGATCAATTCCTGTTTGCAGATCCCCGGAGCTTTTCGCAGCTTACCACGTCCTTCTTCGCTTTCGGAAGCCAAGGCATCCTCCGTTCGCTCTTCTTCTCTTTTTCTCGTACTTTGTGAATCACACTTTGACGACTAACGTCTCGTGTTCTTACTCGTTTTGCCATGAAATTGTAGCCCTCACAACTCGAAAAAACTTCGAATTTATTTAGACTAATCTCATTTTACCTCGTTATCTCTCTCAGTATTGTCAAAGAACTTTTCTTTTGTTTAAATCCCCCTCCTTTCGGAAGGGGATGCAAAGGTAGTCATTTTTTTTAACCTACCAAATTTTTTTTAATATTTTTTACAAATTCTTCAGAAAAACCCTTCTAAAGCGTCCGCGCAATTGTATAAGTTCCTGCCTCGTACTCACTGGAAGCGTATTCTCCGGGGAGGGTGACAGATGCGGTGGCGCCGGAAGGGATGGTGAAGTTCCATATCCAACTGTCGCCCTCGTAGCGCCAGGCACTCTTGATTGTGCCGGCGGCAGAGTCGTATTCTGCATCTATCCATCCGAGCCGCTTGTCGGGCACGGGCTTCATGATGATATGCTTGAATCCCGGGCAGGCAGGGTCTGCTGCTATGCCGGCAGCACTCTCCCATATCCATTCGCACACGCACCCGTACGCGTAATGATTAAAGCTGTTCATGCCCTTGGGCCCCATTCCGCCGTCCAGCGTGTAGCTGTTCCAGCGCTCCCAGATTGTAGTGGCGCCATTATCGATGGAATACAGCCAGCTGGGGTTCTTGCGCTGGAAGAGCAGGTCCCATGCCAGGTCGGCCATGCCGTTCTCGGTCAGGGTGCTCATGAGGATAGAAGTGCCCAGGAAGCCGGTCTGCAGGCAGCCGCCGTGCTGAGCGAAGTTGATGCGAAGGCGTGCCTTGAGAGCCTGGAGGTCTGCAGGATCGGTGATGATGCCGTTGCGCAGGGCAAACAGCGCGGGAGTCTGCATGGTATTGAGTATCTGAGTCTTGAAGCTCCCGTCGGGCTCTATGAAGCGCTCAGCCAGATACGCGCGGGCCTCATCTTCCATGGCCTGCCAGCGAGAGGCGTCGCGCCCGGTAGCGGCGGCCATATCCCTCATCATTCCGGCATCGATGGCCCAATACGAGGCGCAGAGGAAGTTCCAATATTCCACCGCCTCGCTCTTGAGCGTACGGTTTCCCTTTGCGTCCTTATTATATATACCGCCGCCGCAAGACTCCAGAGGCTCGTAGCTCAGCCAGTCGGCCCACTGGAAGTTGCCGTTCTCGCTCGCCAGCGCACTGTGGTCGTACTTCACGGCGCTTATGTGGTTCATCCACAGTTCCATGGAGTCCCAGCACTCATCTACGATGGAGTTGTCGCCGAACTGCTTCCAGATGGTCCAGGGCACGATTACGCCGGCATCGGCCCAACCGAGGCGGCACATAGAGCTGGGCTCGGCGCCATATTGGGCCAGAGGGGCCACTCCGGGGAATCCGCCGCTGGGCGTCTGGGTGTCGCGCATGTCGCGCATCCATTTATGGAAGAAGCGGTCCGTGGCAGCAAAGAAGGTACCGGTCTCGGAGAACACCTGCGTGTCGGCCGTCCAGCCCAGGCGCTCATTACGCTGAGGGCAGTCGGTAGGCACAGAGAGGTAGTTGGAGCGCTGGCCCCACAAAGTATTGGAGATGAGCTTGTTGATGCTCTCGTCGCCAGTGCTGATGCGGCCGGTTTCCAGCTCTCGGGCGATAGACGTTACAGGAATGGATTCGATGGAGCGGAACACCACGGGGCTGCTCGCGGTAACTGAGATGAAGCGGTAGCCGAAGAAGGTGCAGTGCGGATAATAGCTCACGAAGCCCTTCTGCGGACCGAAGATGTAGCTGAGAATCATGCCGTACTCGGGAATGCGCAGGTTGGTGCGGTGCACACTGCCCTCGGGGCCGTCCATGCCGCGGCTATGGGCGCCGCAACCATCGTTGAGCAGCTCGCCGGGGAGGCAGCGGAGCTCGGTGCCCTCGGCGGCCTTGAACTCGAAAGAAGGCACTGCGGCGGCATTCTGGCCAAAGTCCACCACCAGCGTTTCGTCGGGGTTCAGCTTAATCTGCTCGCCCGCTTTGTACTCACGCAGCACGACCACCTTGCCGTAGGCATCGTCCGTCGCGCCCTCGACGTCCTTCCAGACATAGGCCTGCACGGGCTTGAGAGCAATGTCGCGGCGCAGATAAATCTCTGCACCGGCAGTGGGGACGATTTCGCCCTGGAACTCCTCGTTCACCTCGGGGAGGCCCAACTCCAGAGGAATCTCGTAACCGGGGAGCTCACGTGCGTCGTACTCCTCGCCGTCGAAGATTGCCGCATGCTTCACGGGGCCGGCAATTCCGGCGCGCCAGTTGTCGGCGGTGGTGCCGACGAGCTCGGTGCTGCCGTCGGTATAAGTGTACTCTATTACGCTGCGGAAGGCACATTTATGGCCTACCATACCGTCGTGGCCGCCGGGAGTCACGGTTTTGTCTGCCCACCAGCCGGGCGTCACCTGTGCAGCAAAGACATTACGCTTGCCGGCACCCTTCACTACAGCGTCAGTAATATCATAGGTGTACGAAATCTTGGTCTTGCCCCAATGGGTAAATCCGGGCTTGAGGACCTCCTCTCCAACTATATTGCCGTTGATATACAGCTCATAAACACCAAGTCCCGTAGTCATCCACTTCACGGACTGAACCTTCTTCTCATTGAGCATATAGGCCACGAACCAGCTGGCACCATCTGCGGCGCGGCAGTTCTCCTTGGAATGCACAGCGCCCGTAACCACGGGAGCATCTGCAGCAGATAGCCACTCGGAGCACTCCCAAGCAGTGTCTGACAGAGGGTCTGTAAGATTGCCTACGGTACCTGCGGGCTTTGCGCAGGAAGCGGCAAACAGAACTAAAACAACAGAAAGAAAGACTGACTTTTTCATTGCATTATCGGTTAACCTTCAAATGTAATGAAAAAAACGCAAAAAGCGTCAATTTGCGCTGTCTCTCAGAGCGTTTACCAGCCGCACTACATCGCGGCCGATGCCCTCGAGCTCATAGCCGGTGATTATGCGGGTTACGGTGATGCGGTCTTCCCAGAGGCGGGTGATGCGGTCGCCGGTGGAGCGCTTGCGGTAGCACAGCTTTCCGCCGGGGCACTGCTCACGCACGTAGGAGTGGGCCTCCATTACGCGGTCCAGGACGGCCTGCGCCTCCTCGTCCGAGCCGGGGACCAGTGCAGGGCGCCTGGTGTAACCGAAGCGCGGATAGATTGCAGCAAACGCCGCCATCATCAACGCAATCTGCCACAGCGAATCGTAGCCGTTGACGAAAATCTTGGAGATGTCGGAGTCTACTACCTTCGCCACAATGAGTACAGCGATGATGAGGGAAAGTATCACCATCAGCTGTACAAAGTATTTAACGGCGCGAATCAGGTATCTCATTTGCGTGCGATAGCTTTCTTGGCGGCGGAGGCAAGGCCGGCGGCATCGAATCCCCAGGCCTTCATAAGCTCGGCGGGGGTTCCGGACTGGCCGAACTTGTCTTCTCCGTTTACGAACTCAATGGGAGTGGGCAGCGATGCGGCGGCAACACCGGCAACGGCCTCGCCCAGACCTCCGGCCCAGTTGTGCTCCTCTGCAACCACTGCGCAACCGGTCTTGCGGAGCGACGCAAGAATGGCCTCTGCGTCCAGCGGCTTGACGGTAGCGACATTCAGCACTTCTGCGCTAATACCTTCTGCCTCAAGGGCTTCCGCTGCCTGAAGGCCCTCCCACACAAGGTGGCCGCAAGTAATGATGGTCACGTCCTTACCCTCGTTCAGATTGTACACCTTTCCTATTACGAAGGGCTCGTCTGCCGGGGTGAAATTGGGCACGGCAGGGCGACCGAAGCGCAGGTACACGGGACCGTCCCACTCAGCAGCGGCAACGGTGGCGTTCTTGGTCTGGTTATAATCGCACGGCACTACTACAGCAAGCCCGGGCAGCGCACGCATGAGGGCGATGTCTTCCATGGTCTGGTGCGTTGCACCATCCTCTCCGAGGGTAATGCCGGCATGAGAAGAGGCAATCTTCACGTTGGTATGACCGTAGGCCACCTCCTGGCGCAGCTGGTCATACACGCGGCCGGTAACGAACTCCGCAAAGGAGCCGATAAAAGGAATCTTGCCGGTGATGGCAAGTCCCGCAGCCACTCCAACCATGTTGGCTTCTGCGATTCCGCACTGTATAAACCTCTCGGGGAACTCTGCCGCAAAAGCGTCCATCTTAAGAGACCCCTTCAGGTCTGCCGTGAGAGCGAGCACCCGCTCGTCTTTACGTCCGGCTTCCACGAGCCCTGCTCCGAAGCCGCTTCGGGTATCAACCTTACCCTGGTCTGTGTATTTTTTCATTATATTGTTGTTAGTTAATACTACGTAGGTGTAAGCACTCTACAAATATATTGTCTTTAAACGAAACAGCAATCATTATTATTCGAAAGCGGCTTCATCCATTTCGTGATAAAGATGTATTAAATGGCCATTGGTAATTCTCAGTGTGTCTCCTACCGTTGGTGACCCCGTCCACCCTTCTGGAACTGCCGTAATTACCTCTTCGAATTCAAAATAAAAATCCAGCACTTTACCTACACCCCATTTTAGCGAATGGCTGAATTTGAAGGAACTGGACAATAGTTTAACCTCATATCCATTGAACGTAGGGATAATATCCCAGTCGTCTCCATCTTTTGGATTTAATGTTTGACTGGCAAAGTCCGATATTAGTGCAGGATGATACAAAACAATATCATCGGAAGATGAATACGCTACATTCTTCTTAAACTTTCCTTGACCAGGTCCGAGAATATGAAGATACAAGCCGCTATGCATTATATTAAATGCGAGTTTGCTATAATCAAACAGCAAACTCCTACTCTCACTGTCGTAATGGGAGCCCGAATAAAAGCGTAAGAATCGTGGCCAATTTTGATACTCTGGCCTATGAGTCATAAACAGGCTTCGTCCTCTATCTGTCTCAAATATGCTCTCCGCCTCTACTTTCTCTCCATTCACTTCAAATTCAAGAGTCCACCCAAAAAAATCCCGGTTGGGATAAATGATATCTTCCAGCGTATCCTTACTGCATGAAGAAAAAGCCAGCAAGGCAGTGAGGGCAATGCACAATAAACCCGTCAGGCCACGTCGGGTGTTAACCTTGCCCTGGTTCGTCTCCTTCATATTGGCTGTTTTTGTCTTACTAATAATCGCCTAAAGTTTCTTCCAGTTGTTTGAGAGCTTCTTCGCACTGCTCGGCGGAGGGGGCTTTGCCGTGCCATTTATGGGTACCGGCCATGAAGTATACGCCGTGTCCCATCTCTGTGCGGAACAAAATCATCTTGGGCTTGCCGTTTGCGGCACGTGCAATCTCGAAAGCACTCAGGATGGACTCGTAGTCGTGCCCGTCGGCCTCGATAACCTCCCAGCCAAAGGCGCTCCACTTGTCGCGAAGGTCACCCACGCCGCCTACATTGTCTACGGGGCCGTCGATCTGCTGGCCGTTCCAGTCGGTGAACGCCACCAGATTATCCAGCTGATGGTGAGCCGCCCACATTCCGGCCTCCCAGATCTGGCCTTCCTCACTCTCGCCGTCACCCAGCAGGCAGAACACGCGGGTGCCGTCGCCACCGAGCTTCTTGCCAAGCGCCATGCCGGCAGCGCAGGAAAGTCCCTGGCCGAGCGAGCCGGAACTTTGGAATACGCCGGGCAGGGCGTCTGTTACGCAGGGGTGGCCCTGAAGGCGGGAGCCGAATTTACGCAGAGTTCCGAGTTCCTTGGGCTCAAAGTAGCCGGCTCGGGAGAGCACGGAATAGTAAACCGGAGCAAGATGACCGGCAGAGATAATAAAGGCGTCCTGCCCCTGCGCATCGCGGCGCCAAGTAGCGGGATCGTGCTTCATCTCGCTGAAATACAATGTAGTAAGAACATCGGTAATACCAAGAGAACCGCCCGGATGACCAGACTTTGCAGCGGTGACCATGCGCACGATATCTCTACGTACCTGAGATGCAATTTTGCCTAATTCTTGAGTGTCTGCCATATATGATTAGTGTTTGTTGTTTTTAGTGCCAATTCACAAATATAGCAAAAATAGCGTATCTTTGCATCCGTTATGGAAATGAACCGAATTCGCAATTTCTGCATCATAGCTCATATAGATCACGGTAAGAGCACTTTGGCAGACAGACTGCTGGAACTCACCAGCACGCTGTCTGCGCGCGATATGGAGAACCAGGTGCTGGACGACATGGACCTGGAGAAGGAAAAGGGTATCACCATCAAGAGCCACGCTATCCAGATGAGCTACAAAGACTACCGGCTCAATCTTATCGACACTCCTGGCCACGTGGACTTCAGCTACGAGGTTTCCCGCAGTATCGCATCTTGCGAGGGAGCGCTGCTGGTGGTAGATGCATCGCAAGGCGTTCAGGCTCAGACCATTTCTAACCTCTATATGGCCATAGACCACGGGCTGGAGATCATTCCGGTGCTCAACAAGATAGACATGGAGTCCGCTCAGGTAGAGGTAGTTACTGACGAAATCTGCGACCTCCTGGGCTGCGCCCCTGAAGACGTATATAAAGTCTCTGCACGCACCGGCGAGGGAGTTCCGCCCATTCTGGATGCAATAATAGAGAAGATTCCCGCGCCGCAAGGAGACCCTCAAGCACCCCTTCAGGCCCTCATCTTCGACTCTGTTTTCAATAGCTTCCGTGGCGTAATCGCCTACTTCAAAATCAAGAACGGCAGCATACGTAAGGGTGACAAAGTAAAGTTCTTCGCCACCGGAATGGAGTACGAAGTAGAGGAAGTGGGCTCGCTCAAAATGAAGCTGATTCCCGGCGCAGAAGTGGGCTGCGGCGACGTTGGCTACATCATCACCGGCATCAAGAGTGCTGTAGAAGTTAAGGTGGGCGATACCATCACGCAGGTCGTAAATCCTTGCGCCGAGGCAATCGCCGGCTTTGAAGAAGTGAAGCCCATGGTCTTTGCCGGTATGTACCCTGTGCAGGCCGACAAGTTCGAGGAGTTGCGGGCTGTTCTGGAGAAATTCCAGCTCAACGACGCCTCCTTCGTGTACGAGCCCGAGAGCTCGCTGGCCCTTGGAAGCGGCTTCCGCTGCGGTTTTCTGGGACTGCTGCATCTGGAAATCGTGCAGGAGAGGCTCTTCCGCGAGTTCGACATGGACGTCATAACCACCGTGCCCAACGTATCCTATAAAGTATATACGATGCAGGGCGAGGTGCTCGACGTGCACAACCCTTCCGGACTGCCGGCTCCCACGCTCATAGACCATATCGAGGAGCCGTTCATCCGCGCGCAGATAATCAGCAAGACCGAGTTCTTCGGCCCCATCATGAAGCTCTGCCTGGACCGTCGCGGCACGCTGGTGAGCCAGCATTACATTACTGCTGAGCGAGTTGAGCTCAACTACGACATGCCGCTGAGCGAGATAGTGTTCGACTTCTACGACAAGCTGAAGACCATAAGCAAGGGTTACGCCTCGTTCGACTATCACATCACCGGCTACCGCAATGCCAAGCTGGTGAAGCTGGATATCTTGCTCAACGGAGAACCTGCCGACGCCCTTTCTACCCTCATTCACGAGGACAACGCCTATACCTTCGGACGCAAAATGTGCGAAAAGCTCAAGGAGCTCATTCCCCGCCAGCAGTTCGACATCCCCATCCAGGCGGCAATCGGGGCCAAGATTATTGCCCGCGAGACCGTAAAGCAGGTGCGTAAAGACGTTACCGCCAAGTGCTACGGCGGCGATGTTACCCGTAAGCGCAAGCTCCTGGAGAAGCAGAAGGAAGGCAAGAAGCGCATGCGCCAGATTGGCACCGTACAAGTGCCCCAGAGCGCCTTCATGGCTGTGCTCAAGCTGGATTCATAGAAGCGCTGGCGCCCAACTCTCTATCACCCCACGGTTACGCATTTTGCCTGCCCGGCGGCCTGATACAAGGGCCGCCAACCGCGTGGTTATTAGAGCCACGAAATCAATGGGAGATGGCTCTGGTGTATTTCGTGGCAAAAAGTTTAACCGGGACAGCGGCCAGGTAAAAGGACAGTGCTCGTAGAGGTGTCATGACTTGTACCCCTACGAGCAAAAAAGCTTGAAATTGCTCGCACAGGTACAGGTTGATGTACCTCTACGCGCAGTGAAGATAATTCTGGACCAGGAAGATGGTCGGGAAAGGACTGGGAAGGGGCTGACAGTCCTTTCGCAGACAGTCCGGGCGGCGGAAGTTTCCCTCGGGCGAGCGAAATGGCAGGAGTGCGAGCTGCAACAAAACCCGCAATGTAGAACTTCCCTTCAAACTAAACTGTTGCCGGAGGTACATCCTGTTGGACCTCCGGCAGCAAAATGGGCTCAAAATGCGACCGGAGGTACAGGCGAATGTACCTCCGGCAACACTGGCGACTATTAAGCCCGGCGGCAATCTAGTACCCCGTCTCGATATTCCAGACGAAGGCCCGGATGCCAAGGTCGGGAGAGGCTTCGTCTTTGACGCGGAGGGCGTCGAGGATGGCGGGGACTTTTTCGTCGGGCACAAAGCTCAGCACGGCGTGGTTCTGCTCCGGCCAGGCGTGGTCTCCAAGGTGCGGGATGCCGTTGAAGCCACCCCGCCCTTGAATGTCTGTCCACCTGGTGTATCCGCGCTGGCGCACAGACTCCAGAACTTCTATAATCTCGTCGCTATATGCTTGATTATAACTTATAAAGACGGCTTTCATCGGCTTGCAAGTGTTTTTTCTGTTTACGCTTCTCCTGGTGCATGCAGATAGAGCAGTACACGGTAGGAATCAGAATCAAAGTAACAAGGGTAGAAATAGACAGACCCCAGCATACGGTAACACCCAGGGAGCGCCACATCTCCGAACCCTCGCCGGTCCCTATTGCCATAGGCAGCATACCAAGCACGGTTGTGAGCGTGGTCATGAGAATAGGGCGCAGACGGCTGCGGGCAGCAGTAGTAGAGGCGTCGCGCACGTTCATACCCCGCTCGCGCAGCAGTATAGTGTAGTCTATGAGCACGATACCGTTCTTCACCACGATACCGAGCAGGATGATGATACCCACCAGCGACATCATGCCGAGGTTGGTGCCCGTAACGGTAAATCCCAGCAGCACGCCCACCACTGCGAACGGCACGCTGAACATAATCACGAACGGACTCATGAACGACTCGAACTGAGACGCCATGACCATATACACCAGGATGACTATCAGCACGATGAGCAAGAAGAGGTCGGCAAACATATCCTGCTGCTCCTCATAGTCGCCGGCAATCTGGATGGTAATCCCGGAAGGAATGTTGGTAGCGTCTATGGCCCTCTGGGAAGCTTCAACCGCTTCGGACAAAGCGGCGCCGCGCGCCACGATACCCGTAACGGTTATCAGTCGCTCACGGTCTTTGCGCTCTATAGTAGGCGGCACCAGAGTCTCTTTGATGGTGCCCAACTCCTTCATCTTCACGGGCATACCGTAGCCGTTGGTAACTACGATGTTCTCCATATCCTCGATACTCGTACGGAATTCCGGAGCATAACGGACGCGTATGTAGTACTCCTCACCGTCCTCGCGGTAGAAAGAGGCCACCGTGCCGCTCATGGCAGCGCTGAATGCTGCACCTGCGGTGGTGGAGTTGAGTCCGTTGAGCGCGAGCTTTGTGCGGTCGAAGTCCATCTGATACTCCGGAGTGTACTCGTCGCGGCTCAGAGTAACCTGTGCGAACGCCGGATCCTGAATCATCTTGCCGCGAAGCTCCTTGGCAATCTGGTCGGTAGCCTGGAAGCTGTAACCGTACACCTCCACCTTCACGGTAGAAGCGCCTCCCATGCCACCGCCGCCCTCGGTAACGGTAGCGCGGTGAATCTCTGGATAGCGCTTGAGCACGTCGCGAATCACGTCTGCAATCTCTGCGCTGGTACGCTCGCGCGTGCTGCTGGTACCGATGCGCACGTTCATGGAGATGATGTGCGTACCGTTGCTGCGCATGTTGGCGAAGGTATTGTCTGTGTCGGCCTGACCGAAGGCAAAGTTGATGCGCTGCGCCTCAGGGACGGCCTGCTTCACATCGTCGTACAGGCGGAATGCGAAGTCGCGCGTGACATCCTGAGCCGTACCCATGGGCAGCTCGATGTTGCAGGAAATGCGGTCGGTGTCGCTATGAGGGAAGAATTCGGTCTTGACGCCCGGGGCCATGAGCACAACAGACAGCGCAAAGATGGCGGCAAACGCCAGGATAACCAGCGCGCGGCGCTTGGTAGCCCAGCGGATAATGTGGCCGTATCCCCTTGATATCCAGTCGATAAAGCGATTGATGGGATCGAAAACCGCATTGTACACGCGGCCGTGCTTCTCGTTGGGCTTGAGCCAGCGTGAGCAAAGCATGGGCACCAGCGTGAGCGCTGCGGTAGTAGAGACCACCATGATAATGCTCACGATCCAGCCGAGCTGGCGGAACATGATTCCCGCCATGCCGTTGATCATGGTAAGCGGCAGGAACACGCAGAGCATGGTAAGGGTGGATGCGATAACGGAAATACCCACCTCGGAGGTTCCATGCACCGCCGCTTCCTTGGGCCGCTCCCCGCGCGCCAGGTGCGTAGATACGTTCTCCAGCACCACTATGGCGTCGTCTACCACCATTCCTATGGCAATTGCGAGTGCCGACATAGAAATGATGTTGAGCGTGTTCCCGGTGGCGAAGAGGTACACCAGCGACGCCAGCAGGGCCATAGGGATAGACAGCACGATGATGAAGGTGGACTTGAAGTTGCCCAGGAAGAGGAACACTATGAGCATCACCACTATAAAGGTGATGATGATGGTGTCGCGCAAGGTCTTGATGGTGTTGATAATCTCCGTAGAACCATCTACCAGAATGTTTACATCTACGTCTGCTGGGAGCGTGGGTTTGATCTTCTCGAGCTGCTTCTTCACGCCTCTGATGACATTCACCGTATTGGCTCCCGCCTGCTTCTGGATAATGATTCGGGCAGAACGGATGCCGTCGGTATAAGCTTCCTGCTCACGCTCCTGGGCGCCGTCGCGCACAGAGGCAACATCCCTCAGGTACACCGTACGGCCGCCTGCATAGCCCACCACAATATCCAGCAGCTCGGAAGGGTCGCTGAACTCCTTCTGCACGCGGAGGGTGTAGGTATTGGAACCGATGTCGATATTCCCCGATGGGAGGTTCCTGTTCTCGGCAGTTATTATTGCCGCTATTGCGCTGATACTCAGGTTATACGCCTCCAGCTTGGTGGGGTCGCAATAGACCTGTATCTCACGTGTGGGCGCACCCTCCACGCTCACCGTTCCCACTCCGGGAACGCGGGCCAGAGGGGTTGCCAGACGGTCGTCCAGAATCTTGTCCAGGCCCGCAAGGCTCTCGTGCGCCGTGGCGGTGAGGAACATAATGGGCATGTCGTCTGCGCTGAACTTGAAGATAACCGGCATGGATGCCCCGTCGGGCAGGTTGGAATTAACCATGTCCAGCTTGTCGCGGACGTTATTGGTGGCCTCCTCTATGTCTGTGCCGTACTCGAAGGTGAGGGTGAGCAAGGAGATGTTCTCTTTGGAACGGGAATTCAGCTCCTTGAGGTTCTCTACGCCGTTGAGGGCATTCTCAAGCACCTTGGTAAGGTTGGTCTCTATATCTGCGGCGTTGGCTCCGGGATACGAAGCCATGACCATGATGGTATTGGAATCGAACTCGGGGAACTGGGCGATGCTCGTCCGGCTCAGCGAGAAGATGCCGAATATCATGAATGCTATGAAGATGAGCGCGGTCGTTACTGGATTCTTGACCGCTGTCCTGTAGATGCTCATTACTGTCCTATCTCCACTTTTTGGCCGGCCTTGAGGGTGGAATTACCCTTTACGACCACGCGGTCGCCCTCCTGGAGGCCGGAGAGAATTTCATATTTACCGTTGAAGTGGCGGCCCAGTGTTACTATTTTCACCACTGCACAGTCCTGCTCATCAAGAACAAAGACGGTGCGAGTGCCTGCGCCCTGCATCTTGTTTACTGCTACGTCTGGCACCGTTATGCTGTTGCTGTCGCCAAAGTTCACCGTTACGCGGACGTACATCCCGGGGCGAAGCTCCCTGCGGCTGTTGGGCACCAGCACCTCCACGTTGAAGGTGTGAGTGGCAGAGTCCATGGTGGGATAGAGGCGGTTCACCGTGCCCTCGAAGCTCTTGCCGGGGAGGGCGTCGGCGGAGAGGCTCACGCGGTCTCCCTTGTGCACGCGGGTGTAATCGGTCTCGGAAATGGCCACCAGAATCTTCACGGGGGTAATCTGCTGCACGGTATAGATTGGCTGGGCCATGGCGTACATGTCGCCCCTGTCGTAGTTGCGGGCAGTCACCACGCCGCTCACAGGACTGCGCAGAATGGTATTTTCTTCTATGTTGCTATAGCTGCTGCGGCTCACGTTGCAGGCGAGTTCCAGCTGGTCGAAGTCTGCCTGCGAAATGCCACCCTGGGCAAGCAGGGCGCGCACGCGCTCGAGTTCCGTCTCGTCGTTCTTCAGCTTGAGCTGGGCCTGGTCGAGCTGCACGCGGTCCATCTCTGCAAGCACCTGTCCCTTAGACACGTAATCTCCCACCTCAACGTTGAGCTTCTGGATGCGGCCACCGCTCTGAGGAGCGATGTTATTGACCACGTTTGCCTGTACCGTGCTGGAATAGAGCGCCGTCTGTGGCACTTTTTCTTTGGCGGCAGTGATAATGCTGACCTGGGGAATGGCCTCCTGCTGGGTAGAGACTACTGCGGTGCTACCGCTGTTTTGCTGGCCGCATGCTGCTAAAATAAGCCCTGCGGCAAAAAGAAGTTTTTTATTCATTGGTATTGCTGTTTTCTATGAAGTCGGCGCCCAGAGTGCCCTCCAGGTCAGATTTTGCCGATAAGTAATTGAAGATTGCCTGGCACTCGCCGAGCCTGGACTGAGTGAGCGCAAGCTGCGCATCATTGAGGTCGGTGAGGGTGCTGCGCCCTACGTCGTACGATTGGCGGGCGATGCTGTAGGCCTTCTGCGCAGATTCTACGGCGCTGGCCGCAGAGGCGTAACTCTTTGTGGCAGTGTCCATTGTGCCGAGATACTGGCGAATCGCAATCTGCAGCTGCCGCTCGGCGTTGGTACGCTGGATATCGAGCTCGGCCGCCTGCACCTTTGCCTGCCGCACTGCGTTGAGCCGCTTGCCGCCGGAGAAGATGGGGATGCTGAGACTCAGGCCCACGAAGGAATACGGAGACCACTTGTACTGGCTAAAGTTGTAGTCGTTAGCCATGGCGTTGATGCTGTAAGAGAAAGCCACGGCGAGCGAGGGAATATACGCATACTGCTGCATTTTAACGGTGTTGGCGAGCTGCTCTGCCTGGATAGAGAGCTGACGCAGGGAGGAGTTGCCGGAAAGGTCGGCATCGGTTATCTCGGCGCCAGTCATCTGGTCGGCATAGTCGCGGAGCGAACCGGCCACGTCTATCTCGCTGTGGAGGTCAACTCCCATCACAGCCTTGAGCTGCCAGAGCCCAAGCTCTACGGCGTTAGCGGCGTCGTACATATTGGGCACCGCATTGGCCAGAGTAGTCTTGGCGCGGGTAAGATCGAGCTCGGATGCGCGCTGGGCATTGTATTTCTTCTGCGTAAGCTCCAGGTTCTCCTTTGCATTCTCGAAGACCGACTGATACACGTTAAGGGCTTCCTTGGCCAGAAGAACTGAGAAGAAAGCCTTCTTGACCTGAGTAACTGTCTCGAGGCGCGAGCCACGGGCCTTTTCTACTGCCAGCTCCACGTCCTGGTCGCTGATTTTCAGGCTCTTCCAGAGCTGCGCGTTGACTAGCGGCATATTTGCAGAAACGCCTGCAGACCAGGTGTTCCAGCGGCCCACCTCAAATCCGTCGCGCGAGGCCGAGCTCCCCTCTGAGCTGCCGCCGCCCATCCCGGGCATATCAAAGTCCATGTACATCACCTGCTTCTTGATGGTGCGCTGGTACGAGCCGGAACCGTCTATCTGGGGGAAGAGGGTGGCATAGCTGCCCTTGCGGGCATATCCCGTACGTTCTATCTCAAGGTCGGCGATGCGCACCGAAGCATTCTCGCTGAGGGCAATCTGAAGGGCCTGATCCAGAGTCAGATAAGCAGGTTCGCCCGCATGGGCCAGCGTGCCGGACAGGCAGATTGCAAAGAATAAAACCAGAAATCTTTTCATACTACTATATAACAGGCGCATTTTTACTTCAAAAATTATACCATCCCAAGAGTTGTTTTAACGATGCAAAAAGTCTATCTTTGGCAAAATTTTTAAGCGTATGGAACTGCTTGCAATACATTGGAGTGTAGATCCCGTCATCTTTAGCATAGGGAGCTTCGGATTGCGTTGGTACTCACTTCTTTTCGTGTCGGGGTTCATAATCGGCTGGTATCTGTTCCGTTGGTTCTTCCGCCGCGAAGGAGTCCCCGAAAAACTGCTTGACCCGCTGCTTTACACCCTGCTGATTGCCACCATAGTAGGCGCCCGGCTCGGGCACTGCATCTTCTATCAGCCAGATTATTACTTTGGCTCATGGGAAGGATTCTTGGAGATCTTTATGCCCTGGAAGGGAGGACTGGCCAGCCACGGCGGCGCCATCGCCCTGCTGCTGGGCATGTGGTGGTTCTCTGCCCATTACGGCAAGAAGAACGACTTCGACTTCCTCTGGATAATGGACAGGCTGGTGATAACAGTAGCTTTTGCCGGCTGCCTTATCCGACTCGGAAACCTCTTTAACTCAGAGATTTACGGCGATGTAACCTCACTTCCCTGGGGGTTCGTGTACGAGCTGCGCGGCGAGACGGAGCCCAAGCATCCCACTCAACTCTACGAGGCCTTCAGCTATCTTATCTTAGGCCTGGTGCTGCTGTGGGTATATGCCAAGAAGTTGGATAAGGTGCACAGGGGATTCTTCTTCGGGCTGTTCCTCGTGGGCTGCTTTGGTATGAGATTCCTGATTGAGTTTATTAAAGAGCCCCAGGTGGAGTTCGAGCAGAGCATGGCCCTGAACATGGGACAGATTCTCTCTATCCCCTTCGTGCTGGCCGGCGTGGCCCTTCTGGTTTATGCCGCAGTGTCTCGCAAACCTGCCGCAGTGGTACATCCGGAGCCGGCAAAAAAGGCCCCCACTCATTACGCAAAAGGTCTCAATTAAACCTTCCCGCTTCTGCTGCGTCTAATAGTACGTATGATAGAGCAGGAAAAGTTGTTTAACGATTTAGTGCGCCAGTACAGTGAACCGCTGTACTGGCACGTGCGTACTATAGTGGGCAGCCACGAAGACGCCGACGACCTGCTCCAGGATATCTTTATAAAGGTATGGAAGGCACTTCCAGGCTTCCGGGGCGATGCCGACTACTTCTCCTGGCTCTGGCGCATCGCAACCAACGAGGCCCTCTCGTTCCTGCGCAAAGCAAAAGTGCGCGCGGCCCTGAGTTTCTCGCGCATCGACCCCGAGGCCGAGAGGGTGTCGGACCCCAACCCGTTCTTCGACGGAGACAAGGCCATGGCGGCCCTTCGCAAAGCCATAGCATCGCTTCCCGACAAGCAGCGGGTGGTGTTTGGAATGAGATACTACGAAGAGCTGAGTTACGAGCAGATTTCCAGCATCACCGGCACCTCCGTAGGTGCGCTCAAGGCATCCTATCATATTGCATACGAGAAAGTTAAAGCTTTTCTTACCGATTCCGATTAAACCCTTGTAAAACTATTGCGTCTAAATAAGCGACAATGAAAAAGACAATGCCATATTCAACGCCGGAAGGATATTTTGACAGTCTGCAGGGCAGGCTCTCAGAGATTCCCGCACGCAGAAGCCGAATAAACCTGACTCCTTATCTGGCTCTTGCCGCCAGCTTTGCACTGGCCCTGCTTGCAGGTAATTACATCCTCACGAAGACTGCAGCTTCCCAGCCGGCGTCTGAAGAAGAAATTGTAGAATATCTGATTGACTCGGGCACCACACTAGCCCAGTTAGAAGACGCAATGTAATATTAAAATTGTTTTGGTTATGAAAAAGGTTATTTCACTTATTCTGGCTATCAGCATCGCAGTACTTGCAGTTGCTCAGCCCCAGGGAGGCAAGCGCCCCCAGAACGGTAAACAAAATTTCGAGAAGATCAAGGCAGAGAGAGTTGCCTTCATCACTTCCGAAGTCGGACTCAGCGCCAAGGATGCAGAAGCTTTCTGGCCCATCTACAACAAGGCCGACGCCGAGCAGCACGAACTCATGAAGGCAGAAAAGAAGGCCTACGCAGAACTCAACAAGGCCCTTGCAGAAGGACAGGGCAACGTTGACGCCCTTCTGGACGCCTACATCAAGGCCAAGAAAGAGAACGTAAACGTACACTTCGGCTACGTCAAAGAGTACAAGAAAGCCATAGGCTCAGAGAAGACTGCAAAGTTCTTCACCAGCGACGAGAAGTTCCGCAGAAAGCAGATCGGCAAGCTCAGGGGCAAAGGCCAGCACGGCCCTCAGGGACGCCCCGGAGCCAATGGCGAAAGGCCCAGGAAAGACAAGAATCAGAAAGACTAATTATTCTCTAATCTTACAACAATCGCCAGCAGGTTCATGGTCATTTTTATAAATAACGGGCAAGGTCTGCCATCGAAATGGGACCTTGCCCGCTATTGCTATTTAACGAACAAAAATTACTTCCTGATGGCTGCAATGCCGGGGAGCTCCTTGCCCTCGAGGGCCTCGAGCATGGCGCCGCCGCCGGTGCTCACGTAGCTCACCTTCTTTGCAAATCCCATCTGGGTAACCGCTGCCACGGAGTCGCCGCCGCCCACGAGGGTGTATGCTCCGGCCTCGGTGGCCTTTGCCAGAAGTTCTGCGATCTTGAGGGTGCCCTTAGCAAAAGGAGCAATCTCAAAAACGCCCACGGGGCCGTTCCAGAGGATGGTCTTGGAGCCAAGGATTACCTTCTCCCAGATAGCCAGGGACTCAGGACCGGCGTCCACGCCTTCCCATCCTTCAGGGATGGCATTGGAGGGAACGACCTGGGTGTTTGCATCTGCGCTGAAACCGTCTGCCACGAGAGTCTGCACGGAGAGGTAGATGTTGACTCCTTTCTCCTTGGCCTTTGCAAGAATCTCAAGGGCCTGGGGAATGAGCTCATCTTCGTGGAGGGAATTGCCGATCTGGCCGCCCTGCGCCTTGATGAAGGTGTAGCCCATGCCGCCGCCGATGATGAGGTTATCTACCTTCTCGAGCATGTTCTCGAGTACGGCGAGCTTGCTGGATACCTTGCTGCCGCCGATGATAGCGGTGAAGGGATGCTGGGCGTTGCTGAGCACGTTGTCGATGGCCTTGATTTCACCTTCCATCAGGTAGCCGAACATCTTGTCCTCGGGAAAGTAGTCGGCGATAAGGGCGGTAGAAGCATGGGCGCGGTGTGCTGTGCCGAATGCGTCGTTGATATAGCAGTCTGCGTAAGATGCGAGAGTCTTCACGAATTCCTTCTGGGAGGCCTTCACTGCAGCTTTTGCGGCCTTCTTCTCCTCGTCGGTAGCGTCTTCTGCGAGTCCTCTGGGCTTGCCCTCTTCTTCTGCGTAGAAGCGGAGGTTCTCGAGCAGGAGAGCCTCACCGGGCTTGAGCGCTGCTACTTCTGCCTGTGCCTTCTGGCAGTCGGCGGCAAACTTTACAGGAACTCCGAGGCACTCGGAAACATGTGCCAGGATGTGCTTGAGTGAGTATTTCTCGGTTACTCCCTTGGGGCGTCCGAGGTGAGACATTATGATGAGGGAGCCGCCTCCGGCAAGTACCTTCTTGAGAGTGGGCATTGCCGCACGGATGCGGGTGTCGTCTGTGATTTCGAAATTCTCGTTGAGGGGGACGTTGAAGTCAACGCGTACAATGGCTTTCTTGCCAGTGAAGTCGTAAGAACTGATGTGCTGTTGCATAATTGTGTTTTAAAAATCTTGCAAAAGTAGCAAAAATATCAATACCTTTCAATACCTTTGCGATATGATTGAATTCCCTTCTTCTGGCTGGTCCGATTACGAGTTGATAGACAGTGGCGCGGGCGAAAAGCTTGAGCGCTTTGGGGCTTATGTGCTTGCTCGTCCTGAGCCTAAGGCTTTGTGGGACAAGAGTTTGACGCAGGCGGAGTGGAACCGCTTGGCGCATACTCGTTTTCGCCCTGGGGCTGGCTTCGGGAAGGCCGGGAAGGAGGACAGCGGCACCTGGGAGCGCCTTCACAATATGGACGACCAGTGGTGGATCCGGTATCCCCTCGGACGGTTGGAGGCTGCTGGTACAGTGGTGGCCCCGGCTACGTCCGTCCTCGCTGATTCCGCTGCCGCGTGTCGCGGCAGCGGGCTGCGGCCGGGTAACGCCGGCACCACCACTGTACCCTCTTCGCTCTCCCTCCGCCTCGGGCTTACGTCGTTCAAACATGTAGGGGTGTTTCCGGAGCAGGCGCCCAACTGGGAGTTCATCTGCAGCAAGTGCAAGGAAATGGATCATCCGAAGGTGCTGAACCTGTTTGCCTATACCGGAGCGGCTTCGCTGGCAGCGCGGGCCGGGGGCGCGGAGGTGACTCATCTGGATTCTGTGCGCCAGGTTGTTACCTGGGCTCGCCAGAATATGGAGAAGACTGGTTTGGACGGTATACGCTGGATTGTGGAGGATGCTATGAAATTTGCGCACAGGGAGGCGCGCCGAGGCAACACCTACGACGGCATCATACTCGACCCGCCGGCATACGGCCATGGGCCCGACGGCGAGAAGTGGAAGCTGGACGAGTGCCTCTTTGAGATGCTTCGCACCGTTGCTCAGATTCTGGCGCCCCACGGCTTCGTGGTTCTCAACCTTTATTCCAACGGCTACAGCGCCGCCCTTGGCGAAACGCTCGTACGCGAAGCCTTCGGCGCTGCCGGGGCAAGCATTACTTCCGGTGAACTGGCGCTGAACGACAGATTCGGCAAGGTGCTGCCGCTGTCCATCGTTGTGAGATTAGAAAAATTATAAATACCATCACTTGGTTCGCATAAATCCGAATCAGCTCCTCCCCGGCATCGCCGCTCCCGGCCCATAACTAAGACCCGCACGAATATTTTATTATTTATGCACGATTTTTGCTATCTTTGCGGGCTATATTTGAGATGAGGCGTTTTGCGGTCATATTGGTAATGCTCATGGCAGCGTTGCAGCTCGGTGCCCAGACCACCAAGGTCAGCGGCACGGTGTGCGACGCCGAGACGGGCGAGCCCATACCCTTCGCCGGTATCTACTTCAAAGACACCACGATAGGCCTTACCGCAGACATCGACGGAAAGTTCATCATCCAAACCCGCGACCCCAACGCCAAAGTACTGGTGTGCCAGTTGTTGGGATACGAAACACAGGAACAGAAAATCAAGCACGGAGCATTCACTCAAGTAGATTTCCGGCTCAAGATTTCCGACAATCAGCTCCCCGGAGCCTTTGTGAAGGCCGACAACCGACGCATACGGCGGCTTCTCGCAAACATCGACGCTCACCGCATACACAACGACCCCGACCAGCGGCCCACCTTCCAGTGCCGAGTGTACAACAAGATGGAGCTGGACCTGTCTCACCCCAAGGAAGTCTTCACAAACAAACGCCTCCAGAAAGATTTCGGCTTCATTTTCAACTACATGGACACTTCCGTAGTGAGTGGGGTACCCTACCTGCCGGTAATGATTTCGGAGTCGGTGGTAGAGCGCAGGCATACCTCAAACCCCACGGTGGACAACGAAATCATCACCGCAAACCGCATCTCCGGCATCAACCCAGACGCCAATATGCTCAGCCAGTTTACCGGAAGCATGCACCTGCAGGTGAACTTTTACAGGCCATTCATCAACACCTTCAACGTAGAATTCCCCTCTCCGATACAGCGTAACGGACTTCTGTTCTACAATTACTATATCATTGATTCACTGAACGTTGACGGCCGCAAGACCTATCTCGTGCGCTACCATCCCAAGCCTGGCATCTCGTCTCCTGCGTTCGACGGAGAAATGCATATAGACGCAGAGGAATTCGCCGTAAAGCATATAACCGCCAAGATGGTTCGCGGCGGCAACGTAAACTGGCTCAGGGACATAGTCCTAGAGACCGATTACCAGCGCCTGCCAGACTCTACCTGGTTCTACGGGCAAGACAAGATGTACGCAGACTTCTCTATTGCCCTGGGCGACTCTACCCGCATGATGTCTGTGATAGGCAACCGCCAGCTCAACTACAGCAACCTGGACTTCTCTCCTATGCCACCTCTCGACCCGGGCGACGGCAAGGTTAAGGTAACAGAAGAAGCAAACCATAAAGACGAGCAGTTCTGGCAAAAAGAGAGGCCCTATGAACTCACCGCCAAGGAGCAGGGCGTCTACGACATGGTAGACCGTATCCAGAAAGAGGACTTGTACAAAATAGCCTACAAAACTATTTACACACTGGTAACCGGATTCTACGACATAGGGCCGGTGGGTATCGGGATAGGCCAGCTGTACAGCAGGAACGAACTGGACGGATCTAAGGTTCGTCTGAGTTTCCATACCTCCAAAGAACTCAGCAAGAAATTCCGGGCCACGGCAGCCGTATCTTACAGCTTCAAGCAGAATCCTAACGATTCCCAGATCAAGGGTTCCCTCACTTACGAGCACCTGTTCAAGAAAGAGCCCCAGCGAAAGCTCACGCTGGACGCCCGCTACGATGTGTTCCAGCTGGGAAAGGGCCAGAGCAACCTCACGAGCGACAACTTTATTACTTCTATCTGGGGCAAGCAATCCAAGCTGCTGCCGATGACCAACTTTTCTGCGCGCTACGAGCATGAGTTCTCCATGAACTTCAATACCGACGCACAGATAGGCCTGCAGCGCTATTTCTCCAACCGCTTTGTGCCCATGATAGACTGGAACGGCAACCAGATTCCGAGCGTGGCCGTGAACCAGCTCAAATTCCAGGCCCGATTCTCGTGGGAAGAGACTGTGAACCGGGGATACTACACCAAGTCTTACATACACTCCGACTATCCTATCGTGATGCTGAACCTGGAGGGTTCCGTTCCCGGACTGGGAAGGCAGAACGAGCTGGGCTACTTCCGCCCGTCCATGGAGGTGTACTGGAAGTTCCGCATCCCGCCGCTGGGCATGTCGGAGCTAGACCTGAACGCCGGAACAATATTGGGCAAAGTGCCCTGGATGATGCTGCAGATGTACCCGGGCAACGCCACCAACATCCAGGACAAGACGGCATTCTCTTGCATGGAGTACTTCGAATTCGGCTCCGATACCTGGGCCACGCTGTTCTGGTACCATTGCTTCAACGGTTTCTTCCTCGGCAAGATTCCTCTTGTCAGCAAGTTGCAGTTGCGCGAGGAGTTTTCGCTCAAAATGGCCTACGGCACTCTGCGCGACCACAACAACGGTACAGACAGCAAGTTCGGTGCAATGATGCAGTTTCCTTACGGCATGAAACCGTTAGGAAACGTACCCTATATAGAAATCGGTGCGGGATTATCCAACATCTTCCGTATCCTGAGGGTTGATTTTGTCTGGCGACTCACGCACCGCGAGGTCGAAGGCATTGGGCCCGACGGAGCACCGGCTATAGTGCCTGCCCGCCGCCTGTGGACGGTAAACGTAGGCGCCGAGTTCCGATTCTAAAGCGGACAATTACTAGAGCAACCCCTCGGGAACAGAGAGCACGATAATGCGTGCGTCGCGGTCTATGCTCTGCACCAGATCTTCGTGCAGGGGCACCAGGACATCACCCACTATGAGACAGGGGTTGCCGGGAATGTCTTCCAGGCCGTCTATTGTGCCAACGAGGCGGGCACCGTCGTAGAGAGTCCAGCCGGTGAAGTCGTCTTCTTCCTCGCCGTCGTATTCGGCGTCCAGCAGTATTTGCCGGCCCACCAGTTCCTCGGCATCGGCAAGGCTGTCGGTGTCGGTAAGATGGACTATGGCGCGGGAAGTGCCCTTGGGGGTGATGGATTCAATAAAAAAGGGAACCGGCAGTCCGTCGAATTCGATGAACACCGGTTCCTCGGTTTTGAAGTCCGAGGCGTCGAAGTCGAGAAGTCCGATTAGGATGTCGCCCTCGGTGCCGTTGGATTTCAGGATTTTTGCTGCTGGAAGCATTATTATGCTTCGGCCTCGGCGGGAGCTTCCTCGGTAGCGGGAGCCTCCTCTGCAGGAGCCTCTGCGGCAGCCTTCTCGGCGGCCTGTGCGGCGGCGAGCTCAGCGGCCTTCTTGGCGATGGCCTCGGCGCGTGCCTCATTTACCTTTGCTTCCTCTGCCTTAGCGGCCTTGCGGGCCTCGATTGCGGCATTCTTGAGACCGGTCTTCTTGGCCTCTATCTTTGCATCGCGACCTTCTTTCCAGTCGTTCCACTTCTTGTCTGCAACTTCCTGGGTGAGGGCTCCCTTGGCTACGCCGCCGTCGAGGTGGTGGCGCAGGAGAACTCCCTCATAGGAGAGGATGCGGCGAGCGGTAAGAGTGGGCTCTGCACCTACTTTGATCCATGCCAGTGCGCGCTCGAAGTTGAGTACGATGTTGGCGGGGTTGGTGTTGGGGTTGTAGGAGCCTATCTGCTCGATGTAACGACCGTCACGCGGGGCGCGTGCGTCTGCCACTACAATGTGGAAGAATGCGAAATTCTTCTTTCCGTGGCGCTGTAAACGAATCTTAACAGCCATTGTGAATCTGTTTGTTTAATTAATACTTTAGTACGCCCTACCCGAGGGCGGACTGCAAAGGTAGTAAAAGTTTTTGATTTTTAACTATCTTTGCTTACTGATAACGCCGCATATCATTAAATGACTACTGACAACCCTTTTTCCTCCGATAGCAGGAAGCAAGCCCTGCAGTCTCCGGACCAGATCGGCAGCACGCTCAAGGTGACGGCCCTGCCGACATATCTCCTCGCTTTTACGGCTCTGCTGCTTATGGTGGCCTTCTTCGTGTGGGGCTTCCTGGGCAGCGTTTCTGACAAGGTATATTACAGTGGCGTGGTATTCCCCCTGGAAGGCACCACGGACGTATCCCTGCCCAACCGAGGCATGGTACGCACCATGTTCGTACGCAACGGAGACCGTGTAACTCAAGGCCAGTCGCTTGCCCTCATTTCCATGGAAGACAGCTATAGCGTACTCACGAGCACAGTGGAGGGCACGGTTATCAGCACCAAGGTAGACAACGAGGCCTTCGAGGCCTTCGAACCCATCATCAGCGTGGTAAGCGGCAACGGCGGCGACCAGTCGGGACGCGCCATGCTCATCGCATACATAGACAACACCGGCCAGCGCGATCTGCGGGAGGGAATGGATGCCCAGGTGTGGCCGGAGAATGAAAAGAGAGACGAAATAGGCTACGTGAGAGGCAAGGTCGTGCGAATAGACCGATACCCCGTGGCTGCCAGCGAGGTCCGCCAGACCCTCAAGAGCGATGACCTTGCCAAGCGGCTGCTGGAATCGGGGGAGATGATGTATCAGGTGAACATAGAGCTGCTCCCCTCACCCGACGATCCGACCAAATACGACTGGTCCTTCGGCGAGCCGGAAGACGTAAATATGAATGTAGGAACTTACTGCTCCGTCCTCACTGAAACCAGGCGACGCAGCATGTTCCAGTACCTGTTTGAAGGGGCCAGAACCTGGTTCCGCGCCATTAAACTCCGGGTGGAATGAAAAGGAAGCATTCTTCAACTACCAACCCGACTTCCACAGTCACCCTCCTTCGCCGCTTCAACCGGGGCTGCCAGGGTTTCTTTCTGGTTACCTTCCTCCTTCTGCTGGGAGACATGGCCTCCTACCTGCTCCCGCCTTTTTTCCAGCAGGTGTACACGGACAATATCATCACGCACAAGAACCCGGAGTGGTTCACGCCCCTGGTGATATTCTATGCCCTGCTGTTCATACTTGAGCTCACCATCTGGCTGCTGCTGAACCCCCTGCGCAGACGCGAGTTCGCCAAAATGGGGATCAATACCTCATCCCGTTATGTCCTGAACCTCCTGCAGCTGCCCATGAGTGCCATCGACCGTTTTTCGGCCGGAGAACTGGTAGCCCGCTACTCCGGCATCAAGAACATAGGGGCGGCCATGGACCATTTCTCATATGCGCTCGTTCTGATACTCCGCCCGCTCATATGCGCCTGGCTGCTGCTTATGTACAGCTGGAAACTGGGCCTGGTGGTATTGCTTTCCATGGTGCTGCTGGTGGTGGTGATGCGCATGACGGCCAGTAACATAAAGAAGAGGGCCAGGGGCTCGGAAGAAACGGACGCCCGCCTCCAGGGCGTAACCATGACGGGCATAAAGAACATGGAAACCATCAAGTCCATGGGTGGCGAGCGCATCTTCTTCTCCAAGTGGGAACAGACCTACGTAAATGCGCTCAACGCCCGTGTACGCACCACCTCGGGGACAATGAGCATAGGCTCCCTGCCCCTGCTGGTCCTGAATCTGTGCAACGCCCTGATCCTTTGCCTGGGCGCCTGGTATATCCTGAAGGGAGAACTCACGCCCGGCATGCTGCTGGCCTCACAGGCCCTGGCCACCAGCATCACCTTCCCCATCAACTCAGTGGTAAGCTCCACGCAGGAGATCTACCGCTCCCACGCCGCCATGGAGCGGCTGGAAGAGGTGGATGCCGCCAGCCAGGGACACGCCATCAAGCTCTCCGAGGTGGACTCCCTGCCAGAACAACCCAAGCTGCGCGGAGAAGTGGAGCTGCGCAACGTCACCTTCGGATACGACCGCAACAATCCGCCCGTGCTGCGGAACTTCTCTCTCAAGATCAAACCTGGGGAGCGGGTGGCCTTCGTGGGTTTCTCGGGCTGCGGCAAGAGCACCATCGCCAAACTCATCTCCGGCCTGTACGAGCCGTGGGAGGGAGAAGTGCTGCTGGACGGCGTGCCGGTGGGGAAAGTGGACCGCGCGGTAAAGAACAACTCCCTTTCCGTGGTCAACCAGGACATCACCCTCTTCGAAGGCCCCATATCGGACAACATAAAGATGTGGGACGAGTCCATCGAAGACTTCTCCATGGTGATGGCCGCCCACGACGCCCAGATCCATGAGGACATCGCCGGCAGGCCCGGCGCCTATCAGTCCCTTCTTACGGAGAACGGCAAGAACTTCAGCGGCGGACAGCGCCAGCGCATAGAGATCGCCACCGCCCTGGCAAAAGACCCGTCCATCCTCATCATGGACGAGGGGACATCGGCCCTGGACCCCAAAACCGAGGAACTGGTGATGCAGCACATCGGTGGCCTGGGCATCACACTCATTCTCATTGCGCACCGCCTCAGTACGATTCGGGACTGCGACCATATTTATGTAATGGAACACGGACAGTTGCTGCAGCAGGGCACGCACGAAGAACTGATGCAGCAAGAAGGCCTGTACCGGGAACTAGTTAAATACGCCTGACCTATGTACAATCCTTTTTTCGAGCAGCTGGTGCAGCGAATTGAGGGCGACCGTCAGGCCCTGAATCAGACAGCCGACATCTTCCGCGGCATGATTGACAGGAAGATGTGGGAGAAATTGACACGTCAACGGGAAATCCCTACAGATATAGATCAGCTGGAAGAGCTTTTCTACCGGCATCAGATATTCTTCCGCCAAGTGCGTCTTGAAGGACGCTGGTGGTCCCGATGCTCCGGCAAAATGCTCGCTTTCACCAAAGAAGGAGACCTTCCCGTCATCCTTACACCCCGCTTCGCAGACTATACTTTCGTCCTGCCCCAGAACGGCAAGCGCTGTTCGGCCCGGAGAGACTCCTCCCTTCTTAAAGAAGAGGCCTTTACCCTCTGCTATCCCCTGCCCGGCGGAAAGCTCAGCATCGCCTCCTTCCTCCGGTACGCCCTGAAACAGCTGAACGTATTCGATTATCTATATGGCCTCCTGGCCTGCCTGGGTGTGGTGCTTCTTACCATGTTCACGCCGTACGTGTGCAAACTGCTGTTCAACGAGGTGATTCCTTCCGGAGACGCCGCCCAGCTACTGCCCATCGCAGTACTGCTCTTCAGCGCCGCAATCGGCCTGGTGACAGTACAGTTGTCACGCAATTACCTGGTGGTGCGCATGAAAGACAAGACTGAGTACAGCATGCAGGCTCCGCTTATGGCCAGGCTGCTGATGCTGCCCACCACCTTCTTCAAGCAATATGCGCCCGGAGACCTGTCCAACCGTGTTCTGTCCGTGGTGAGAACGTTCACCAAACTCACGGAAGATATGCTCTCCACCATCCTATCACTGGTGTTCACGGCCGTGATGTTCATCCAGTTCTTCACCTATGGCGGACCGCTCTTGTGGACGGGCATACTGGTTCTGGTCCTCTATATGCTGGCCATTTACAGTGTGTACTATTTCCGAAAGAAAGTACAGAACAGCGCCAACGTGAGCGCCTCCAAGCTTACCGGCGTCATCTATAACCTGGTAACCGGAGCCCAGAAGATACGCACCAACGGCGCCGAAGTGAGGGCATTCCGGCACTGGGCGGTGGCCTACGAGCCCTCAGAGCCCAACGGCAGCCGGTATCCTGCCATGTTCAGCATCGGCAACTCCTTGAGTTACAATTTCCGCCTGGTTCCGCTGCTGGTCACCATGATAGCCGCCTGGCATTATGGCCTGGGCCTGTCGGACTATATCGCCTACTGCAGCGTTCTCACCATAGCCACCCGCGCCGTAGAGGAATTCGAACGCATTACCAAGGACGTGGCCGTGCTGGGACCGGAACTCCGGCTCTGCGCCCCCATCCTGGAGGCCGAATCAGAGGCCCGTTCCGGTAACGTGCTGCTGCGCAACGTGAGCGGCAAGATTGACGTCAACGGCCTCAAGTTCCGCTATTCCCCTGATATGCCTTATATCTTCAACGGTTTGAATCTGCATATCAATCCAGGTGACTACGTGGCGCTGGTGGGCCCCTCGGGCTGCGGAAAGAGCACGCTCGTACGCCTGATGCTCGGCTTCGAGCAGGCCGAGAGCGGCTCCATATTCTACGACGAGCACAACCTGGACGACATCAACAAGCCCAGCCTGCGCCGCTACTGCGTGAGCATCTGCCTGCAGGACGGCCAGCTGGTAGAGGGCACGATTCGCGACAACATACTATTCGGCAACGGCTGGTACAGCGACGACGACGTGTGGGAAGCCGCCCGTTTGGCTGCCCTGGACAAGGATATCGAGGGTATGCCCCTCGGCATGGAGACCCCCATTACCGCCGACGGGCAGGGCGTTTCCGGCGGCCAGCGCCAGCGCATCCTCATGGCCCGTGTCTTCATCCGCAAGCCCCGTATCGTCTTCCTGGACGAGGCCACGTCGGCTCTGGACAACATCAGCCAGCACATAATAGCAGAGAATCTGGCCAAGATGAAGTGTACCCGCATCACCATCGCACACCGTATGAGCACCATCAAGCAGTGCAACCGCATCATAGTGCTGGCGGGCGGGCATGTGGCAGAGGACGGCAGCTACGACGAACTCATGGCCAAAGGCGGATACTTCAGTGAAATAATAAAACGGCAGACGGTATGAGAAAGCTTTTAATCGGTATCATCCTTTGCTGCGTCCCGCTGGTCTGCCGGGCACAGAGCCTGGAAGAGATCATACGGCTGGCCCAGGACAGCACCATTACCGCTTTCCAGAGCCGCTACCAGTATGAATACTACAGCCAGAGCAACGCCCGCTTCGAGGCGCTCCGGAAGCCGCAGCTGGAGTTCAAACTCACGCCGAACTACCAGCGCATGATAAGCGACATCTCCCGCGACTATGTGTTTCTGCGCAATTTCGACCGCTTCTCCACCGCCGCGCAGCTCCGGCTGAGCCAGAAGGTACTCGGATGGGGCGGCGACGCTTATGTGGAGAGTCGGGCCGTCTGGAGCGAGTACTTCGGCCACGACCAGAACGACCGTCCGCGGGACTTCGTGGCCCTGCCATTCAACATAGGGTACCAGCAGGACCTCCTGGGATACAACCCCTACCGCTGGGAGAAGACCATCGAGGACCAGCGACTGGAGGCGGCCCGCAAGCAGCTCAGCTACGACCTGTACCGCATAGCCGAAGAGGCCACCACACGCTTCTTCCGCCTTGCCTGCGCCCAGGGGATGATGGACATGTGCCTGCGGAACAAGCAGACGGCCGACACCTTGTACGCCATAGCCAGGGAGAAGGCCAGCATCGCCATGGTCTCCCTGGCGGAACTCCGTTCCCTTGAACTCCAGCGCCTCAACGCCGCCAACGCCCTGCTGAGCGCCCGCTCGGAGGAGCAGCTGGCGCGGGAGTCCCTCATGTCGTACCTGCGCACGGACGCACTTCCGGAAGACAGCCGCCTTACGGTGCCCACCAGCACGAAGCCGGTACACCTGTCCGACGGAGACGTCCTGGAACTGGCGAGGGCCAACAGCCCCGGGCTGCAGCAAAAAAGGGTGGAGCTCTCCGAGGCCCTGCGGCAGCAGCAGAAGGCACGCAGCGAGCAGGGGGTGAAAGTGGGGGTGGATTTCAGCGTCGGCATGCAGCAGTTGAGCAACACCTTCATCGGGGCGTACCAGCAGCCGCAGCTCTTCATGCTCGGAGCGGTTTCCCTGCGGGTGCCTATCGTAGACAACGGAGCCGCCAGGAAGGGCTACGCCGCCGCTACAGCTTGGAAGTCGCGCGAGGAGCAGGCCCTGAAGGAGCAGGAACGTGCCATCGACGAGGATGTCCGAACCACGATGGACAAGCTGCGCGCCCACGAGCAGATGCTCGCCCATACTTCGGAGGCCGTCACCATGGCGGATGAGGTATTCGAGCTGACGGCCGAGAATTATGCCAACGGCCTTTGCGATATCAACACCTACTCCATTGCCCAGAGCCGGCGGGACAACGCCTACAACCAGCACCTGACGGCCCTGGCGAATTACTGGATTACCTACTACCACTTATTAACCCTTACTCAGTATGAATAGGTCTCTTGTTCTCATTGCCTTTCTTGCGGTATTCGCAGCTTGCAACTCCAGCCGGCAGGCCCCGTCACAGGAAGCCGCTCCTACGCCTGCCGCAGAGCAGGTGAGCATGCCGGCAGCTCAGGGTGCAAACCTTCAGCGCACCATCGAGGCCAAGGGCTTCTCCAGCAAAGGGACCATTCAGGCAGTGACGGAGGTTCCCGTGTACAGCCGCATCAGCGAGCAGATTGTGAGCTTCGACATTATCCTGGGCCAGCGCGTGCGCAAGGGGGAGGTTGTGGTGCGTCTGAGCAAGGATGTGCTTAACGACAAGATTACGCGGTCCCGTGCCGAGCTGGAGAAGGCGGAGTTCCAGTACCAGTCTATTCTTATGGGGCAGGGGTACAAGCGTAACGAGTTGGAGCAGGCCCCGGAGGACATTCGGCGGCAGGCACGCGTGAACAGCGGGTACAATACGGCCAAAGCAGCTCTTCAGCAGCTGGAGCACGAGCTTACTTATTGCACGATTACTGCGCCGCTGACGGGGGCCGTCAGCCGCATCGAGGCTACGTTGTACAGCGCCGCCGTTCCGGGAGTGCCGCTATTCTATATCGTGGACACGCAGAACCTGAAGGTGTGCTTTGACGTGCTGGAGAATGAGCTGCACAAGTTCCAGATGGGGTCGAAGATCAAGGTCGTGTCCCTTGCGTACGCTTCAGAGACCCACGAGGCGGCCGTTTCGGCTATCAGTCCGGTGGTGGAGAAGAACGGGATGGTGCATATAGAGGCTACGCTGAAGCCACACCCTCATCTGATGCCGGGCATGACGGCAATCGTTACGCTGGAGTAGCTATTTTCTGATTATTCCGAAGACCGAGCTGCCGGAGCCGGACATTGCGGCGTAGATATAGCCGCGGCGGAAGAAGTCTTCTATAAGGGCGGGGATTTCCGGGTGCTGCGGGCAGACCGTCGCCTCGAAGTCGTTTACCACAACTCCGCGCCACTTATCAACCGGCAGTTTTAATGCCTCTCGCAGCGACACGTTCGCGGAGGCAAATGGTCCGGCTACGTCCATTCTCGCGGCTTTGCCGCTGCGGCTGAGTAACGCCGGACCTTTGCCTCCGTCTCCAGCTGAGCCGCAATGCTCGCGGGGAATGATGCCGGCATACGCCTCGCAGGTGCTGACGGCAACGGGAAGGCCGGTGACGGCGTCCAGGGGGATTTCGACATGAATATCGTAAGCAGAGAGGTCGATGGGGAAGGGCTCCAGAATCTCTCCGCGCCCGGTTGCAAACATAGGGCGGCAATAGATAAAAAACGCACAATCAGAGCCGAGCTTCGCCGCATACGCAGCAAGCGCTGGGTCGGAGAGGCCCAGCCCCCCGAGCTCGTTGAGAGCGCGGAGCATAAAGGCAGCGTCTGCGCTGCCGCCGCCGAGGCCCGCACCTACGGGTGCGCCCTTGACCAGGCGAACAGAGACCTCCGGCAGCCCTGGAAAATCGGCCTTGAGCAGGCGCCAGGCACGCACTGTAAGGTCTTCCATGGGGTCCCAGTCCACTCCGCCTTCGCGCTCTATCTCTATGGTCAGCCGATCCGCCGGCTCCACCGTCAATTCATCACCAAAGCCGTAATACGGCACGAAAAGCGTCTCGAGCTCGTGAAAGCCATCGGGACGCTTATGCAGGACATTGAGTCCAATGTTAACCTTGGTGCAAGTCTTGAGAGTCATTCTGAATCCGATTCAAGCAGGCCGGCACGGGAAAGGATGGGCGCAAGAAACGCTTCTACCTGCATGCTGCGGGCAACTTCTTCCGGAATCCCGCGCGAGCGCATGTAGAACAGCTCCTCGGGATTGAGGTAGCCGGTGGTGGCTCCGTGCGAACACTCCACGTCGTCGGCATAAATCTCCAGCTGCGGACGCGACTCGGCCACGGCGCCCTCGTTCAGCAACAGGGAATGATTCTGCTGATGGGCAACCGTGCGCACCGCATCCTGCGCCACATACACAAGGCCGTTGAAAGACACCCTTGCACTGCCGCCCACCACGCTCTTGAAGACCTGCTCCGACCGGCAACCAGGCACATTGTGACGCACGTTCACCAGCACGTCCACATCCTCGGAGCCGCTGCTGGAGGAGGCTCCGGCAAGGTCGAGCGAGGCGCCGGGCCCGTCGAGGTCTATCTCCATGGCGAGCTTGCAGCTCTGCCCCTCCGGCACCACCAGAGTAAGCCTCAAGGCATCTCCGGCACCCAGCCGCAGCAAAGAGGGCACGGCGTCTCGGCCTACTACATATACCCTATCCATGTATGCTGTCGTAGCCTTGGGTTTCTATCTGCTGCACCAGCTCCGCTCCGCCGGTAGCCACAATGCGGCCATCCTTGAGCACATGCACCACATCGGGCACTATGTACTCCAGCAGGCGCTGGTAATGGGTGATAACCACCGATGCGGTCTGGGGAGTGCGTAGACGGTTTACTCCGTCGGCCACAATGCGAAGGGCGTCCACGTCAAGGCCGCTGTCGGTCTCGTCCAGGATGCTGAGCACCGGCTCCAGCATGGCCATCTGGAATATCTCGTTGCGCTTCTTCTCGCCGCCGGAGAAGCCCACATTGACCTCACGCTTGGCGAATTCGCCCTTCATCTGCACGAAGGCCATCTTCTCCTTGAGCAGACGAAGGTACTCTGCAGGCGTGAGTTCAGGCAGGTCGGCAGCTTTGCGGCGGGCATTCAGGGCGGCCTTCATGAAATTAGTGATACTCACACCCGGAATCTCCACCGGGTACTGGAAACTCAAGAAAATACCCGCCCAGGAGCGCTCCTCGGGAGCCATGGCAAGCAGGTCGCGGCCATCGTAGGTCACGGAACCGCCAAGCACCTTGTAGTCCGGGCGCCCCGCAAGCACGGAGCTCAGGGTAGACTTTCCGGCGCCGTTGGGGCCCATGATGGCGTGCACCTCGCCCCGGCGCATTGTAAGATTCACACCCTTGAGTATCTCACGCCCCTCTATTCCTGCATGCAGGTCTTTGATTTCCAGTAATATATCGCTCATCTCTTAAAACTCTATCGTGGCAACAATAGGAAAATGGTCCGAAATATACGATTTTCCGGCGAAACTTTCGTCAACTACCCGGAACTCTTGCGCTGCCGCAAAGCCCCTGTAATAGATATAGTCTATCAGGGTTCCCCTCTTGCCAAAGCCGTTGAAAGAAGGCTTGTCGTCGGTCAGGGCAGCAGTACTGCGGGCGTCCAGCATCTCAAGGGCTTCCAGGCTCTGGAGACACTCGTCGCCGGGCTCCACATTAAAGTCTCCGGTGAGAATCAACGGGGCTCCGGGGCACATTTCCCCAACCAAATCCACCACCAGGGCAAGGCCGTTCTTGCGGGCCTCCACGCCTCTGTGGTCGAGGTGGGTGTTCACAAAAAAGAACTCCTTGCCCGTAGCTTTGTGCTTAAGCCGTGCCCAGGTGGCGGTACGCGGGTACTTGGCGTCCCAGCCCACAGAGGGCACATCAGGAGTTTCCGAGAGCCACCATGTGCCGCCGTCCAGCAAGTCCAGCACATCTGTGCGATAAAAAACGGACATACGCTCGCCGGCATCCTTGCCGTCGTCGCGCCCAACGCCAAAGCCCTTGTACTCGGGGCAGTTCTCAAGTATGAAGGCCTCCTGCTCGGGATATGCCTCCTGAATGCCGAACACGTCGGGCTGCACGCTGGTGAGCATGGCGGGAACCGCATCGCGGCGCAGGGGCCAGGCGTTTTCGCCGTCCGGAGCCCCTGCGTTGCGGATATTAAAAGACATTACCTTAAGGCTCTCCTGCTGTTTGCAGGACTGGAAGCTGAAGGTCGCGGACACGAAGGCCGCAATTATCAATAATACCTTTTTCATGTTACCATGTAACGGATTGACGATACTCGTTGCCGAAACGGTCCACGGCAAGGACGGTGCCCGATCCGCTGGCAGGAGCCTGCACGCGGAACAGTGTAGGCGGATAATTGCTCGGAGTGGCCGGATATCCGTCGTAGTTCTTGAGGATGGAAGCGTTCGCCTTGTAGAAAGTATCGATTTCGTATTCACCCAGGTCGTACCTGTCTTCAGAGGTTACCATTTCCATATCCTTCATACTGCCGCCGGAAATGAATACCGGAGTATCCCACTTGCTGTCCCAGAGGAACACATTGACATACAGGTACCCGTCGGATGCGGCGTAACTTCCCGGAGGATAGATATGCATCTGGTACGATTCATCGAGGGTCTTGCCGTTTGCCATCTTGGCCACGCCGTTGGAATCGTAGTTCCAGTCCCTGTACTTGAACGAGGGAGCCTTGGAACCACGGAAAGTATCTGTCTGATACTTGGTGGGATGGAAACGCCAGGAATCTATCTCGCCGTTACGGACCTCAACTATTGTGAATCCGCGCGGAGTGCCCGAAGAGAGGTATTCGTTGGTCCAGAGCTCGCCGGTAGAGCGGGCCAGAGTATGCACCTCGAGGTTGCGATAGCGGTGCGTGGAAGGATAGATATAGTTGAACGTGGAGTGCGAATGTCCCGCCCAGGCGTGAATCTGCTTATAGGAACGGATAAGGGTGCCGTAGTCCTCGCCGTGCAGAGTAGTCTCCCTGCTGGAGACCTCTCCGTCGGGCTGCTTGCGGAACATTGCGCCGTGCGCGAACACCATCAGCGTGGTGCTCTTGCTCACCGTAGCCAGGTCGGCCTTGAGCCAGTTCCATGCAATATCGTCGAGTCCGTTGTTGTAACTCTTCAGAGCTCCGTTTTCTCGGTACATGGAAATGTCGTCGAGTACCACAAAGTGCATCTTTCCTATGTTGAAGGAATAGTTGCGCGGGCCGAACCAAGACTCGAAGGGCGCAGCACCGGCTGCATCGTCGTCAGCTTCCGGGTCGTTATCGTGGTTGCCCAGCACGTTGAAGGTAGGATAACCCAGCGTTGCCAGACCTGCAGCGTAATTGCTGAAGAGGGACATATCCTCGTGCACGATGTCGCCAAGGCAAACGCCGTAAACCTGACGGCCGATAACGCCCGCCGCAGTCTCGCGGAGCTCCCTGTAAAGGTCTTCGCAGCAGACGAGCGACTGGTAGGCTATGTTGTCCATACTCCACTTCTTGCCGCGCGGCTGAGGGTCGGCGGTAATGAAGAGGGTGCAGTTGTCGGGGTTGGCCACCGGGGTGAGCACGAAGTCTCCGCACTGCAGGACGCCTCCCACTTTCTTGAGCGACGATATCTTCTTGTAGAACTTGGGGATACCGCCTTCAACCACTGGCAGGTAGCCCGCAGGGGTGCTGATGTAGATGAAATCCGTCGCGCTCAACTCGCTCAGCAGGTAGAACGAACCGTCCACGAGCGTCTTGGCGCACACTTCTCCGTCGGTTACGACGACGCCCTCGACGGGCTTGCCGGAATTATCCACCACGCGGCCGGTGACGTTGTAGTTGCCCATCACCAGCACGTCCATATCCATTCCGGGGAGCTCCAACTCGAGGAGAGAAGCCTCTGAAGAAGGGGCATAGGTGACTGTGGCAGGCACGAAGATATGGCCCGCAACGCACTGTATGGCAGAATTGCGGATGAGCGTCATACTCTTGCCGTCGCCGCCGTTGAGCGTAACGGTGAAGCCTTCGGAGTAACTGCCGGCAGGCAGGCACAGGAAAACTTCCAGCGGCTCGTCGGCAGAAAGGGCCTGACCCACGGTGATGGTGAACTCCTTGTCTGCCGCGGCAGATGAAGCCGGCGTGAGAGCGGCCTCAGCATAATCGATGCTGAAGTAGCCGCACACCTGCTCTCCGGCGTTACCGCTGAAGGAGACCGAAGCCAGTTCACCGGAGCCGACCACAGCAAGGCGGAGCACCGTGCAAAGGTGCGCAAGTTGCGCCCCGTCGCCGGCCTGAGTAAGACGTGCGGCCATAGGGACTGCGACGCCTGCCGCATACGGCTGCGACGAAGGCAGGGTGACTGTGGAGGCGTCCTTCCAGATGGAGGCCGGATACAGCAGGTCGTAAGGCAGGGAGAACGAGCCGGTGAAACTGAAAGTGGCACTCGTCTGGCCTGCTTCCACTCCGGAAAGAGGGGCAGAGGCAGTGCCGTTGAGGCTAACGCAGTCGCCGTCGGACCAGTACACCTTGCGCTTGCCGTCCTGCGAAGCGCCTATGCTGGTCTTGCCGTCTTCAGGAAGGCCCACGGTGATGACCGTAACTCCATCCTGAGGCGTCTCGGGGCCATGCTGCCCGCATCCCGCCAGCCAAAGCGTGGCCGGCAGGAGCAGGAGCGGGACTATGAAAGATTTGAATTTCATAGACTCAGAAACTAAAGGTCTGCAGCATTGCCGCCGCCGTCGGTAAACTCGCCGGTTCCGGCAATATTGGACGCAGCACCGTTTATGGCAGCCTTGTAGTGGCAGCCGGAGACAGTGTTGCCGGCATCGGCAACGCCGATAATGGCACCGCCTGCGACGTCGGCGTCCTTAACACCCTTACTATCCACGTGATAGATGTCCGTAATACTACTGCTGCAGGCACTTATAGTAGAAGCTTCAGCCCTGGCAACGATTCCGCCGCCGCCATTGGCCTGTATCTGGCTGGTGCTGATCGACGTGCCGGTAAAGCTGCAACCGCTTATCGTGCTGTTCAAAGCCCAGCCGGCAATACCTCCGATATAATAGCAGGAACCTCCGCCATAACTGTCGGCGCAGGCAGAATTGGCGATATCCGCATACTCACAATATCCTGCGATACCACCGGTATAGCCACGACGGCCGCCCATTATGGTGGTTACATCAGGAACATCATTTGTCAGATTGGAAAGGCTAATGCGGGCCTCTGCAGTACCGACAGCCATTCCGACGATACCTCCTTCGAAGTTACCCGCTGCCTTGGTTGCGGTATTGTTGAACTGATTGTTGAGCAGTATTCCCTTGTTCGTACATGAACTCACGCTTGAGGCTCCGGCAATATAAGCTGCGATACCGCCGACAACGAAGGATTTGCCATTAACCTTGGTTGTATTACCGCCGTGAACATATCCGCTGTTGATGCAGTTGGAGATGGCGACTGCGGTTTCGCCATATCCGAGGATACCGCCCGCAAAATTGCCGGTGTGGCCGGCTGATCCGGTCTTAACGGCCAGATTCACCTCGCCGGCATTGCTTGCTCCACCGATATTATCACATCCGCTGAGTTCAAGTTCAGCAGTGCCCTTCATATAACCGACGACACCGCCAAGATGCACCAGGGAAGCCACATTGGCATCGCTGGCCCAGTTGAAGAGAATGTAACCGCTGTTGGATGCTCCGGAGACGGAAGCCTCGGAATAACCGACGATACCACCCAGGCTGTACTTGATGGCCTGATTGGTGATATTCGTATTATAATACACCTTACCGGAGTTCGTGATATTCTTGGAAGCGCCGCCGTCGAGGGTCGCATAATTGGTTCCTATTACGCCGCCGAAACGGACTTCGGTACCGGTGGTATTCTCGGTACGGGAAATCAGCAGGTCGCCGGTATTGTGCACATCGGAGACAACTGCGGTTTTTGCGTTCTCACCGATGATACCGCCGAAGTTGGGGCAGCGGGCACTGTAAGAGCCGACGCCGGAGGTTCCCATAGAAAGGGCAGCGGCATTGGCGCAGGTGGTCACCGTACCAAGGTTGTTACCGACGATTCCGCCGAAGCACTGCAGACGAGGGTTGGACCTGTGCACCAGTGCGGCATTGTTGAGGCATCCTGTCACGACGCCGTCGGCGCGGTTCACGCCCACGATACCGCCGGTCCAGATACGTCTTGCCTGGTCGTCACTGTTTTCATCCTTGAAGATGGTAACAAGAACCTGGGCTCCGTTGGTGCAGCTGTTGACCTCTCCGCCAACATTCTCGCCGACGATGCCACCGATTGCGGAAACCCAAGCAATGTTACCCTTATCGACTATGGTACCAAGGGTATTGTTATACGCACCGGCAATGACCGGATGGTCGGAAGTGGTACAGTTGGCCACGAGACCGTCTGCCTTGTAGCCCACGACGCCACCAATCACCACGAAAGGATTGTTCTTGTCTTCGTTGCAGGCCGCCTTATTGGCTCCTGCACCAGCAAACTCTATTGTACCGTCGAAGCTGGAAGCTTTCACGGAACCCTTGGCGTTCGACATATAGCCAACGACGCCGCCCACCAGAATCTTGGCGGAACTAGAGAAGCCGGCAGGAACGCTGATTGCACCTGAATACGAGCAGTTGGTCACGGAACCGGTAGTAACACGGCCGACTACGCCTCCGAGGGCGGTTATCTTGGCGATATCTGCCTTAGCTGCGAGCGCAATGTTGGCTGCTACGTCCACATTGTCTATCACACCCTTGTGATAACCTGCCACTGCTGCGAAATAGGAATCAGCCTCGTTGGCGTGGGTGAACGTATATGAGCAGCTGGAGTCAATCACGAGGTCCTTCACAACGCCGCTGCCGCCGATGTAGGCGAAGATAGGAGCGCTGCCGGCATAGCCCTTGATGGTCTTGTTGTTGCCGTTGAATGTGCCGTCGAAGTAGTTGGTATCGCCCTGGCCGTTATCGACGCTGCCGATGCCGCCGGTAGCGGCGAAAGCTGCGGAAGTGGTGGCGTTGAAGGTGATGTCGGAAGTCAGGTTGACGGTCAGCGGCTGGCCGAGATACTTTGCAGAGTTGTAGTCGGTTGCAAGCTGGATGAGGGCTTCTGCGCTGCTGATATTCAGCACTGTAGGAGCGATATCGGGCTTGAACTCAACCTCTTCCAGATTGTAGATGTGGCCAGCCTCGAGGGTTACTGAACCCTCCTTGGCCTTTACCATCTCGTGATTCTGCACATCGGTAATTGTGAGCTTGAATCCGGAAGCGTAGGTAGCAGCAGGCACCACGACATAAACGTCCAGAGCAGCATCTGCCGAGAGAGCCTGGCCCACCTTCACGGAAACCGCACTGCCGGAGCCTCCGGAAATAGTTCCGTTCTCATAATTGATGGAGAAATCACCGCAGACCTTCTCGCTGCCGGAGCTGGCAAAAGAGACGCTGGCGATGTTGTGGCTGTCGGATGCCTTCTTGATGGGCAGCTTCACGACGGCGCAGAGATACTTGAGGGAAGCTGCCTGTCCGTCGGCGCTGTAGCCGGCCATAGGGCAGGAGCCGTCGGCGAAAGAGCCGGACACGAAAGCCTGCTCGGCAGGAAGGGTCACGGTAGAAGCGTCCTTCCAGATGGATGCCGGATAGAGGATGTTGAACGGAGCGGCCTGGGGAGACGCAAAATGGAACTCGGCCACGGTGCTCCCTTCGGCTACGCCCGAGAGGGCTTCGGACTCGTTGCCGTTCACGGCAATCTTGTCGCCGTCGGACCAGTACACCTTGCGCTGGCTGCCGTCGAGGGCGCCAAGCGTAGTCTTGGTTTCAGGGATGCCGATACGAAGGACGGTGGTCGCGTCGTCGGGGTTCACGATGACCTCTGGTACGGAGATTTCCTTCTCGCAGCTTGCCAACAACACCATTGCCGCAAGCGAAAGTACAATGCTCTTTTTCATAACTACCATACGAGATCTTCTTCCGTCAAATCAGGAGTAGTCGTTCCGACGGCGGAATCCGCCAGAACCTCCTCTGTAATTGCCACAAGCTCCTCAGAAGCCGGGACTTTGTAAGTGAGTCTTAGCATAATTATATAGTTTTTACCATGTTATAGACTGGGTGTAAATGTTGCCGAACATATCGGTGACACGCACTTCGCCGCCTTTGGCGCCTGGCGTGGGACGTATCTTGAACAACTGGGACTTCTCTGAAGGAGTGCAGTACTTGCGCGTAGTCTGGTTTGTCACAGTGGCGTAAAGGTCCACGTAGTCGGGGTCGGTCCCCGGGCTGTAGGTCATTTCGCCCACAAGGTTGCCGTCCTCGTACCACTGCGGCACCGTCCATCCCTCGGACCAGTTCCAGATGTTCACAATAACGTTGCCGTCGGCAGAACGCGACGGGTCGTAAACGTGCATCTGGAAGTCTTTACCATAACCAACGCTCTTGTAGTACCAGTCCAGCGAATCGCCGGCAACGTTCACCACCATATATCCCTGGGGGTCGCCGAAGGGACCGAGCCACTTGTTGAGACGGAGGGCGCCGGTGCAGCGGGCAACGCTGATACACTGGATGTTAGGAGCGCCGTGAGTGGTAGCCTTGCCCTTGTAGTTGTAGTAGAAATTCTGATGGTTATGACCGTTCCACGCATATACCTCCTTGTAGGAACTGAGCAGGGAAAGGTATTCCTGATAGTTCTGGCTGTACACGTTGTGCGAGCCGTGAGGAGAGGTGTTGGGGGTCTTGAAGGGGTTGTGGTGCGAGCAGGTAAGGATGACTTTATCCTTGGGGACGTTCTCCAGGTCTGCCTTGAGCCAGGCCAGGGCGCGGTCGTCGAGGCCGTAATGGTAGCTCTGCTTGATGGTAGGACGGTCGTACAGGATGGTGTTCAGCACCACGTAATGAATCTCACCGAGGTCGAAGGAGTAGTGGTCGGGACCAACGTAGGTCTCGTAGTACACATTGCCCTGCTCGGTCTCGAAGAGGTTGGCCTGGTCGTAGTCGTGGTTGCCTATCACGTTGAAAGTGGGGCACTTGACCTGCGTGGCCGCATCCATATAGTCGTCCCAGGCAACCATAAAGTTATACACCAGGTCGCCCAGGTTGATGGAGTACACTTCCCCGTCGCAGCTTGCCCGGAAGGCCTCGGCGTCGGGAGCCACAGTGTCGTGCCAGGTCTCCATTGAGCCGTCAACCCCGTAAGGGCGGACCTGCGGGTCGGCAATCATCAGCACGGTGTAGTTGTCTACCTTCTCCTTGGGAGTGAGCACGAAGTCGGCCTGCACCGCCTCGGCATACCTGGGGATGCGCAGGAAGAATGACGGAACGCCGTCGCGCTGGGGTATCGCCACGGTAGCCGGCAGGCTCAGATAGACGAAGCGGGCCTCCGCGAGGTCGCTGGTCATAGAGTAACTGCCGTCTGCGGCGGTCTTCACGCACTGGCGGCCGTCGGTGACTACTATGCCCTCCAGGGGCTGCCCGTCGGGGGTCTTGACGCTGCCGGTCACGTTGGGCGCACCAGCCACAGCCTTCACGGGTACCGCCTGGTCGCGCGTGGCGCTGCCGCCGGTGGCGATGGTCGCTGCAGTAGCGCAGATGGAACCCTTGCGGCCGCTGACGCAGGTGACGCTGCCCTCGTTGGTGCAGTCGGTCACGAACGCACGCAGGTCGCCGCGGCCCTCAGCGTAAGCCACTATGCCTGCGGCGTGTATGGCGTTGCGGTTGCTGGAGTCGTACTTGTTGCCGCCGGCTCCGGCATAAACGCTGCCGTGGTTGATGCACTCGCGCACGTAAGTTCCGGCGGTGGCGGTAGCAACTACGTAGATGTTGCCCACGATGCCGCCTGCGGTGGAGCGAACACGGGAGCTGATGCCGTCGAAACGGATCTCACCCCAGTTCTCACACTTGCGCACGTGCACCGGGCGTCCGATGTTGCCCGCAATGCCGCCGGTGTGCGATACGTTCTCCGTGAGCGAAGTGACTTTGCCGTAGTTGAGGCAGTCGGCAATAACCAGGGCAAAGTGAGGCATACCCACTATGCCGCCGATGTTGGCTCCGCAGGCTCCCTCGGCAGTCACTGCGCCGAAGTTGTCGGAACGGATGATGTCGGCCTTGGCCTGACCTACAATGCCCCCCACGCGGGCAACGCCGTTTACCGCGCCCTCTTCGGTAGCGCGGATGTCACCGTTTATCTTGCCCTTGTTGACACAGTACTTGATGGAGGTCTTGCCGCTGTTGCCGGAGATGCCGCCGATGAAGAGCGACGTGAGGCTGCACACTGCGGACACCTCTCCGGAGTTGTTGCAGCGGGCTACGGTGCTGCCGACGGCCACATTGCCGGGAGCGCCTCCGCAGATGCCGCCTATGGCCAGATATACAGTCTCCCTGGCCTCGCCGGTAACGTCGGAGAATATCTTACCCTCATTGCTGCAACGCAGGATGACGAAGTTGTTGTAGCCCACCAGGCCACCGATGTATATGGGGCCGGCGGCGTAAGAGCAGTTGTGCTTGACGGAGCCCTTGTTGACGCAGTCGCGGATGACGCCCTCGTTGGTGTCGGCAATGAAGCCGGCACGAAACTCGGCGGCCTTGGAATCCACGCTGAGGGTGCAGGAAGAGTCGATGTTGAGTCCGCTCACCTCGCCGCCCGCAAGAATCACGTGGAATAGGCCATACTGGGTCTTCCAGCCCTTGAGGCAGAAGCCGTTGCCGTTAAAGCGGCCGCCAAAGGCAGCCACCTGGGGCATCTTGCGCGTCTTGGAGAGGTCTATGTCGGAGAGCAGGCACACGGTGCTGTCGGCGTCGCACCAAGGCATAAGGTCGGCCCCGGAGTTGCAGGCTTCGATGAAGGCCTGGAGTTCCTTGGCGTTGCTGATGCCTCCGGCCCTCAGGGCCAGGCAGGATGCCGCAAGCAGTATGCAGATCAGTATCCTTTTCATTACCAAGTAATTGTTGATGTGTATGTGTTGCCGAACCTGTCTTTAACGCTCACGCTGCCGGTGCCGTGCTCCGCTTCCACATAGGCGCGGAACATGGAGTCGCAGTTGTTGGCGTCGGGGATAAATTCGTTGGCCAGATGGGTATTGTTCTGCTGGTAGTACAGGGTGATGTTCCAGTCAGACCAGGAATAGCGGTAGTTCTTCTCGGTCACGCGCTTCATCGTTGATGGGAGGCCGTCGGTGGTGAACACCGGGGTCTTCCACATCTCGTCCCACATAAAGATGTTGGCATAGACGTACTTGTCGCCGTATGTGCCGGGGGCGAAGAGCTGCATCTGGTAGCTGTCGTCGAGGGGCTTGCCGGTGTCTTTCATTATGGCGCGGCCCGTGGCGTCGTAGTTCCAGTCCCTCCACTCGTAACCCGGAGGGGTGCCGCTGCCGCCGTAGGAGTCCATAAAAGTACCTGTCTGCCAGTAGATTGGCTTGAACTTCCACTTCACCGAACCGCCGTCGCAGTCGAACACAAGGTAGCCCCTGGGCGTGCCGTTGGAGCCCAGGAACTCATTGGTCCAGAGGGCACCTGTAACACGGGTGACGGTGTGGCTCTCGAGAACCGGGTTGGACTTGTCCACATAATTGAAGGTGGAGTGCGTATGCCCGGCCCACACATAGGCCTTGGAGTACTTGGAGATGAGGCCGCGCAGGTCTGCCAGATGCACGCCGCTGCGGTCCTTCCCGCTTTGCATACGCATCATCGGAGAATGGGCGCATACCATCAGGGGCGTACTCACAGGCACGTGGGCCAGGTCTTTCTGCACCCACTGCCAGATGTCCTCCGTGAGTCCGGTGGCGCACTCGTCGCAGTATTTGCCGGTTGCCGGATCGCTGGAAATCATATTGTCCAGCACCAGGAAATGCATTCCGCCAAGGTTGAAGGAATAGTTGGCAGGACCCATTATGGCCTCGTAGTCCTTGGATGCCTCGGTGTCCGCCATCTTGCGGTGGCCGTGGTCGTGATTGCCGATGACGCTGTACGCAGTTATGCCGGTCGTGCCCATAGCCTTCTTGTACTGAGGCAGGAGGTCGAGGTTCTGGTGAACTATGTCGCCCAGGGCGATTCCGTAAACCGGGCGGTCCTTGATGGTGGCGGCCAGGTCTTTCATATCGCGGGCCATATCATCGAGGCAGTCGAAGGAGTGATATGCCATCTTATCGTATCCGGCGCCGCGGCTGCGGGGCTGCGGGTCGGCAAAGATGAACATTGTGAAGCGCGACGGGTCTGCAACCTTGTTCAACTTGAAATCGACGCCTGAATACTTGCCGTTGGCGCCTTTGGTGCAGTCTTTCAGGAAGGTCCAGAACACGGCAAAGCCGTCCTGCACCGGCGCGGACCAGCCGGAGGGCGTGGACACGAATACGTAGTCTGTGGCGGAGAGGTCGGCGTTGAGATAATACTTGCCGTCGGCGCCGGTAACGGTGCAGTCGTGGCCGTCGGAGACCACGACGCCCTCGAGGAGCGTGCCGTCGGCCCCGGAGACCACGCCGCTTATAGTGTACTCGGCGGGCACCTTGCCTCCGCCACCGCCTTCGCCGCCCTGGTCGTCCGGATTAACCGGCTCGCAGGCGGCGAAGAGCGCGAAGGCGCAGAGTATGTAAACTAACCGTTTCATCATTTACCGGACCAGTAGCTGATGCCGGACACCGTGCCGAGACCGTTGCCGACTGCGTTGGCCGCAGCGTTGTTCTCGGAGATGTCTATACCCTGGATATTGCCGCCGAACTTGCAGTCGGACACGGTGCAGCCTTCGGTTGCGAGGCCGATGACACCGCCGGGATACTCAGGCTTCGTGGTGCTCATCTTATCGGCCTTCACGGTACCGAAGTACGAGCAGCCGCTGACAGACACGGGACCATCCTCCCTTGCAAGGCCAAGGATACCGCCGGCGCAAGCGTAATCGGCACTGCCATAAACCTTTGCGTAGATGTCGCAGGTTGCAGAGCAGTTGTTGATGGTGGCATTGCCGGCCGCTCCTGCGATACCGCCGCGATAGGCGCTGAGGTCGGTGGTGCCGCAGTTCAGACGACCGATGTTGTTACAGCCGCTGATATCGGCGTTAACGCAGAATCCCACGATACCGCCGGTGTAGCCACGGTAGGCCATAACGTCCTTGCCGTTGGTGCAGGAGCTGATGGTGAGTTTATAAGCCTCTGCAGTGGTGCCGTAGTTGAAGGCTCCGATGATACCGCCGGCAACGAGCGGGGTGTACATATTCTCCCACACGCCGGTGACGCCGTTGTTGTTGTAGAGCTGGTCGGCTATGTTGCCCTGGTTGATGCAGTTGCTGAGACTCACATCGCCGCCGTGGGCATACGCCACGATTCCTCCGGAAATCTGGTTGTAACCGTTGGACCTGGCGCAGTAGGTGCCGGTGTCAACCTTGCCAACCTCACCCTTGTTGGTGCAGCCGGTGAAGGAGGCGGGGCCGTTGACGTATCCGGCTATTCCGCCAACCCACAGACGGCGGACCTGGCAGGTAACGCCGGTGCTGTAGGTAGTCTTGCTGATGCCGGAGGAGACGATTCCGTCGAAGATGAGGGAGGCCACGGGAGCGGCCGGGTCGCATCCGCCGAGCACTCCGCCGACGCAGATGTTCCTGCCCTGCAGGGCTGAGGAGGCGAAGTCGAAGGTGATGTTGGTCTGCGTCTCGTAGCCCTTGAAAGTAAGGGCCGAGCCACCGGCTACGAGACCGGTGAAGCCGCCGGCGTACACTATCGCGGAAGTTGTAGAGTGATACGAGTTGACGTTGATGGCGCCAAGCATGACCGACTTGTCGGATGCGTTGTCGAAACTGCGCTCCCCGTCGATACGGCCGTAGAGACCTCCGATTACAGCATAATCTGCGTTGCCGCCAAGGTTGACGGTGCCCATAAAGGAGTTGCCGGATGCCGTTGCAGCACCACTGAGTGCACCCTCAACACCACCGACGTACACTATGCCAAGGCCGGAGGAGAAGTTAACCTGACCGAGTACCTCGGACGAGCTGAGGGAGCCCTCGCAAACGCCTGCGATGCCGCCCAGGTAGCAGGTGGCGTCGGACATAGGCGGCGAGGAAACCGTAATCTTGCCGCTCATCTTGGCCCTTTCGATCTTGGAGCCTGCGTCGGCATATCCTACCACTCCGCCAAGGTAAACGATGGAATCATCGTCCTCGCTGCCTCCGCCGAATTCCAAGTCGCAGGCCATACCGCAGCCGGAAACCGTAGTGCCCTCTGCATAGGACACAACGCCGCCGAACGCGGTAGTCTTGCCGTAGGAGATGTCGGTAAAGAGCGATCCGCCCTTGCCCAGGGTGATATCCTTGATGGTAGCGCCCTTGCAGTAATTGAAGAGGCCATGGCTGGAGTTGCGGAGGTTCAGGACGGAATGTCCGCCGCCGTCGAAGCTGCCCGTGAAGGGCATGGTGGCTGTGCCGATACCCGGCCAGTTTGTGGCGTCATACATATTGATGTCGCCGACGACCACAACAACGCCGTTCTGCTCCCAGTCGGCAGTGGAGGCGCCGGAGGCAACCGCGTCGGCAAAGGCCCTGAGGCCCTTGGCCGTCACGAGGCCGTGCGCGGGAGTGTAGTCCTGCACAATCTTGGGGAAGTCAACCAGGGATGCGGAGCTGTTGGCCAGGCGCAGGTCGATTTCGATTTCGCGGGTTTCAGAGCAGTCGCTGTAGTTCTCCTCTATGCTGAGCGTGAGCACGGCGGTGTCGCCTTCGCCGTCGGTAATCTTGTATCCGGCGTACTCGGGAACGTCAACACCTGCCACCATATAGCGGGGCACGGTGATGCCGATCTCGGATGCGGAACCGGGCAGCATCAGGTTGCCGAAGGAGTCGTACTGATACTCGTTGCCCAGCTGGAACACGTTGAGGGTGTTGTCGCCCTTGGAAGACTTGAGCGTGACGGTGCCGTAGCGGGAGGCCCCTGCAGCATTGCCGGCGACGTCTATGCGAATTGATGTTGAGTTGAACTCACCATTACCGACGGAACTGCCCTTCTTCACGGATATCCAGGAATCCGCCTCCACCTGCCAATCGGTGCCGGCCAGGGTGGTGATGTTGCAGTAGTACGTGGTATCCCTGACGGGCGCCACAAAGAACGGCTGGGCCACCACGAATGCGGTGGCGTCCTGGTTAACCTTCAGCTTGAAGCCACGGTACTCGCCGGCCACGAAGGTAAGCGTTGCCTCTTCGCGGGCCTCGAAGTCTTCGTTGGAGGCTATCTCAAGGGCTATCGAGCCCGGGCCCCTGTTGCCTTCCCCTGCCACTTTGCACCACTCGCGGTCCGACTCCAGCGTCCAGCGGAGGTTGTCGTCGTTCAGATCCACGTCCAGCACATACCTGGAAGGCTTGTGGTCGAACTCCAGGCCGGAAACGGGAGCTCCGGCGTAGGAATAATGCACGTCGAGGTCGATGATCTCGCGGGAGTTCAGGATTTCCTCATCGGTAGGCCCAACTTCCTCGCACCCTGCGAGCAGGAGCGGGAGAAAGCATACAAGCAAATAATATATACGTTTCATTGTTTTCCTGTTTTACTGTCTGCCCAAAAGCCTGATGGCCTTACTTTCTTTAGTATCTGCCCACCACACATCTGTCTGGATGTTGTTGGTGCCGCCAAGCCAGCGCTCCAGCGCAACTGCATACTGCTCGGGGTTGCGGTAAGGCTCGTCCGAAGGGTAACGCAGGCGCGTAGGTAGGATGTGGTTGTTGGAGGCGGCAGGGCCGTCGGTGCGGAGGATGGGGTAGCCGGTACGGCGGTAGTCGCACCAGGACTCGATGCCGATGAAGAAGGTGGCTATCCACTTCTGGGTGAGGATGGCCTCGAGGGCGTTCTCGGAATTGAAGGTGTCGCCGCTGTAGAGCTCGCCGTTGGTGACGTAGTTCACGTAGTCAACCACCTCGGCGGACTCTGCGGTAACGTAGGGATTCCACTCCAGGATGCTCTCGGTGACGCCCTGGCGGAGCAGCGCAAGGTAGGCGCCGATTCCGGAAGCAGAGCTGATCCAACCCCTGGCACCTGCCTCGGCGAAGATGAAGTACAGCTCGGAGTACTGCATCATCGGGTAGTAGTCGGCGTTCTTGAGGTCGTATATCTTCTGCGTGATGGCGGAAGGATAGTCGTTGCCGTAGGTCATGCGTCCTATGGAAGAGTTTCCGGCCTGGGACTTGTGCTCGGCGCTGTCGAGGAACTTGATGGACGCGGCGTTGAGCATCTGGTTGGGCATACCGTTGGCCTTGCGCCACCAGCAATCGTAGCGGGGATCCTCAACGTGGCCGCCGGCGCTGCTCGCCTTGTACTTGTAGTAGGTCTGACCGTCGGAGTCGACCGCCTCGGTGTAGTCCAGCATACGGCGGGTAAGCACGTCGCATACGGCCGTGGAGTTCCAGATACCGTTGGTAGTGGTATAGAACGGGGTCTGTTCGGTCTCGTTCTGGATGCTGAACGGCACGAGCGGACGGTCGGCGCGGCTGCGCATCATAGGATATTCGCCGCCTCCGTTCACGAAGCAGTCGTAGAGCTCGGAGAGCTTGATGCGCACGTTGACGGACTCCCATGTCTCGTCCAACTCGAGCACGCCGCTGTTCTGCTCCATCACCTTCATACCAATTCTCATAAGAGCCCTGGCGTAGAGGGAGTTGCCGAAGCGGCGCCACTTGTCGAGGTCGCCTCCGAAGGTCTTGTCGCAGACGGCGGAGAAGTGAAGGTCTTCGGTCTGCGAGAAGAGCAGGTTGGCCTCCTCGAGCATACAGATAACTGCACGGTAGATATCTTCCTGGGTGTCGTACTCGGTGGTGTACTTGTCGGTGGTGCCAACGAGCGACAGCTTGCCGGCCTCACGGAACGGCACGTCGCCGTAGGTATCGCTGATGTGCATTATGAGGAAGGAGCGGAGCACCAGGGCCACGGCCTGCATCGAGGCGCTGTTTTCCTTGACGGCCTGCTCGTACATATAAACTGCGTTGCCGTACTGGAGATAAATGGTCGTCCAGATATCGTCCGAAGTGCCCTCGGGAATGTTGTAGTTGCCAATCACGCGGGAGCTGGACTCGGAGTTGGTGGACACGGCGTACTGCGAGAGGAACGACGTGGTGCTGCGGAAGATGCTTATCAGGCTGTACTGTGTCTTGAACATGATCGGATGCACGAACGACTCGGCCGGAGCCTCGTAGAGCGCATACGGATTCTTGCTCATCTCGTCGAAGCGGGCGCAGCCGGCGAGTGCGACAACAAGGATAATAGCGGGTATGATTTTGTGTCTCATAATCTGTCCTCCATTAGAATACAAGGTTGACTGAAGCGCCGAACTGCGCGGTGGAAGGCATCTGCAGGATTTCGAAGCCGGGGATGACGGCGCTGCCGCGCATCGTGACGCCCTCGGGGTCGAAGCCCGGGAAGTTGGTCCAGCACCAGAGGTTGTTGCCGAAGGCGGAGAAAGTCACGCCGCTGAGCACCTTGGTCTTGGCCAGCATCTTCTTGGGGAGAGAGTAATCGAGACGGACCTCGCGGACTTTCAGGAACTGAGTGCTCACGAAGTTGGCCTCGCCGTTGGTCTGCTCGTACTTGTTGTGGTAGTAGGTTGCGATGTTCTCGCGGGGGATGGCGTCGGTGTTGAGCACGTAGTTGCCGTCTGCGGTCTCACGCACGCCGATCGGGACGAGCCCGCCCTCGCGGCCTTCCACGGTGTCGATACCCTTACCACGATAGTTGAGCACCCAGTTGGTGTACGAGAACACGTGGCCGCCCACCTGGCCGTCGAGGCTTACGTGGAGCTCCAGGCCCTTGTACTTGACGCTGGTGTTGAAGCCGCCCTTCCAGAGAGGGGCCGCCTCGCCGAGATACTGCAGCTCGGAGCCGGTCTGCGGCACGTTCTGCTTATCCAGCACGAGCAGGCCGGACACGTCGATCATCTTGCCGTTGGCGTCGATGGCGGTGGAGCCCTCCGGCGCGCGCACGTAGCCCTTGCCGTACATTGAGGTAAGGCTTCCGCCCTCGTACGCAATCATATAAGCGTGGGTGCTGTAGGATGCGATGATCCAGGAGTCGATGCCCTCGCCCAGCGACACCACAGTGTTCTTGTTCATCGTGAAGTTGGTGCCAACCTTCCACTGGAAGTCGCGCTTCTTGATGAGCGTGCCGCCTAAGGTGAGCTCGATACCGCGGTTGCGGATGGAACCGGCGTTCACGAACATATAGTTGACGCCGTTGGCGTAGGACACGGGCATCTGTGAGATGAGGTCCTTTGTGACGGAGTCATAGTAGGCGGCGTCGAAGCTCAGGCGGTTCTTGAACATACGGAGTTCGAAACCCACTTCCCAGGAGCTCACGATCTCCGGACGGAGGTTGGTGTTGCTCTTGGAGGTCTGAATCTGCACGGTGCCGGGGAATCCGGTGCCCTGCAGGTAGTCGGCAACGCGGTAGGGAGCGGTATCGTTACCCACCTGTGCCCAGGATGCACGGACCTTCATAAGGTTGATGAGTCCGCCGGCGCGGCCGAACTCGAAGAGGTCGTTGAGCGCCACGCTTCCGGAGACGGACGGATAGAAGAATGAGCGGTTGCCTGCAGCGAGGGTGCTGGACCAGTCATTACGGCCGGTCACATCCAGGAACACGGCGTTCTTCCAGGCCAGCGAGAGCATACCATAGAGCGAGTTGGTCTGGCGCTCGTAGGCGTTGTTGGAGGTCTTGGGCTCGTAGGATGCGTTGATGAGCGAATAGACGCCGGGGATCTTGAGGGTACTGGCGGTCTGCGTGTGGTTACTGTAGCTACGCCAGATGATGCTGCCGCCGAAGTTGCCGGTGAAGTCGAAGTCAGAGCCAAACTGGGTATTGTAACGCAGCAGGAAGTCGCCGGAGAACTGCTTGGAGTCGATGTCCTGCTCACGGTACCAGCCCTGAGGCTTGGCCTGGGTGGACGTTGCCTGGCGCTGGGTACGGAACTCTGTGGTGATATCAAGACCGCCGCGCGCCATAAGGGTGAGGCCCTTGGCGATGTCGGCGTTGAGGGACACGTTGCCGTAGAAGCGGTCGCGCACCTGGTTGTTGATACACTCGTTGGCCAGGAAGTAGGCGTTGTTCTTGCCGCCGGTGAGGGATGCGTCCTGCTGGTAGGCCTGAGGGTCTTTCCAGTAGTTGGACACCCAGTCCATATCGATGTTGGGGGCGTAGCACCAGAGGCTGTACATTATGGCGGTAGAGCCGTAGCCGGACGACGTAGGGATATTGTCGCGCTTGAGGCTGCGGTAGTTCACCGAGGTGTCCATCTTGAGCCAGTTCGCCAGCTTGCTGCCTGTCCTCACGGAGATGAAGTTGGTCATGCTCGGGGAGTTGGGCACGATGCCGGACGACGTGTTGTTGGTGTAGCTTACGCGCACGCTGTTGTCTTTGCCTATCTTGCCTGACATCACTATGGAGTTCGAGAAGGTCTTGCCTGTCTCGAAGTAATCCTTGAACCAGTCGCCGTAGCTCACGAACGGGGTGGCGTCGCGCACGAAGTCGCCCAGCTCGTTGATGTGGCCGCCTATGCCCTTGGCCACGTTGTAGTACTGGTAGTACGGCGTGCCGTCGAGCTTGGGGCCCCAGGACTCGAGGGTGGCGGTGGTGCTGTAGTCGGGACGGGGGTTGAGGCCGGCCACGTCTTCGCCCTCGCCGGAGACCAGGTAGTAGTAATAATCCTGGCCGGCGGTACCCTGACCGTAGGTGTACTGGAGGTCGGGAGAACTGAGGACCACGTCGGCGGCGAAACTGGTCTTGTAGCTCACGCTGAACACGGCGTCCTGGCTCTCGGCGGACTTGGTAGTGATGATGATGGCTCCGTTGGCGGCCTGCGAGCCGTAGAGGGCGGTTGCGGCGGCGCCCTTCAGCACCGTCACGCTCTCGATGTTCTCCGGGTCGATATCGGCGATACCGTTTCCGTAGTCGATGGCATAGGAACTGCCCTCGCCGCCCGCATCGGACTGGGTGGCGGTGTTGTACATAGGAACGCCGTCAACGACGAACAGGGCGGTGTTGTTCTCCAGGCTGGCGGAGGACTCGCCTCGGACCGTAACGCGCATAGAGCCCTCGGGGCCGCTGCTGCGGTCGATGTTGAGGCCGGCCACCTGACCGGAGATACCGTTGAGCCAGTTGCCCGTGGTGGCGGAGTTGGCGAACTTCTCGCCCTCCACTTTCTGGGCGGAGTAGCCGATGGCCTTCTCGTCCCTCTTGATACCGAGGGCGGTGACCACGGCCTGCTGGAGCAGCTCGGCTTCGTCTTTGAGTTCCACGCGTTTCATCTGGGTGGAGTTGGCCTTGATGGTCACGGTCTCATATCCCAGACAGGCGAACTGTATGTCCGCATCGGGGTCGGCGGTAATGGAATAAGCGCCGTTTGCGTCGGTAATCGAGCCTCCGGACACAACTCCGGACACGAATACCGCCACTCCGGGAATCGGATCGCCGTTACTGTCTACGACGACTCCCGACCAGGTCTTCTGGCCCTGCGCCAATACCGCTGCAGGTATCAGCACCAGGAGTGTCAGCAAGAGTAATAATCTTTTCATTATGGTTAGTGTTGATATTTTGGCTATTATCGTCCAAATTTAGCAAAAAAAATGAGAATCTATCCAAAGGATAGACACTTTTTCCCGGGCCAGTAGATTATTGCTTGCGCGGTAGTTTGACAGTATAATTTTCGATTTTTTCACCAGAAGGCCCTCCAGGGTCT
>CAMKAJ010000016.1 GCA_946410455.1 uncultured Bacteroidales bacterium
GGGCGGTTTGGGGACTTCCACCCGTTAGAGTACGTTCGTGCTGGGCGAACCGCAATTTGCCTGCACGTAAAAACATGCAGGCAAAATCCATAAACGAGTGATTATCGGTAACTTACGCGCCAGGCTAGATAAGGGAGGAGATGATGTCGTCGGCGGTGAACCAACTGTCTTCCGGGATACGGAGATTGCCGGGCTGGCCGGCAATGACGGGGGCTGGCTGGCCGGCAATCAGGTCTGCAGGGATACCGTCGGAGGTGCGGAGGCCGAGCATGATGCGTTCTTCGCGAATTTCTTCTTCGGTCAATTCTTCACTGCTGGATGTCCAGCCGCTCAGAAGCTCGCTGTTCCAGCTGCGGATATCACAGTCGGTGGAGAGCCGTCCGGCGTTACTGGGCCGCAGCGGCGAAGCCGCGAGAATGGACGTAGCCGAATGGCCTCCACCGACGGCTTCCGCGCTGCTGGGGCAGGAAGCAGGCGCGCCCGCTGAGCGGCAGCGAAGCGAGTGGGCACCTGGACCTAATCCAACGTAAGGTGCTCGGGTCCAATAGGCGGAGTTATGGATGGCTCGGCGGCCGGGAAGGGCCCAGTTGGAGATCTCGTAATGCTCGTAGCCGGCAGCGGCAAACGCGCGACACAAAAAAGAGTATTGCGCGGCGCACTCTTCATCAGAAAGCTCAACATACTTACCCTCGCGGGCCATACGGCCTAGCGCACTCCCCTCCTCTACAGACAGTTGGTAGGCAGAAATATGCTCCGGACGCCACCCCAGCAACTCCATGACAGTTGCCTGTAGCATATCGCGCCCCATCCCGCCTACACCAAAAATGACATCCACGCTGATATTATCAAAGCCAGCCTCCCTCAGCAGCCGGAAAGCCCGGCGGGCGCGGACAGCATCGTGCCTGCGGTTCATCCATCGCAGCATTCCGTCGTCCAGGGACTGCACTCCCATACTCACCCGGTTCACGCCGATAACCTTTAGCCCTGCAGCATACTCCGACGTAATATCATCCGGATTAACCTCTACGGTCCACTCATCGTAACTGCGTGATCCACAAGCATCTGCAATACGCCCCAATGCAAAAGGAGGCAGCACCGACGGGGTGCCGCCTCCTATATAGAGGGTGTTTACTGCGGAGGTCTCTGCAATCTCTGAAGACCTGCGGTGAGCCTCGGCGCAGACTTCGTCCACGTACGTCTGCATCTGCTCCGCCTCCGGGCACACTCGCTCGGAATAGAAGTCGCAGTACGTACAAAAACTCTTACAAAACGGTACGTGAACGTAGATCATTGGCCAAAGGGATTAAGGAGCGGAGCGCTATCGAAGCAGCAATTCTGCACCTCCCAACTTAGCCTGCGTAGTAAACGCCTCAACCGTATAAATACCCTTGCTGAACGAAGGAATATTGTTCACGTAAATACTGAGCTCAACCTCCTGCCCCTGATAATCGACTTCACGCGAAGCGGTGGCGGCAAGAGTCTCCTCGCCAAGCACGAAGCTGGTGCCACGGCCGTCGTCGAGCAAATTGCCCTCGGGATCCTTCACGCGTACATACACACGCACCGGACCGGGCTCGGCAAGAGCATTCTCTACAAGGCTCAGCGTCACGAGCAGACGGGCCACGTTCTTGCTGCGGTCTATCTGCTTGCCGGCGTTATTGTAAGCCTCCATACGTATGCCGCGAGCCTTGATAACGGAACCCGTAACAACCTTGCCAGTAAGGTCTTCCACCTGTGCGGTAAGTTCTTCGTTGAGCTTGCGGTGCTCGGCAGCCTCGCGACGCGCGTTGGCAGCGTCCACGGTAAGCTTGTGGTTGAGCTGATTGAGGGAGTCTATCTGAACAATGTAGCCGCGCATAATTGAACGCAGTGTGCCGAGTTCCTTCTCGTACTGACGCATCTTCACGCGATTGGTAGCCTCGGTCTTCTTGATTCGCTCTACCAGCTGAGCCACTTCTTCGCGGGAAGAATCGAGCTGAAGATTTATGGCGTCGTAGTCTGAAGACAAAGATTCGTAATCGCTCTGAAGGGCTACAATCTGCGCCGTAAGTTCCTGCTTCTCAATATTGAGCTCGCTTACGAGCGTATTCTTCTGGTAAAGTACATAAGCAAGAGTAGCGCCCAGGCACACAGCAACGACTATCATGATAATCATCACCGTCTTGGGACCTCCATTCTGCTTACGCTCGCGCTCGCGGCGTTCTATTCTCTCGAGGGGATCTTCTCTTTCCATCTTATCAATTATTAAATTTATACTGAATCGCGTTTACTTGCCAAAACCGTACCTTCGGTTCAGCGGGCAAAAATAGCAATTTTCTTGCACTTAGCATCAAGCCAGGCAGCTGTTTCGGGGTCGAGCAGGGGGCTAAGTACAGCCAGCACCCGCGAATGATACTCGTTCAGCCACTCAATCTCCTCTCTGTCAAGCAATTCCGGCATCAGCGCCGAAGTATCGAAGGGGCAAAGCGTAAGCGGCTCGAATCCCAGCCAGCGCCCGAATTCATTCTCGCCCCGGGGCACGCAGAGCAGCAGGTTCTCGTGACGCACGCCGTGCTGCCCCTCGCGGTAGATTCCGGGCTCGTCGGAGATAATCATTCCGGGCTCCAGCGGCACGGGGTTAAGGTTTTGGCGCACATCCTGAGGCCCCTCGTGAACGCCCAGGAACCAGCCCACGCCGTGCCCGGTGCCGTGCCCGAAGTTACGGCGGCTGCGCCACAGAGGGCCGCGAGCCAGGGCATCCAGCCTGCAACCTGGAGTACCCTCGGGGAACACCGTCATCGCAAGGTCTATATGCCCCTTGAGCACAAGGGTGTAGTCTTCTTTCTCCAGCTCGCTGCACTCCCCCAGCGGAACGGTACGGGTGATATCCGTGGTACCGTCCAGGTACTGCCCGCCGGAGTCGCAAAGATACAGGCCGCGAGCCTCCAGCACAGGAGCGCCGCTCTGCGGAGTCACATAATGCGGGAGAGCGGCACCAGGCCCGAAAGCAGAGATTGTCTCGAAGCTATCGCCCTGATACTTATCGCATTGAGCACGGAAGTCGCGCAGCTTCACAGATGCATCCCACTCGCTAACTATGCGGTCTGCCCGCAGCGCTTTCTCCAGCCAGCAGAGGAAGCGCACCATCGCCACTCCGTCTCGCACGTGCGCCTCGCGCATTCCTTCTATCTCTATGGGGTTCTTGACTGCCTTGGCATGGCGCACCGGCGTAGGGCCGCAGAGCAGCTCCACGCCCGAGGCACGCAAGTCGCTGTAGAGCTGGTAGTTAAGAGTGGTATCATCGACGCAGACCTTCATTCCGCCGGCCGACTGCAGGAACTCCTCCAGCCCGGTGTAAGGCTCCAGGCTCACTCCGTCCGAGGCCAGCTCTGCGAAGCTCCGCTCCGAATCGGGGTCCTCCACTTCGTCTTTGAGCACGAACCAGAACGCGCCGTCCATAGTAACGAGCAAGTAGCTGATGACCAACGGATTGTACTCGATGTCGGAGGCCCTCACGTTGAGCGTCCAGGCAATCTCGTCGAGGGCCGTGAGGAGGATGCCGTCGCAGCCCCTGGAGGCGCAGAAATCGCGCAGCATCTGCAGCTTATCGGCATGCGAGACTCCGGGATCAACGGTGATGACCGGAGTTTGCGGCACCGGCGGGCGGTCCGACCAGAGGCGGTCCATAAAATCAGGGGCGCTCACAAAATCGGGAGTGGCACCGGAGCCTGAGAAAGCCGCTTCTATCTGCCGCACGAAATCCAGCGGCGTGGTGGCGCCGTCGATTGCAAGCACTGGGTCGGAGCTTTCCGCAAACGTAGATGCAAGCCACTCTGGGATAAGCACTTGCTCCGGCACGCGGGTCTTATGGAGCTCCACTCCCGTGCCTTCCAGCTGGGCGTTTGCCTGGATGAAGTAGCGGGTATCGGTCCAGAGTCCCGCATGGTCGGCAGTCACCACCACCTCCGCCGCCTCTCCGGTAAAGCCGGTGAGCCAGCGAATCTGCTTGTAGCGCTCGGAGGGATACTCACTGCCGTGAGGATCAGAGCCGGTAAGTATCACGGCGTCCCAATCGCGCGCCCTCATGAGGGAACGCAGGGCAGCTATGCGTTCTGCGTAAATATTCATAGCTCAGAAGGAACGAAGCTTGGGATATGTAGAATCTCGGTCTTGAAGAGGTTGCGGCTGTGCATCCTGTCTATCTTCTCTTTAACATCCGGGTCGTCGCATACGCCCTCGCGGATATAGCGGTCGAGGGCGGCGTAGGTAAAACCGAACTTGGCCTCGTCTGGGCAGGAGCCGGGCAGCCCGTCGTCGGGGGTCTTGTCTACCCAGCGCGACGGAAGGCCGAGCGCATGCCCGATGCCGAGCACCTCACGCACACAGAGCCGGCCCAGAGGGGCGAAGGAACCAGCGGCGTCGCCATAGAGCGTGGCATAGCCTATGTAGTCCTCGCTCAGGTTGCAGGTATTGGCCACCATGCCGTTGAGCGACTGCGCGGCCGCATAAAGCATGGTCATGCGGATGCGCGGGGGGATGTTCTGCAGAGTCTGTATGGTGAAGCCATCAGGCAACAGGGCTCCCAACGCATCGCACTCCGCCTCTATCTTCCCGATGGGAAAACAGAAGTATCTTATACCCAGGTATTTGCATATCTCGTCGGCATCGTTCAGACTCTGGCCGTCGGCAGGCATGGCAATGCCAACGACCCTCTCGGGGCCCAGAGCCTCGGCGCACAGGGCGGCAGTCACGGTGCTGTCTTTACCGCCGCTCATTCCTATCACTGCGCTGCAGCCCGGACCGTTGGCGGCAAACCAGTCCCGGATCCACGCTACGCATTCAGCTTTTAACTTCTTCATATCGAGTAATTTTCGCTACCACAAATATAAATAATACTTTGTAAATCAAAAAATTAGTTGTATCTTTGCAGCCCGCAAAAATGTGTTGCGGAGTTTAAAGTATTAAGTATCAATTAATTAACAAACCAATGCCTGGATTAATTGGAAAGAAAATCGGAATGACTTCCGTTTTCGGTGCCGACGGTAAGAATATACCGTGCACCGTTATCGAGGCTGGTCCGTGCGTTGTCACGCAGATCCGTACAGCAGAAACCGACGGTTACGAGGCTGTACAGCTTGCCTATGACGAAACCACCGAAAAGCACGCCAGCGCGCCTCTGAAGGGGCATTTCAAAAAGGCCGGTACCACTCCCAAGCGCAAGCTCGTAGAATTCCCTATGGATTTCGCGCAGGAGCTCAAGCTCGGTGACGTTCTCAAGGTAGAGGATGTCATCAACGAGGGCGTAAGCTTCGTGGATGTTATCGGTACATCTAAGGGTAAAGGGTTCCAGGGCGTCGTGCATCGTCACGGCTTCGCCGGTGTAGGTGGAAAGACCCACGGCCAGCACAACCGCCTTCGTCACCCCGGTTCTATGGGAGCATCATCCTGGCCTTCCCGCGTACTTCCCGGTATGCGCATGGCCGGCCACATGGGCAATGTCCGTATTAAGGTGTTCAACCTCAAGGTTGTGAAGGTTCTCCCAGAGAACAATCTTATCGTTGTCAAGGGTTCCGTTCCCGGGGCCAGAGGTTCTTATGTAATTTTGGAGGCTTAAGAGTATGGAACTTGCAGTTTTGAAAATAGACGGTACCCAGTCCGGCAAGAATGTCACTCTCGACGAGAAAGTCTTCGGTATCACCCCGAACGACCACGCCATCTATCTGGACGTAGTTCAGTACCTTGCAAACCAGCGTCATGGCAATGCCAAGACCAAGGACCGCAGCGAAATCGCTCACAGCACCAAGAAACTCGGACGCCAGAAGGGCGGCGGCGGCGCACGCCACGGCTCCCTCAAGGCCAACATATTTGTAGGCGGTGGCCGCGTATTCGGCCCGGTGCCCCGTTTCTATCACAACAAGCTCAACAAGAAGGTCAAGAAGCTTGCCCGCTTCTCCGCTCTCAGCTACAAAGCCCAGGAGAATGCGATTATCATGCTCGAGCCCTTCAAGATGGAAGCCCCCAAGACCAAGGAGCTCCTCGGCATCGTAAAGGCCATCAAGGCCGGCGAGCGCAAGGTGCTCATCGTGCTTCCCCAGAATTCTGACAATATCTTTCTTTCATCCCGCAATCTCCAGCAGGTCAAGGTCATCACAGTTGACGAGATCAACACCTACGCTATCATGAACGCCAATTGCCTGGTACTCATCGACGGCGTACAGGATATCCTGGCAGAGAGAGCATAAAAGCACAAGAAGATGGGAATCATTATTAAGCCAATCGTAACAGAGAAGTTGACGGCTCAGGGCGAAAAGTTGAACCGTTACGGCTTTATCGTTGATCGTAAGGCCAACAAGCTTCAGATTAAAGACGCGGTGGAGAAGATGTACAACGTTACCGTCACCGACGTCAACACAGTCAATTATCACGGCAAGCGTAAGAGCCGCTACACCAAGGCTGGTCTCCTTCGCGGTCGTGCCAACCATTTCAAGAAGGCGTACATCACCGTTCAGGGTGAAGACAAGATCGACTTCTACGCCAACATCTAAGGGAGGAATAAGCTATGGCAGTAAGAAAATTCAAACCGGTAACTCCCGGTCAGCGCAACAAAGTGATCAGCGCCTTCAGCGAAATCACCGCTAAGAAGCCTCAGAAATCATTGCTTGAGCCTCTCAAGAGCACGGGTGGCCGTAACAACACCGGCCAGATGACCGTTCGCTACATCGGCGGCGGACACAAGAGGATGTACCGTATCATCGACTTCCTCCGCGACAAGGATGAGTGCACCGCAACCGTTCTGACCATCGAGTATGATCCGAACCGCAGCGCCCGCATCGCCCTGGTCCAGTATGAGGATGGCGAGAAGAGGTATATCATCGCTCCCGACGGCATCAAGGTAGGACAGGTTATCGCATCCGGAAGCGGCATCGCTCCCGAGGTCGGCAACTGCCTCCCTCTGAGTGAAATTCCCGTTGGTACTCTTGTTCACAACATCGAACTTCGTCCCGGTCAGGGTGCCGCTATGGCCCGCAGCGCCGGTACTTCCGCACAGCTCGCCGCCCGCGAGGGCAACCACGCAGTCCTGCGTCTGCCTTCCGGTGAGACCCGTATGGTTCTCGTGAGCTGCCGCGCTACCGTAGGTGTTGTGTCCAACACAGACCACAACCTCGAATCCCACGGAAAGGCAGGACGCCGCCGCTGGCTCGGCAAGCGCCCCCACAACCGTGGTGTTGTTATGAACCCTGTCGATCACCCGATGGGTGGTGGTGAAGGACGTGCTTCCGGTGGACATCCTCGTTCACGCAAGGGTCTGCCTGCAAAGGGCTACAAGACTCGCAACCCGAAGGCCGCTTCCAACAAGTTCATCATTGAGAGAAGAAAGAAATAACGGAATAAACACTTAAGAGATTATGAGTCGTTCTTTAAGAAAAGGTCCCTATATCCAGGAAGCCCTGGAGAAGAGAGTTCTTGCTATGAATGATGGTAGCAAGAAGAAAGAGGTGGTCAAGACCTGGTCTCGCGCCAGCATGATCTCCCCGGACTTCATCGGCCACACTATCGCCGTTCATAATGGAAACAAGTTTATTCCTGTTTACGTTACTGAGCAGATGGTAGGTCACAAGCTCGGCGAGTTCGCCCCCACCCGCACATTCAAAGGTCATTCAGGTAACAATAAGAAGTAATCACTATGGGAAAGCGTAAAAGACTTATGGCTGAAAGCCTCAAGGAGGCTAAGAAGGTTACAGCTATTGCAAAGCTGAATGACGTGCCCACTTCGCCCCGCAAGATGCGTCTGGTAGCAGACACCATCCGTGGCAAGGAGGTCAACCACGCACTCGACCTGCTTAAATTCAGCAAGAGAGAGGCATCTATCCGCCTGGAGAAACTTCTCCGCAGCGCTATCGCCAACTGGGAAGCTAAGAACCAGGACAAGGCCAAGGAGCTGGACAACGGCAACGTCTATGTAAAGTCCATCATGGTAGGTCAGGGCCGTACGCTCAAGCGTATCCGCCCGTGCCCTCAGGGCCGCGCCGGACGTATCCGCAAGCGTTCCAACCACGTGACCGTAGTTCTCGACGTTAAACCTACAACAGCAGAGTAATATGGGACAGAAAACTAATCCTATCAGCAACAGAATCGGTATCACCCGTGGTTGGGACTCTAACTGGTGTGGTGGTAACTACGCAGAGAAGATCGCAGAGGACTACAAGATCCGCGAGTATCTCGGCAACCGTCTTGCAAAGGCCAGCCTGAGCAAGATCGTCATCGAGCGCACGCTGAAGCTCATCACCGTCACCATCTATGCCGCACGCCCCGGTTTCATTATCGGCAAGGGCGGCCAGGAGGTCGACAAACTCAAGGAAGAGCTCAAGAAGGTCACCAGCAAGGACATCCAGATCAACATCTTCGAGGTCAAGCGCCCCGAGGTTGACGCCCACATCGTAGCGGACTCCATCGCCCGCCAGATCGAAGGCCGCGTCAGCTATCGCCGCGCCATCAAGATGGCCATCGCCAACACCATGCGCGTTGGTGCTGAGGGCATCAAGATTCAGATCGCCGGCCGTGTCGGTGGTGCTGAAATGGCCCGCAGCGAGATGTTCAAGGAGGGTCGTACCCCTCTGCACACTTTCCGTGCAGACATCGACTATGCACTTGCAGTGGCAAATACCAAGGTCGGAACCCTGGGCATCAAGGTTTGGATCTGCAACGGTGAGAAGTACGGCCGTCAGGACCTCACTCCCGCTGCTCTCGCAGCCGCCAACTCCCAGGCCGCCGGCGCTCCTCGCGGAGACCGCCGTGGTGGCGACCGTCGTGGCCGTGGCGACCGTCGTGGTCCCCGCCGCGAAGAGAGGAAGTAATCATTACTCCTTGATATGAAGCTCCCGCCCTGGATTCAGAGCGGGAGTTTTTTATTGACCGGCAGCCGCCTTACGACTGGCGCGTTAATTACTAATGCTCAACTACTTACCGCTTTTGCCTGCACGTTTTTTCTTGCAGGCAGATTACGTAAGTAGCTGCAGCTGAGAGGTTTGTGCGCCAGGCGTACTAGTAGTATTGCTTGCTGGCACGGGGCATTACTGCTTGCTGAGGGCTGGGAGATTCATCATCAGGCCGTTTCCCTGCGTCATTACCTCCGGCAACTTGCCATCCCACTTCTCAATCCAGTCTTCTTGAACGATGAGGGGGCTGAGGGATGCTGAAATGGTACGGTTGTAATAGGCTTCCGCGTCGGCCTTGACCTTTGTGGCTTCTGCCTCGCCCTTGGCCTTTGCAATGGCTATCTGGGCATTAGCTTCAGCCTGCTTCACGAGGTTTTCTGCCTTGAGGGCCTCCTGGATAGCCTGGTTCTTGGCTTCGATTGCAGCGCTCAGGGACTTGGGAGGGGTAATGCGGGATGTGAACTCCTGCACGTTGAAGCCCTCGTTACCGAGAGACTGCACCAACATCTGCTTAACCTCTTGCTCGAACTTAGCGCGATTTGCCATCAGTTCGTCCGAAGTATAGTTGTTGGCTGAGATTCGATATGCGTCGTAGATGCAGGTCCGCATATATCCGTTCTCAATCTCAGGCAGGTCACGACGGTATTTGTTGAATACGTAGGAAGCCTTGTCGCGGTCGAGCTGATAAGCGAGCATCGGATCCATGGTGAATTCCGCAGCATCCTTTGTGGTGACCGTAAAAGGCTGATAATCAACCCTCTGTATATAAACGGGATAAGTAAAGACTTTAGTGGTAATAGGGTTGTAAAAGATGAGGCCCGTCACCTCTGTAGCAATCAGCTGCCCCTGATCCGTGAGGGAGAACTTTTTAAATTTTATGCCGATTTCCGAGTTATCCACCATCTTGGTGCAGCTGAACATGAGGATGAACAAAAAAGTAATGGATGAAAGTACAATGAATAATGATTTGTTCTTTTTCATAAAATATTCGTTTTGAACTCAAATATACGATTATTTTTGAGAAGTCTTCACCTGGCACATATATAATTGATTGTCAGCCTTCTACATCTTTTTCCTGCATTATCTTTTATGCAGGCGAAATGTATATTTTTTTAATTATCAGCTTATTATGCTCCAGGGTTACGAATTATTATTGATTTTCTGTAGGATAATACTATATTTGTCCCATAACCGATACTGATAAACAATGAAAAACATCGTTAAACACGTATATCAAAGGACACGAAACGGAGGGCTTCTTTTTTACTCCGACATTGACCGCCTGGTTTACTTTACCCTTTTCTCTTCATTATCTAGAAGATATTCTGTAACAGTGCTTGGACTATGTTTAATGATCGACCACATCCATTCACTCGTGGATATAGTGAGCCATTCTCAATTAACTGCTCTTATGAGAGATTCCTCTTCGCGGTATGCCCGTTCTTTTAATATGTCATCCGGAATCACAGGTCAAGTATTCGATAAATCTTTTGGTTGGTCATGTAAAATCGGAGGTAAAAAGATACGTACAGCAATTGCGTATCTGTACAACAACCCTGTGGAGAAACAGCTTTGTGCACGAGCCGAAGAATTCCGATGGAATTTCTTGGCATACAGAAATAATCCCCACCCTTTCTCGCCTGCTATATCTTTAGAGCATGCTAGTAAGGCTATGAGGAAAGCTATTTCTGAAATAAAATCAGCAAGAAAAGAAGACTCTCCACTGTCCTATTCACAATTGTTTAGGATACTAAAGGGGCTGAATGCTACTGAAAGACAACAGATAATCGATTACATAATAAGCTCTTACAATTGTATCGATTATGACGCAGCTAGCTCTTATTATTATAGCTTCGACGAAATGATGACAGCCATTCATTCCAATACTGGAAGTGAATATGACATTAACGAGATATCAACATACGGGGATGATCGCATCTTTAGTCTAATAACAAAGACCCTTAGAGAAGAGTGTCATATTATTAATCCCAAAAGAGTACTGTCGTTATCTAAAGAGGAGAAAACTACGCTGAAGGATGTTTTACATGGTTATACTCAAGCAACAGGTGAGCAGCTTCAAAAATACTTATGGACAAGCCGGAAGCGAATCACTAAAAAGCGGCGTAAAGCTCAATAATTATATTCCACCGCAATTCTCTTCCTGAGGCCTATTGCAGCGCATGGCGCCTGGCGCGCAATCGCCTTACCTACAGCCATTTATGCAATTTGCCTGCACGAAAAATCATGCAGGCAAAAGCTATAAACGAGTGATTATAGGTAACTTACGCGCCAGGCGGCGAAGAGCCGGGGACCTGTGTACAGGTACCAAAAGATTTTGTATATTTGTAAGCTATGAAAATGCGATACGTCCACCCAGAAACTGCAGACATCACGGGCTGCGTACAGAGCTGCCTGCTGGTAGATTCTTTATCTGCTGACAGTCCAGAGAGTTTTGTAATAGTTGAAGAAGAATGGTAAAGAGAGTTCTATCTTGCCTGCTGGCGCTGCCGCTCATTCTGTCGTGTACGCTTGAACTGGCCCCTGTTTCTCGCAGTTACGATTGCTTCTCGGCTACTATTTGCGAGGAGGGTACTAAAGTTCACCTTGAAAATGAGGGGGCTGTGGCATGGGATCTTGGCGATGAGATTATGGTCATGAGTAACACCCAGAGCCAGCCCGTTATATTTATCCGCGAGAGTGACGGAAAGTTCCGCTCGGAACAGAGTGTCACTGGAGATACTTTTTTTGCAGCTTATGTTCCCGGGTATTCAGGCCAGGACGATTTTATGATAAAGCTGAGTCCGTTTGCTCCTGTAGTTGGCGGAGAGAATCTTAAGGTCCCTATGGCGGCCAGCAGTCAGGATAATAATTTGTCTTTTAAGCAGACCTGTGGCATTATACACATCAGGATAACAGCTCCTGGCACCTGGCATAATGTTACTTTTTATAGTAATGGCGGCGAGACAGTGTCTGGAGACGCATGTTTGAACTTGCCCGATTATGAGCCGGTATTGTTTTTCAGCGATGATAGCGAAGCATGGTCCGGGACATCAGCATATACATACGTTGAAGAAGGCTTCTCTACCGAAGAGGGATGTGATTTCTATATGATTCTTCCACCTATGGCATTATTCAGCGGCTTTACCATCAACCTTCGGGAAGGCGACAAGGTGTTTGAAAAAAGCACCGACAAGCTTGTCTCTATAGAACGGGGGAAGATGCTGAGTTACTCTGTGAACGCCAGTGAACCGGACCAAAAGCAGATAGAACATGATGCCCTGGTAGAATTGTACAATGCCCTGAATGGTGAAAACTGGAATAATAGCGATAACTGGCTTTCAGACAATCCCGTTGGCGTGTGGTCTGGCATAGTCCTGGATACAGACGGCTATGTCTCAGAAATCCATTTGCGCCGCAATAATTGTGTGGGTACAATACCTGAGTCCCTTAAGAATCTCAAGCATCTTAAGGTTATCGAATTGTACGAGTTGGAGAACGGAAAAATTGAAGGCTTCGATGTTGTCTTTTCTATCCCTTCTCTCGAGAAAATCCGCGTTGGAAACTACGAAGGATGGGCTGAATTCCAGAATGATTATTTATGCTCGCTTCCTAGCAGCATAGCCCATTTAACAAATCTTAGGGAGTTGAGGATTGACGGTTTTAAAGGAAGTATCCCTGACGATTTATATGGTTTAACGCAGCTGACTTCTCTGTACTTTAACTATGCGCACATAGAGGGTGGCATTTCTTCAAGTATTGGGAACTTGAGTAATCTTGAAAGTTTCGAGATAATTGGAGTTGACGACCTCCCGGATGGAGAGCTTCCTGCGGAGTTATTCAACTGCACCAACCTGAATACTATAAGCATTCTGGAAACCAGTCTGACTGGCTTTATACCGGCCGCAATTGGAAATCTCACTAAACTGCACACTCTCAATATTGAAAGTAATCAATTGAGCGGTCCTCTCCCGAAGGAAATGGTTAACATACCATTTCTTAATAATGCAGTTAAAATGGAGACAGTCCCGACTTTACAGCTTGGGGGCAATAATTTCTCTGGTAAGATTCCTGCGGAGTTTGTTGATTGGCCGGAGTGGGACATGTTCTGGCACTCAATAATCAGGGGTAACTCATTGGACATCAGCGAGGCAAGACCACACATCATACCTTTTGACGTAACCTTGTTGGATGGGACTCACTACACTCAGGCTAATTTTGCCGACAACGAGTTGACCGCCTTGTTCTGCAGCCCGAGCACTAATAATGCTCAGGGCAGGGATATTGGATACAAACTCAAGGACCTGTATAATGAATACGCCGCTGAAGGATTTGATGTTCTTGGCTGGACTCTTTGGGATGATGAAGCAACGCTCCGCAGTTTTGTGAGTGCAGAGGGTTGGAACTGGCATTATTTCTATCGGGTTGACGAGTATGAAGATACTCCTAATCTAATTGGAACTTCAGGGCACATGTATCCGTCGAATACAGCGATGATTACTCTGTTCAACAAGAACGGCGAGGTCATCTTCACTGATGCCGAATATGAATACTACGATAAGGCCGGCGAGGCCATGAAGCTCTTCGTGGAGAACTGGTTCGGAAAAGACCATGACTACGAGTCCACCGACTACTCACGCGACGGCAAATACGTTCAGTATCAGACAGCTACGGAAGGCGCCGGAATTGATATCGTGCTTATGGGCGATGCCTACTCCGACCGTGAGATTGCATCCGGGAAGTATGCTGAGGACCTCAAAACTGCAGCCGAGAATTTCTTTGGAGTGGAGCCGTACACCTCGTACCGCAACATGTTCAATGTGTACCTTGTGGATGTGGTTTCCAAGAACGAGGGTTATGCAGCGGGGCACGAAACCGCGCTCAGCGGTGTATTTGGAGAAGGCACTTTGGTTAGCGGCGATCACGCAAAAGCCAATGAGTATGCAAAGGCCGTAGTGGGGCAGGCCCGCATGAACAATGTAATGGTGATAGTCATCATGAACCGTGACTACTATGCCGGAACCTGCTACATGTCCGGCGCTGCTTACGGCGATTATGGCTACGGACCGTCCATATCGTATTTCCCTGCTTCCAGCGACCCTGTAACTTATGCCCAGCTGATTCATCATGAGGCTGGCGGCCATGGATTTGCAAAGTTGGGCGACGAGTATGCTTATGAATCTATGGGAGCTATTCCGGATGACGAGAAAGAGAAATTCCTTGCTCGCGTTCAGTATGGCTGGTGGAAGAACGTTGACGTCACAGGCGACCCTGCTGCGGTTAAGTGGGCAAACTTCCTCACAGATGAGCGCTACGCAGGCGAGGGCCTCGGCGTATTCGAGGGCGGCTATACCTACTGGACCGGAGTATGGCGTCCTACAGACAACAGTATCATGCGATACAACTATGGCGGCTTCAATGCCCCCAGCCGCGAGGCTATATGGTACAGGCTCCATAAGCTCGCTTACGGAGATTCATGGGTGTATAACCGTGAGGACTTTGTGAGCTGGGATACCGCCAAGGGCAATATCAAGCCTCACAATGCTCGCCGTGTCGGGCACGGAGTGCGCAAGCCTATGCCTCCGCTAGCGCCGCCTGTGCTGCTTGAGTGGAAAGAAATGAAATAAAATTACTATTTTTGTAGAACGAATTACACATTACTAATTAATAACACTATGTTCTTTCAAGTTTATGGGGCTAATGCCCTTTCCCAGTGGGGAATGATGCTGGTAGTACTTGCCGGCCTCATCCTCCTCAACGAGTTTGCACGCCGCACCAAGTTTGGCGGTATCGTTACTTTCCTTGCAATTCCTCTTGCTCTCACAGTTTACTTCCTCGCCATTTTCTTCGGTGTAAAGAGCGGAGCCCAGTGGGCACTTGAGAACCAGACCCACGTCTATATGCAGGGCTGGTTCCATTATGCCAAGCTCTACGCGGCCACAGCGGGATGTATCGGCTTTATGATGATCAAGTACAAGTGGGGCATCGGCGCCAAGCATTGGTTCAGGCCCTTCCCCTTCATCATCGTGGCTATCAATATCCTTATCGCCTGCGTCTCCGACTTCGAAAGCGCTGTGATGGGCTGGAACAAATGGTGGCTCACCTCCGAGGGTGTATGGCAGTATGGTGGGTGGCACAACGTGATGAACGGTGTTGCCGGTCTTATCAACATCTTCTGTATGACCGCATGGTGGAACGTGTATCCTTCCAAGGATAAGAAGGATATGATCTGGGCCGACATGACTTGGGTTTACATCGTAATTTACGACATCTGGAACTTCGCTTATACCTACAACTGCCTGCCTACACACAGCTGGTACTGCGGCGTTGCCCTGCTTCTTGCTCCTACCGTGGCAGCTCTCTGCTGGAACCGTGGCGGCTGGATCCAGAACCGCGCTAATACTCTGGCTATCTGGTGCATGTTCGCACAGGTGTTCCCTCTGTTCCAGGAGACCTTCAAGAACGGTCAGCAGTGGTTCAGCTGGGCAACTCTCCCCGTGCTCTACCCTCAGGGTACCGCAACTATCGAGCAGCTCTATGCAGCTGCTGGCGGTGAGGCTGCAGCCATTGGTACTACAGTAGATCCTTCCGTGGTCGCTGCAAATCCCAGCATGATGATTATCATCAGCGCCCTGGCGCTCGTGACAAACTGCGTGGCTCTCTGCTACATCATTGCCCAGTCCAAGAAGCGCCACATCAATCCTTACAAGGAGGATGTCTTCGTGAACCAGAAGTACTACAAGGATTCTATGGCACGTGCCGTAGTGGACTAATTACACGGAATGAAGAAAATACTCAGTCTGCTAGCGCTGGGGGCCGTTGTGGCCCTTGGCGCTTGCAATAGTTCATCGGAAGTTAAGCTCAAAGTTACCCGCAGCTTCGACTGCGACGTGCTGGTTGTGGGCGGAGGCCCTGCAGGAATAGGTGCAGCAGTATGCGCTGCCCGTCACGGCGCCAAGACCATTCTGGCGGAGCGTAGCGGCTACCTCGGAGGCATGGCCACCAATGGCCTCGTAGCTCCTTTCATGTCTAGCACCACTCCGGACGGCAACACAATGCTCATCCGTGGCTTCTACGAGGAGCTTGTGGAGCGTATGATTGCCCAGGGTGGCGCCATTCATCCCCTCAAGGCGCAGATCGGCTCCTTCTCTGCATATCGCGACAAGGGGCATCACGGACTTACAACCTTTGACTTCGAGTGCCTCAAGCGCACTGCCGAGCAGATGTGCGTGGAGGCCGGTGTAGAACTGATCTATCATGCTCTGTATGTGAAGTGCGATACACGCAAGGGCAAAATCACGGCCGCTTACTTTGCCACCAAAGACGGCATCTGGAAGGTCACGGCCAAGAATTATATCGACTGTACCGGCGACGGCGACCTTGCATTCCATGCAGGAGCTCCATACATCTACGGTGACGGCGAGGGCGGAGTGCAGGCCACGAGTCTGTTTATCGTTCTTCGAAATATCGACTGGAAGGCCATGGACGCCCACAACGAGGCATGCAAGAAGGCCGGCGACTTCGAGGGACAGTTCTACATGCGCGAGATTCTTGCCGCCCGCGAGGCCGGTGAGTTCCCCATGTGGCGCCAGAAGATTGCCCTCTTCCAGAATCTGGATGGCACAGCTACGGTGAATATGACGCAGACAGACGATGTGGACGGTCTTGACCCCAAGCAGGTTACCGATGCCGAAATCACCGGCCGTATGCAGGCCGACTACGTGGTGAAGTTTCTCCGTAAGTACGTGAAGGGCTGCGAGAAATGCGAGCTGGCCCAATCTGCCGAGAACCTCGGCGTGCGCGAGACCCGCCGCATTATCGGTGAGTACACCGTTACCACTGATGATGCGAAGAACTCCGTCAAGTATCCCGACCCGGTATTCTGCTGCGCCAACCACATGGACATCCATCGCAAGGGGTATGTGGAGTATGTGGCTCGCAATACCAACGACCCGTATTACTTCCCCTATCGCGCTTTGTTGCCGCAGAAGGTGGATAATCTGCTCTGCGCTGGCCGCTGCGCCGCTGCAGAGCGCCCCGTGATGGCTGCCATCCGCGTCATCCCTCCTTGCTTCGCTATGGGCCAGGCCGCCGGCACAGCCGCCGCGCTGTCTGTTGCTGCGGGGGTTGGTCCCAAGCAGCTTGACGCCGACTTGCTCGTTTCTACCCTGAAGGAGGACGGCGTTTACCTTCCGGAATAGCTTCTAATATCCTGGCGCTCAACTCACTGAGCGCCAGTACTTTATAGCTTTTGCCTGCATGTTTTTTCGTGCAGGCAAATTGCGTAAGTGGCTGTAGGTAAGGGAATTAGGCGCCAGGACTAGACAAAAACGCAGATTAGGACGTGATTAAGGAGACACGCTGACGGTCAAAGGGCGGCGAAGCGGACGGTGTCGGAGCGGCCGGAGGGAGAGATGACGGTGAAGGAGGAGCCGGACGGGGCAATCCGGAGGCCGGGGAATTTCCAGATGACTTCTGTAGGTTCTCCGGAAGATGAGGCAGAGGCGACTTCGACTCCGTCTTGCAGGAGCTTCAGGGATGGAGCGTTGGAATAGACCGTGAGAGTAAACTCAAGCTCGGCCGGGCGGTGCGAGAGCCTGCGTCCGGCGATGTAAACTGTTTCTTCTGAATGGTTCCACCATGCCTTATACAGATAGAAGGCATCTTTGCGGGTCTTGCGGTCACGCGTAACAAGCCCCTTGTCATTCATATAAAGTCGCTCAGGGTTCTCTACGTAATGAACACCGTCTGCGCTGTCGCGCCACCCCTCTTTGCGGTTGGCTACAGGGAAATCGAACAACACCCAAAGAGAAGTGAAATTGAGCCAAGGCATCCGGGCTATCTGCTGTGCGTGAGACTCGTGGGAAAGATTGCCGTACTCTTCTATATGCCGGGCATCGTCGGGATAACGGCGCACATCTTCCTGCTTCCAAGTATGACAGAAAGGATTCACTCCAACACCATACTCGGAAATATTGCACGGGCCCATCATACCCCGTATCTTTTCCATTGCCGTAGTGATTCCGGAGAAGTCTCCGTGCGTGTAGTACCAGCCGTAGTAACGATTTTCGGAATAATAATCGGCCTTGAGGGAAGTGTAGCCGGAGCGTTTAAAAACAGAGTCGTCGGTAAGGCCGACAAGGCGCGAGGAATCGAGTCTCTTGGCGTAATCGTACAGCCGTGCAGACTGCTCCACTACCGCCCGGGTATCCAGCGGCCCCTGAAGGGCCTCAGTGTTGCCCCATGCGTCAAGCTCGTTCCACATACCCCAGAACACTATGGAAGGATGATTGTACAACGCCGTAATCATCTCCCCCATCTGAGAGTGAATATTATCAAAATAGGCCTGAGTAGCCCGCTCGCCGCACACATTAACCCAAGGAATCTCTGTCTGCACAACGATTCCGGCCCGATCGCATAGCCGGAAGGTGTAGTCGTTGTGGGGATAGTGCGCCAACCGCAGGAAATTGCAGTCAAGTTCTTTAATAAACTCGAAATCCGATTCTATGTCGCAGTAACGCACGGCGCTGGCCCGACCATCCAAATCTTGATGCATCGAAACTCCGCGAAGCGGATACGGCTTACCGTTCAAGAAAAAGCCCTCGTCCCTGGTAACCCTGAAATACCGGAACCCTACTTCCGTAACGGCACGGTCGCGCCCGACACACAACTCCACCGTGTAAAGATATGGGTCATAAACGCCGTTCCACAGATGCGGAGAAGGAATACGAAAAGGCACCTCAAACTCCCCGGAAGCCACTAACTTATGCGCAAAAACAGTCTTGCCGGCCGCATCTTTTATCTTCAGGTGCACTGTCCCCCGTCCACACAAGTAAGAACGCACAACACCAACCGTCACACTGTCAGATACTTCCCTTTGCTCCACGTGAACACGATATGGTCCGAAAGCCGACGGGTGGAAATGCATGCCCCGCGCTTCATAGAACCACACAGGATAATGCAGACCGCCGTTTTTATTGAAATCGGAGCTCACCGGAATGAGGTCCAGGTCTTGCGAGTTATCGCAAATCACTTTCACTTGGTTCCGCCCCGGCAGCACGAGCCCGGCCAAATCTACGCAGAACGGCGTATATCCCCCACGATGAGAACCAGCCAAAGCTCCATTAACGTACACCTCACATTTCTGGGCTGCCCCTTCAAACAAAAGATAGGGGTGAGAACGAGAGTCAGCAACAAAGATATCGGTGCGATACGATGCCCTCCCCCTGTAATAAGAAGGGCTGTGGCCATCTACGGCATTGTAGGAATGAGGTACCTGAACGGAAGTCCAATTATCCCCGTCGACAGAGAATTCCCAGTCCGACAATGCGCGCTGTCCTGGCGGAACGAACCGCGCCGCCGACAAGGTATCAGCGGCACAGTAGCCAGGCAGCAAAACTGCCAGAATCAAAAGATAGAATGCTCTCATCCTGCGCAAACAGACGCCAAAGATAGCAAAAATGCATCATCATTTAACGTCGAAGGCGAAGATGTGCGCTTGCTCGGCGCCCCATGTAGAGGTGACGACAAGACGAGCGGCATCGGCCTTGACCGGAGCGAATGAAAGCTTGCGGAGTCTCAGATAGTTCTCGGAATCCTCATACACAGTCTGCCACTTGCCCTTCACGCAGACATCCAGGCGGAAACCGCGAGCCATATTCTTGGGCATGGCAACACGTTCGGTGGTGGCCTCCAGCTTGCGCATACGCTTGTAACGCACCTTCAGGCCGGAATCGAAGATAAGCCTCGCTCCGCTGAGCGTCACAGGCTTCTTCCATTTATACACTACGGCACTCTCATCACCCGGAGCCACCCATACACCATTGTCTCCGTCATCACGCTTGCGGTCGATACCGTTGAGTAGATTCTCCGGTACGCCGATGGCACTGCGCGTGAGTTCCGACACCTTGCGCCATCTGTACGGGAGCATGCAGTCGTCATCTTCCAGGGTATCCTGCAGCTCAGCGATATGGCGGGCGCGCAGCTGCGCAGGAGTCTCCCCGTAATGGAGGGCCAGAGCGGCGCCGGTGCCCACCGCCTGCCCCATAAGGGCACAAGTAGACATTACGCGAGTTGCAGAAAGGCCCATGTGCGTGCAGGAAATGTCGCGCCCGGCGAACATAAGATTGGGCACATTTACAGAATAGAGGCAGTCGAACGGAATGCCAAAGATGCGAGGACTTGGGTAATCAATACTGATGCGGCCCTTCTTATGGAAGGCGTCAGGGTCATGGTCATCCAGGGCCCAGCCGCCATAAGCGACCACATCTTCGAAATGCCCGCCGCTCTGCACGTCAATCTGCGTGAGAATATGCGGACCGATGAAGCGGGTGGATTCACGTTTGCCCGGCAGAGAGCCTATCCAGTCCAGGTCGTAGCCCTTGCAGCGGCCGTCGGAATGATTTTTCATGTACTCCCAAACACCGTATGCAATACGCTTGAGCTCAAACTGGATGTCGTTGGCATCTGCGATAGTATCCATGTTGCCGCCGAATTCTATCCACCAGAAGTTATTGTCCTCGGGATAAAGCCGCTTGTAGACGAAGCGCATCCCGGGAATTGTTGCCTCAGGGGTTTCGTAGTCGAAATCCGCATCTGTGAAATGGTAGGCCCAGGCCGGAGCACGGAAAGGGTGATCCTCTTCTGTCTTGCGAAGCTGAAGCAGAATAGAATTGCCCATAGTCTTATCGTCACCGCCCTTGATGGCAGTTTCGCCGAATTCGGACGGGAATTCACGGCCTCGGCGGAACTTGGCGCCGGAAAGACGCAAAATGCCGTCTCCGGTGCAGTCTGCAAAGAGTTTACCCTTTATCAGATAGCGCGTATAGGCATTAGTATTCCAGGCTTTCACGGCGGCAATACTTTCGTCGGGATTCATCTCTACCCCGTCCACCGAGGTGTTCAGGAGAAGCTTTATTCGGGGCTCCTCAACGACCGTGGAATACATGATGTCGTCCCAGATAGTGTAGCGCTGCAGCGGGTTGAAATAGAAATTCTTGAGCTGAATCTCTTCCAGGATGCCGGCTTCCATGTCTTCGTCGTTCTTCACGCCCACAATACCCATTCGAGTCTCGCTGGATGCATTCCCGCCCAACATCGGACGGTCCTGGACCAAGATTACCGACGCCCCGTGACGAGCAGCCGACACCGCTGCGCATACGCCGGCAAGACCGCCGCCGCAAACAATGAAGTCTGCCTCGAGTACGACATTGGTTATTGTGGTGGAGTTCACCTCTGTCTTCATGGCTCCAGCAGCCGGGGTAACCACAGTATCACGAACTTGCGGCGGAGCAGACAGCATGCTCCCGCATAATGCCAAAGTGAGAAAGATGCTTTGCATAATTATGTGATTATCATGTAAAATCAATGACAGCTGTAGGGCCCGTAAGTAGCTTCAACCGTATAAGAGAAATCGGTATCCCGGAGTTTGTAAACATAGAACTCGTTGCCGCCGGGTAATACGCGAATCACAATGTGACCATTGTAATCGCGGACCTTGCCGGCGAGTCCAACCACCTGAGTTCCGCCTTTGAGTTCCAGGCTGTTGTCCAGGCGGCCCGGATGAATGTTGGTGCAGAAAACGTCACCGTACTGATTGTAGTACGAGAACGCAGGGTCTCCCGGCTTATCTTTGTCGAATATCTGGGCCACAGTTACTTTGGGCTGCAAAATGGCTGCCGTGCGGTAGTCAAAGGTATTGTAGTACAAGTGGTGCCCGGCCTTCATAGCCTCAACCTTCTTGCCTAATCCGGAGGCCACGAGGTATAGTATATCAGACTGATTCCCGCAATCACCGCTGGTAAGATAGTCAAAGTTGCCGTAAGAAATAAGCTGCACTATGCTTGAAGGGTTCTCATAAATGGTTTCGTAGGTGCTGAACCCGCTGCCGTTCCAGTACTTGCCGTTGGCCCCGAGGTTATACACTGTACAATCGTAGGAGTTATCGTACTTAAGCGCCACTTGCTTCTTGTAATTCCCTGAAGCATTGAGGTTTACCGCATACCACTGAAGACCGTCAACCTCCTGGCGGTACTGGGCGAACTGCCGGAAGTCCTGATAAACCGCTTCGCTATAATCAGTTGTAGCAGGAGTCCCAGAAGGCCCGCAACGGTCTATCAACTTAATAAACGGCAACTCTTCATAAACCCCCATCACACCAGTGCGGCAGTAGCCGTTGCCGGCCGTGCCAAAGGCGTCGCGGTGCGAGCCTATGTGGTCTGTATGATAGTGTGATGCCACAAAGTAGTCCAGCTTGTCGTGGCCGGTGGCTGCAAGGAAATACTTTGCGTATGCCGAATAGACCTTGTACGAACGCAGCTTAGAAGAGGGTTTGCGATCTACATAGTCGCCCGCCGAAGTCCAGACCTCGCCGGCATCTATCATCATGGAAGTTCCGTCCGGAAGGATAACAAAAGTACACTCGCCCCGGGCGCTGTTTATGGCATGGATATCCAGATAGCCCTCGCTCCATGCAGGAAGCGACCCCGCATCGGGTTGCGGCAGGGGCTCGCTTTCCGTACCGGAGTCCTCGGTTACGAGAACAGGACGGATAGCCAGGCACTTCTGCACATGGCCAAGGCCCCAGGCGGCGTCACTGTTAAGATTCGTGGTGTAGCCATAATCGCAACTATTCGCAGCACGGAATCCAAGCACAGTGGTGGAATGGTCGCAAGAAGGATAATCCGTAAGGTTAAGCCCGGAGAAAATGCTCGTCCGGTAATAGCCTTGGGCGTTGACATAGTTAATCAGAGAGGTATTGCCCCCTGAAATGTAGCGCCCGCGACCGGTCTTTGGGAGGAAGAGCCCGGCCTCAAGGTCGGCTTCCGTAAGCTCTACGGCTTCTGCGTCGCTCGCTTTCACGGACGATTCCCACGACGGGGTTGTGGTGAGCAGGACGCCGTAGATTCTGTTACCGCCCCTCAGCACGTAGCCCGCCTTGCCGGATGCAGTGCCCGCAGATTCGCCGCAACGCAGAAGCACCATCTCAGACGCCGTGGGCATTCGGTACTGCCCCTTGCTGGCCCAGAACGCCACATCGCCGTGCAGCGACGAGCCGGTGGCCATGGACCCTCCCGCCGGAGTGGCAAAGCGCGCATTGCCGCTCTTCTCAGAAGCGTCGAGGGTTGCGGCATCGCCGGAATCTGCAGAGAAGATGCGCCCGGAAATATTGTACTTCGCCTCGGTCGGGAGCATGTAACCGGCGTCGGGGCGCCAGGCGTCACCAGCAAGGCCGCCCCAGTTGAAGCGGTCGAAGGCCGTGGCGCTCTGGGTAAAAGTTGCGCTGGTGGCGCTGCTCACCGTGTCCCAGCCAAGGAATTCGTATTGCTGTGATGCCAGCCTCCAGCCGGTCTGGAAGCCTTCCGAGGTAGCCCCACCGGCCTGCGCAATGAGGTTGCCGGCTGCCCAACTTACGCCCTGCACCTTGCGAATAGCAGTACTTCGGGTGCAGCGGGAGCGTATGTCTAGCGGCGGCATCACCAGATAGTCGGCGGCAGAGAGTGAACGGGAGGAGGTGCCGAATTTTATGCTTTCGAGCCCCTCTATGAAGCTCTCGTCGCCATCCATCAGCCCGATGCTGAGCGAGGAATAGTCGCCGGCCGGGACTGCGATGCGGAAGTGAAGGTCGGTGCCATAGCCCGCTCCGTAGGGGAAGGTAATCATGCGCGACGAGCGCAGTTCTTCCGTTTGCAAGGGGCCCAGCGTCGCGGCATCGAACGCCAGAGTGCCGCAGATGCGCTTGTCGCCGGCCACTACGACCATTGCACAGGCGTACGCGGGGATATCGTGGAGGGTGATGTCGATGACGGGGGCGATGTGGCGGAAGTAGAGTTCTGCCGGATTGCTCCCGGAGCTACTGAAGTGGGAGGCCATGAGGGCGGGGACGGCGTCGCTGCGGGCACTGCGCCACGCGAGGACCACCGTTCCCGGCTCATCGCCTGCAAGTTCGTATGGATAGACCGCAACCGCTCCTGCTGATCCAGAAAAATTGCTGCAGGTGAAGGTGCCCTCGGAGGTCCCAGCTCCGCTGCTCAGCGTTGCCCGAAACTTCTTTCCGGCACTGTTGTACAGCGCAATCTCGTCCCCGCTGCTCCAAGTGACTTTGCCGGTAGGGGCTACGGAGACTTTGGCAGCGGGGGCATCAGGCACGTACGCCTTGAGTTCCAGCGTATGTACCTGTTCCTCTGCCTGCACTTCCACTTGCACCGGCTCCACGCTGCACGCGGCCAGCGCAAGGGATGCTATGGAAATCAACAATTTAGTTGCGATGTTTTTCATTATATTCTGCTAACTTATTGATTGTAAGACTTAATCTTCTACTAAAACAGGGCGGATGGCGCATCCGCACCGAGGATCCCCATAAGACAAAGCTCCATTATTGTTAGATATTTGACTTGTATAACCAAACATGAGCGAATTACCAGTTGGCCACCCTATTGCATACACTGTTTTTTCAAAACCACTTACCTCATTTTTGCCAAAAGTCCCAGACCAATAGGCTCCCCATCCATTGAAACCATTAACTTTCATATCACTAAACGTCTCAGGGATAGTCCCTCTAATACCAATAGAAGGCAGAAATAAGCCAGATTCAATATCAGCATCTGTAAAAGCCACTCTTGTAGTATTGTAAGTGGGTGTCGTAGCCCAAGAAGGAGTAGTTGTGAATAACAGACCATTAACAGTTTTTCCATCCACTGTATAACTACCAGCCTGCATATTTGCTCTTCCGTTCACCGTTCCCGCCTTACTGTACAACATTTGCAGTTCGTTCGAAGTAGGCATCCTATATTGACCTTTACTTGCCCAAAAAGCAAGATCTCCAGCATAACTCAGGTTAGTAGAACTGAAAGAATTGTATTCTACCCATCTTGCTTCTCCCTCGAGTGGTGTAAGTCCACTTATATCCGTCGCAGCTTCCAGTGTTTTCCCTAAATTCGATTCTGAGGAATAAACCTTTTTAGTTATATCGAATAACGCTTGGCTTGAATATAGAACCTGATTGTAAACCCTCGACGCTCGGGCTAAAGTCCCCCAGGAAAAATAATCCCAACGAGAGTAAACATTATCCTCTTTATACTTAGAACTACTCATATCAAAATTCGCATTGCCTCCTGTTATATTGTCATTCAACAGCATATAATGACTCTCCCACTGATTATCATACACATTCCAGCCAGTCTGCCATCCAGTACCTGTAGTACCATCCTTCCACGCTCTCAAATTCCCTTTTGCCCATTTGACGCCCTCAACCTTTACATAATTATCTCTGCTAGTTCTGACCATGGTGCGAACATTCAATGCTGCCATTACCACATAAGCTTTGAGGTTGTTCTTCATTTTGTCGATAACTGTCGTTGGGACCTTCTTTCCTGTTCCTTCAATCACAGCCTCGTCACCATCAAGTACACGAATGTACAGATCTGTATATTCATAAGCGGGAATAGCTGCACGGATTGTAATGCTTCCTTCTGAGCCATACGCAGTTTTGTACGGGAAATAAATAACCTGTTGGGTATTACCCGTGGGTGTTTCTCCAGTAAATGCAGTGCAATCTTCGTTCACAGTCCACGTGCCATGCAAACTGGCTCCAGTCTTTGACCAAAGCTTAAGCGCACAAGCATAAGCAGGAACATTTTGTAGTGTAAACTCCATTATTGGCATGAGGCTATGGAAATATAGACGGGCACCCTCATAGTTATCAATCACCTCAACCTTAGAGGCCATCACTGCAGGGAAAATATTATCCTCCCAGTTAATATACTCGGGGATAGTTATTGTTCCGGGCGTTTCACCAGCCCAGGCAGCAGGGTAAACGGCTTTGCCGCCAAGCTCTCCTGTGAACGTAGTACACTTGAAAGTTGCATATTCAGAATCCTCTCCAGTTTCTATTTCAAAATCAAACTTAGCTCCAGAAGTATTCCAAATCGCTATCTTATCCCCTTCTGTCCATGTGGTTTTATCTTTGTCATCGCCTGACGTCACCACAGAAACCCTGGTGGCGGGAAGGGAGGCGGAGATGGTTACGGTGCGGGGGCTGTCTTGAGGAGCAACGCGCTCTATCTCAAACTGAGCATCACAGGCAATAGCCATTGCTGCAATGCCTATTATTGCATAAAAGCTCTTTTTCATAAGGCAGCCTTTTTTTAATCAGTCCACTCGCCTTCTATGACGTCACGGTCTTCAATATTAGACTGGCATGTGACCTTCTTGGGTGCAAGAATCACGACCCCCGCGTGGGGGGGGGTATACAAGTGCTTGATTTTCATAGAGTTATGTTATTTACGTTCGGATTCGGGTATAAATACGGGGCGGATAGGATTGCCGGCCTTTACATCACTGATGTTTTCTTTGTTCCAGGTAGTCGTGTATCCGTAGATACCACCGTCAAAGTTCAGCTTCCATCCAACAATAGAAGCGCAGGTCTCGAAGCCCTCAGCTAAAGAGCCAAAAGTACTTGACCAATACGCACACTGGTTGTTGAAATAACGGATCTTAGCATGAGTATTGGCAGACGCCCTGCGGCCGGTCTTAGGTAAGAACAGACCACTCTCCAGATCTTCATCTTTAAACTCAATGGGAGTAATATTCATAGAAGGCTCAGCCCAGCTCGGTGTTGAAGTAAGCAATACTCCATAAATATTGTCTGCACCAGTAGTGGTATACCAGCCTGCCTGCCCGGTAGCAGCAGATTTGTTTGTACGCAACTTAACAACCTCAGAAGAAGTAGGCATACGATACTGCCCCTTGCTGGCCCAGAAGGCTATATCGCCATAAATAGTGGGATTACCGGTACCGGTCTCTGCATCAGACACACCTCCATTATAGCCACTAAACACATCCCAGAAGCCAAAACGGGCATCTCCGGTTAGTTCTGCAGCATTCAAAGTCGCTTCATCACCTGAGCGTTCGCTGAATACTCGGCCTGAGATATCGAATTTTGCAGTCGTGGAACTCATGAAACCTGAGTTATTAAACTGGCAGCTACGTCCAAGTCCTCCCCAGTTGAAGAGATCGAAAAACTTAGAATCACGGTCGACATCCTCTGACAGAATTTCAGTAACCGTAATGTCATCACGCTCAGCATAAGCGGTCTGCCACTGATGCTCAAAAATATTGAATCCTGCCTGCCAGCTGTCTGAATAGCTGGTTTCTTCCTTTACCCTAAGGTTGCCTTTTGCCCACAATACACCTTCTACCTTGACAAACTTGTCACGGGCAGTGCCGACCTGGGCGCGGACGTTGACTGTGGGCATGGCGATGTAGTCGCCGGCCATGACGTCAGAAGCCTTGATTTTGAGAGCAGTACCTTCTATGATATCCTCATCGCCATCGAGAACGCGAAGGGCTAGATCGGTATATGCATAAGGAGCAACGGGAACGTAGAACTTCACGGTAGCATCGGCTCCGTAGGCGGTCTTGTAAGGGAACCACACAATACGGTCGTTGGTGCCAGCCTCAGAACTGCCAAGATCGCAGCTTACTCCGTTCAGGCCATCATTAATGGTATAGTCGCCGTTGAGCTGGGCGCCGGTCTTGGAGAACACCTTGATTGCGCATGCATAGGCAGGCACATCCTTAAGGGTGAACTCAACGATTGCCATAACGTGGTGGAAGGCATTTGCCTCAACGGACGATCCATCTACGCTGAGGGTAGAAGCCATTACGGCATTCACGTTGTCTGTACGCTCCACATACTTGGGAATGCTCACAACTCCCTTTGTATCAGAGGCATACTCTGCAGGATAAACGGCAACATCTGTAGCCAGGGTACCATCGAAACTACCGCTGAACTTTGCCAGATTGGTACCGGCACCCTCGCTCAGAGTAAGGGTAAACTTGGTGCCGTCTGTGTTATACACTGCTATAGCATCGCCTTCTGTCCAGGTAACCTTGCCGGCGTTTACAGCAAGTTTGGTGGCGGGAATGCTAGCATTTACAGTAAGCTTGGAAGATACTGGACTGATTTCCAGTTCCACTTTGTTGCAAGCAACGGCTGCCGCTGCAGCAACTACAATTGTCATCAGGATCCTTTTCATAACTCTAGCCTACTAGGTCGGATTCCCAATCGCCGTCGATGTAATTCATATCATCGACGTTAGAAGTGCAGAGAACTTCTGCTACAGTTCCCTGCTCTACGCACATCTGAGGTGCACGATAATTTTTTCCGTTCATATTATACTTAAAAAGAATTATTCGCATTTGATAGGTCCTTCTATGGACTTGACTTTATAGAGGTTGTTGGTGTCGTCCAACTGGTACACCCAGAACTCGTCTCCGCCCGGCTTAACACGGATTACAACGTGGCCGTTGTAATGAGTTTTGTCGTAAAGATTAGCGTTAGGGGTAGAAACCACAGGGTCTATGTTGGTAAAGTACAGCGAAACACCGGTATTGTAATAAGAGCCGTCCAGCAGCGCCTCCAAAGTGCTGAGCATGGGCTGGTCTGTGCGGCGAGCAAAGCTCTGGGTAACAATCACTTTAGGCTGGAGAATGCTCATCTGGGCCTTGGGCAGGCAGTTCACAGACATGTGATGGTCTGCCTTCATGGCCTCTATGGGACGGCCGATGACCTTAGCTACGGGGACTGCCATCTTGGTATTGCCTCCGGCATCCCCGGCTGTATAATAATCGAACTTGCCATAGCTGAACAGCGAGATGCAGGAGGTGCCGTTCTCGTAGGGAAGCTCGTTCCCGTAAGCGTCGACGATAGTGCTGCCATTCCAGTATTCGCCGTTCACGGCATAATTGAAAACCTTGAACGAAGGATACTTGGCCTTGTTGTACTGAAGGGTGAACTGCTCGTCGGTTCCGGCGCGGAAGCGCTCCATCACCAGGCCCTTTTTAGACGTAGCATACTTCACAAACTCAGTATAATCACCAACTGTACCCTGGCTGTAAGCAGTAGAACTCTTATCTATGAAGTCATACTCCGGATCGTCAGCGCTCCATGCCCGGTCCAGCAGCTTCTTGTACGGGAGGGTGGTGTAGATTGCCATCAGACCGGTCTGCGTATAGCCCTCCGAACTCTTTATGAATCCTTTGCCCCCGGGAGTGCCGTAATGATCGATGTGGAAATGACTCATCAGAGCATAGTCCAGATAATTGTGTCCGGTAGCCTCCAGGAAGTGCTTCATGTACTTTGCTTGCGTGAAATAAGCACGCGTATCAGCATTGGGCCTCTGGGTAACAGAAACGGGTGAAGAAGTAGAAGTAACTACCTCTCCGGCATCTATCAGCATAGAAGTGCCGTCGGGAAGGATGAAGAATGTGCACTCTCCCCTGCCGGTGCTGATAGCATGTATATCCAGCCAGCCCTCCGCCCATGCGGGCAGGGCTTCTCCTACCACGGCCTCGTCCGGGGCCTTGGTAGTGTCTTTGCCTTCCTTGCCCCCGTCATCCGGCTTCTCGCCACAGGAAACAGCCAGGCAGAGCAAGGCAGACATTATTGTCAGATAGTGTTTTACTTGCATTTGAAAGGTCCGTCTATAGATTTAACTCGATATTCAAAGTCTGTATCGTCAAGCATGATTACGTAATACTCATGGCCGCCCGGCATTACCCGTATCACCACATGGCCGTTCACTCCCGCCGCAAGGGAATACACATCTTTATGCTCTTGCAGCTGGCTTTCTCCCATATTGGTAAAGTAGTAATACTTAGGCCCGGGATATACCTCATCGCCCCCCAGGAGCCTGCCCACAACGGTATAATCTGGCTGAATATCACGTACAGTGAAACCCTGAGTCACAACCACCTGCGGCCTGTACACCCTCATCGTTTCATCTTGCATACAGTAGTACGAGAAGTGATGGTCTGCCTTCATGGCTTCTATGGGGCGGCCGATAGACTGAGCCACAGGAAGGGCTACCGGCGTATTGCCGCCTGCATCGCCCCCGGTATAGTAGTCGAAATCTCCGTAACTCAGAAGGAAGCAACACGACATACCATTCTCGCGCCTGTCTTGCGGCTTATCGTATGCATCTACCACCTTTTGTCCGTCCCACACAAAACCGCCGGCCGCATAGTTGAATATGCTGAAATTGCGGTACTTGCGTGGTTTGTGCACGAGGTTGAACTGAGCAGCGTCACCAACCCGGAAGCACTCGGCCTTCATGCCGTCGTGAGCCGTGGCATAGCGCACGAAGGCCTCATAGAAGGTGCACTTGGAGCTGCTGGGCAGCCAAACGGCCTGGTATTCCGGATAAGAACGGTCTATCAGTTTGCGTATGGGGAGTTCCGCCTCCAAGGCAGAGATTCCGGTGAGTTGATAGCCGCGAAGCGCATTTGGCATCGGCCACTCCGACTCCGTGCCGAAATGGTCCGAGTGATAGTGGGTTATAAGAGCATAGTCTAGAGCTCCCCTGGAGCACTTGGGCATGAAGTGGCTGATGTATTTAAGGTACACCTCGTATGCTCGCACATCTGCCGAAGGACGTGGAGGTACAGCCGGGTGCTTCTTGCTTGGTCTCTTGTAAGCCTCTCCGGCATCGACCAGCAGCGTGGTGCCATCCGGAAGGATGAAGAAAGTACATTCTCCCCTGCCGGAGTTGATGGCATGTATATCCAGGCACCCCTCCTGCCAGGCAGGCAGGGGGGAACCTATAACGAATGCCGAAGCAACAAGACTGGCCAGCAGACTCAGTATCATTTCTTGGTGACTTTAATGTCGTATATAAAGCAGCGGGCGTTGGCCGTAATCTTGGGCGCTTCTATCCGGAGCCTGGTTACGGAGCTCAGGCCGCTGGCCTCCAGACGATAGTGCGATACCGGTTTGTCAACATCGGCGTTATCCCATGAATGGGGGAAGTATTCGTCGTCACGTAGCTGGAAGAGGCTGCCTCCTTTCTGGAATTCCGTATAACTCGTTCTTGCCTCGGGATAACTGCTTCCCGTCTTTGCGGAAGCATAGGCGTCGCGTGTAACCTGAGCAGAGGTAAACTTGCCGGCGCCAAGGAGCTCAAAGCTTACAGTCTCCGTTGAGCTGCTCGAGAATCGAGCGATCTCTATTTCTATCACCACATCCACGCTTCCATCGATATTAGAGAAGGCCGGAGTGGTCATGGTACCGGTAAGGGAACCTGTTCCGAGCTGCATTGCACTCGGTCTTTCGCCTGCGCACTCAAACTCCCAATCCTTTAAACCATAGGCCTCAAGGTAGGCCGGAAGGGCGTCGGGAGACGAAACATGGTTGGGATAATCAAAGGTAAACCCGGGATTGTTCTGGTTGGGTGAAGTAGTGGCAGGAAGATAGCCGTCGTAGGTTGCTGCCGTACTGCCGTGGCCATCGCCGGGAGCCAAATAGTCTCCGCCAAGAGTGCAGAAGTCGAAGTCTTCATGGAAGATGACGGAAGGGTCGAGAGTCTCAATCAGGTTCATCTTGTAGTGCGGGGCACCCGGGTCGCTGAGGTCCACCGTCAGATGCATCTTCCCGGGGCTCTCCAGATCTATGCCGAAGGGGTTGTTGGCCTTTTCTATCTCTGTCATCGTACCCAGGGAGCGCTTGACGTAGAACGTCTTGTTGCTCTTACCCTTGGAGCGTATTCCGGCTACAGGGAGAGCGGAGTTTACCGATTTGATTGTTCCGAGACCTCCTGCGCCGGAGTAGGTAGCAAAACCGTAAGGCTCGCCGTCCAGTTCTACGGTAAAGGAAGCGGTCGCAGGCACCTCGAACTCGCCCTCGTACACAGACGGGGAGGTTTCGTCCATAACAATACGCTCTCCGTCAAAGTTGACGCGGCAAGGAGGAGCGGGTACGTCGGCGCAGTAGGTATTCATATCGAATAATTCACCACGGGTGACCTCTATTGCATAATCGCTGAGGTCCTGCTCAACCAAAACCTCTCCCTTACGGTCTTTGAGTTGCATGTGTATACTCGGATAGTCTGCTACAGGCACAGGTACCATGGCATATAGCTTCTTGCCGCTACTCTTAGATGTAAGCGTCAAGCCAGCCTGGGAAGAAGTGTCGGAAGCCTTGAGGCCGGAGTCGAGCATTTCTGCCACGGCGGCGGAGAAAGTGCCGGAAAGCGCCCGGTCACTGCTGAAAGAAATGCTCGCAGCGTCTCCGGGGAAATTATCCAGAGTCAGCTTGATGAAGCCCAGCACCTGTTTCATATTCACCTCCCAGTCTTCGCTTATCTGCCCCACCATAACTCCGGGGAAAGCAGAAGAAACTGCCGCTACCTGGCTGGAAGGGACATTCAGCGTCAGCACGTCTGCATTAAGCGAGACTGCGGCGGACGGAGGATATACTGCAACGGAACCAAGGCTCTTGCCATCAGGCACGTTGCCCTTGAAAACGGCACGCTTGGTATTGCCGGTACCGTCCAGGGTAAAGGAAATAAAGCTACCGTCGGAACAGGCAACCGCAATCTGGTCGCCTCCGTCCCAGGTACCATGACCTTGCTCGTCCATGAAGACCTTTGTCTTAAGGTTCTCGAAACTCACCAGCAAACTAACCTCACCGCTGCGGTGAAGGGTAGGATCCGGCGTCCATGTCTCGTAGCTGTAATCCTTGCATCCTGCAAGCATCAGGGCGCATACAGCAAATGGTATGATGTTTTTTCTCATATCGCTTCAGTATTAATAACCCGGATTCTGATTCTCTTGGCCTATGGCGCTGTTGGTGCGTATTTCCGCATCGGGCAGAGGCCAGAGTTCGTCCTTCCCGAGCTGGAAATACATATTAACGAGAGTACGCAGGTTGAATGGTTTGTCGTCCCATGTACTTGAAGTATCGTAGGTTACGCACCAGTTCTCGTCGATGATGGGCTTGGCATTGGGCCTTGCGCCATTGAATGCGGGAGCATACTGTGGACCGTTCATCACCTTGTAGGCAATGGGGGTACCGTCTTCCTGCTTCCAGCGGCGGATATCGAACCAACGGAAACCTTCGGCACAAAGTTCCGCAACACGTTCGTAACGCAGGGCACTGCGGAGCTCAGCACGGTCGAGAGTGGTCACCTTGGGCATCTTTACCCTCTGGCGAATCTTGTTGATGTCGTTCTGGGCGCGCTTGAGATCGCCGCCTTCCATTTCGATATTAGCCTCAGCGTCAATAAGGTACAGCTCGGCATAACGGATGATGCACACGTCAAGGTCGTCCTCGTAGGCATTGTTGAGAGTAGCTCCGTAGTATGCTTTATCGCCGAATTTACGCCACAGGTAGCCGCCGGGGCCCTTGGTGCCGTTGGGCCCGTACTCGCTCTTGTCTCCATAGACGTCGTTGTTGTTCACCATTGCGTCTATGTTGTAGTCGCGCACCTGCCGCTTGGTAGGGTCGGTACTGTATTCCACATTGTTGTAGCGGGTATCGGACCGCAAGCAATAGAGATCCAGACGGGGATCGCGATGGTTCCACGGATCCTGCCAGTTATACAGGGGCGATTCGGTAATGCTCTTGCCGTCGGTGCACTGGAAGGTATCCATGAGAGCCTGCGAGGGGCCTTCTGTTGCAGCTCCGTTGTGCACGCGGGAAGAATAACCGTAAACCTGTACGTGAGTGTTGGAAGCTGCAAGCTTATTGAACTGTATGGCCCACATCCATTCGTCGCACTTCTCGCCGGCGAAGCCATGCAGGTTGGATGCACTGGGTTCCCCCTCAGTGTTGGCATTGGGGTAGTAGGTGCAGTCGAGGGGTTCGAGAGCATAAACGCCCTCTGCAAGTTCCATGGCAATGCGGGAGTATTTTGCTGCCTCCTCGAAGCGTCCCCAGTTAAGGCAGATACGGGCTTTGAGGGTATAGGCTGCGGCTCTGCCCAGGCGTGCAGTACCCCATGCGTTCTTGTCCCAACGCACAGGCAGTGCATTCAGCAAGTCATCGTCCATATCTTTAAGTATCCTGTCTATCACCTGATCCCTGTGCATGCGCGGATACTCGTAGTCTGTGAGCGTGAGGCAATGGTCTATGAAGGGGATGTCGCCGTAGAACTGGCAGCCCATATCATACACATAGGCCCTGAGACAAAGCAATTCGGCCTTAAACTGCTTGTAGGTCTCCTCGGACATCAGGTCTTTTATGTCATCCAGCTTATCCAGGACCAGATGGATACGTCCGGCAGTCTTGTAAACGCGTCCGTAAATAGCTGTAGCCTTAGACGTAGTCTGGGTGATGGTAGAAGTAACGAAGAGGTTCCAGTCGCTCAAGCCCACGCGCATAGTGCCTATGTCAGTGAGGTTGTCTGTAATGCGCAAGGGGAAGGAACAGTACTGGCTTACAGAATTCGCAAGGTTCTTATAGCTCACCAGAACACCGGACAAGGCTTCCTCTTCACTTGCGGGGAAAGTGCCGGTGGAAGGGCCGTTGAGCGGATATCGTTCCAGGGCCTTGTCGCAGGCTGCAAAACAGAGAGCTGCAGTGATAATCGATATAATGTACTTTTTCATTGCGCTTAGAATTTAATGTCTACACCGAAGGTATATGCAGATACCAGAGGATAGTTCGTTGCCGTAGCACCGGCCTGAACACCGTCTCCGCTGGTCGTAAACATGTTCTCGGGGTCGTAGCCCTGCCAATAGTTGGTGAGAGTGAAGAGGTTGGTGGCGTTGGCAAACAGAGTGAGGTTGCTGATTTTCGCCTTCTTCAACATCTTCTTGGGGAAGGAATAGCTGAGCTGCAGGTTTTTGAGGCGGCAGTAAGCCGCGTCTGCCATCCAGAAAGATGAATTCTTTTTGCTCAGCTCGCTTGTATAGCTCAGACGAGGGAACTTTCCGTCAGGATTCTCCGGCGTCCAGCGGTCCAGATGCTCGGTGCGGAAGGTTCCGCCCTGTACGCAAGGCTGGGTATAATAGCCATTCAGATATGCGTTCAGCTTGCCCACGCCCTGGAACTGGGCGCTGATATTGAAACCCTTCCAACCTATACTGAGAGTAGCTCCAAAGGTGTAACGGGGAATAGTGCTGCCAATAATCTGACGGTCTTTGTCGTCAATCTTGCCATCGGGAACGGGGTTGCCATTCTCATCAAAGTCTCCGGCTATGTCTTGATAGATAAGGTCGCCGGGCTTGGTCTCTACACCGTATTGAGGGCAAGTGGCGTTAACCTGGTCTGCCTCTTCCTGGCTGCGGGCCATTCCGATACACTTAAGGCCGTAGATGGAATTGATTGCGTAGCCCTCCTCATTGCGCAGCAGGCTACCGGATGCACGACCCTTAAGGTCGATTATAGTATTTACTACGTCGCTAAGGTTGGCATCGATCCCCCAGTTCCAGTCGCCCTTGTTGTCGTGGTATCCAAGTCCGACTTCCCAACCTATGTTACGCACTACGCCGGCGTTCTGGTACGGAGCGGTAAGACCTATGCTGGAAGGTATATCCAGCTGCATCAGCACTCCGTATGTGGTTTTATAGTACCAGTCTGCTGTCAGGCTCAGTTTATCAAAAACTGTGGCGTCGATACCCACATCGTACATTTCCGACGTCTCCCATGTAATCTCCTCGTTTGCTAGGTTGTTCAAGCCCACGATGGGATAGATTATGTCGTTGGCGGAAATACTCGATATGGTGAGCGTCTGAATTGTAGGGTAATAGTCGTCTCCCAGGTTCTGGTTTCCCAACTGGCCATAGGAAGCACGTATCTTGAGTTCGTTCAGCGTGCCCTTGATGCTCTTCATCCAGGGCTCTTCTGTCACACGCCAGGCGGCGGAAGCGGAAGGGAAAATGCCCCACTGATGTCCCTTTGCGAAGCGGGAGGAGCCGTCGAATCGGATGTTGGCCTCGAAGAGGTAGCGCTCCTTGAAGTTATAATTCACTCGGCCGAAGAAAGACGCCAATGCCCACTGGTATTCAGCACCGCTGTTCTCCTTGAGCTCATTGTCTGCACCAGCGTCGATGGTGTGATACTGCGGATACGTAAAATCGCGCCTGTAAGCACCCAGAGTGCGGTTGTCCATATCTTCGTAGGACGCACCTGCAAGAAGTGTGAAATCGTGCGCAGCTGCAAACTTATGATGCAGTTTGGCAGTGAAAAGGAAATTGTTGTAAATGGTTCGGCTGATGCTCTCCCTTAGAGAATTGAATTCCCTGTTCCTGATGTTGGAAACTGTTCCGTAAGGGTCTGAGTAATAGGTGACAAGGTCTGAGAAGTTATGAGTCTCGCTCTGCGTGATACGTGGAGCGAGAGTGCCTTCCAAGGTAAGCCACTTCCAGGGTTTGTACGTCAGCGCCAATGCTCCGGCAAGGCGGAATGCCTCTGTGGTTACTTGTCCGCCCAAGCCCTGGTCTATCATTGGCAGAGGGTTCACGGTACCGCCGGTAAAGGGGGCGTAGGTGCCGTTGGACCACTGAGCAAGGAAAAGAGGGTCACGGGCGTTCATCATATTGAAGAAGCCGCTCTGGTTGGGATGATAATGCCTCTGGCCGTAGCTTCCGGAAAGGTCGAAACGCATGGCCACCTTGTCATTTATCTCAAGGTTCATGTTGTTTCGGAAGTTGTAGCGGCGGAAGTTTGCACTCTTCACAATACCTTGCTGATCCAGGAAGCCGAGGCTGGTGAGCGTACGAATTTTACCGGACGTGGCGCTAAGGCTCAGATTGTGCTGATGCATAAGGCCAGTGCCGTTCAGAACGTGCTGCTTCCAGTTCACTATAGGATAGTTGTCGGGGTCCAACCAGTTGTTCTTAAGATAGTTGGAAATATACTCATCGGTATAGATGGAGGTGCCGCCATCATTCTCGGTAGCCTCGCGGTTGAGTATCATGTAATCGATGGGGCCAACTGTATCCGGAGTTGTTGTAGGAGTCTGCCAACCCACGTAACCGCGATAGCTGATGGAAGATTTGCCCTTGTCTGCTCGCTTGGTGGTGATGAGGATGACTCCGTTTGCGGCACGGGATCCGTATATTGCAGATGATGCCGCATCCTTAAGAACGGAAACTTTATCTATCTGCGTGGCATCCACAGAGTTGATGCTGCCCTCTATACCGTCTATGAGTACTAGCGGAGCTGCGCTTGAACCGCCAAAGGTACCAATACCACGAATACGTATGTTTCCTGTATCAGCACCAGGACCACCGCCGTTCGTGGTAACTGTAACTCCAGGGATAGAGCCCTGCAGGGCAGTTGAAGCCTGAACAATAGGCTTGTTCTCCAGTACTTCAGAGGAAATGGCCCCCACCGCACCGGTGAGGTTAACTTTCTTCTGAGTACCATAGCCCACCACCACTACATCGTCTAGGAACTCAGCATCTGCTTCAAGTTCAATTAGATAGCCAGAACTCTGCTTCCCAACCCGCTGGCGGGCATTGCTGAAACCCAAGAAAGACACTACCAGGGTATTGCCTTCACGAGCCGCTATTTCAAAGTTACCGGCATAGTCTGTAACGGTACCAACATTAGTTCCCTCAACAAATACAGAAGCGCCCGGCATCGGAAGACCCTCAGAGTCAATTACTTTGCCGGAAACTTTTCCGTCTTGCTCCTGGGGGCGGGAAGGCGTTTTAGGCACATTACTTAGAACAATACTCTTGTCTATTATCGAAGCTTGTACATTTGTGCCTCGGAACAACTCTCCAACAACTTCCAGCACATCTTTATCCTTAGCGACAATGCTAACAATACGACTCTTATCGAAAGCCGCATCGTTGTAGAAGAAGGTGTAGCCGCTCTGCTGCTCTATCATCTTCATAACGGCAGAAACCGGCTGGCGGTCTGTCTCAATGGAGATAGTCTTGTTCTGCGCCTGAGCAAACACAAAAGCTCCAAATCCGCACAGGACCAAAAGCAATCTCTTGAAAATGTGGTCGGTAATACGCATATCGTTTTAGTAAACTAAGATTTTTTGCCTGCCGGATACGTTCTGAGGATCGGTTCCGGTAATCTGTGTATCGAAAGAAATCTTGGTCGCACGCTTGAAGTGCTCCAGCACTACCTCAAGCCGCTGGCCGGTAAAAGTACCAGTATAGGTTTGAGAGAGCAGGGCTTCGTTTTTAACCAAGAACTCTACGTTGAAACGGTTGCCAATTTGCCGCAGAGCCTCCTCCAGACTGGTGTTTTCCAGCACAATCTTTCCGTCTTTCCAGGAACTTGCTGTTGCAGGATTGATGGTGCTGCGTACCGCGCGCCCGGAAGATGCATCCCAGCTATAACGCTCACCTGGTTTTATCATATACTTATAGTTGCCCGATTCACCTGACGGCACCGTAAAACTCACAGAGCCGCTGAGCAGAGTAGTACGCACAAGTTCATCGGTAGGATAGGCCTCTACATCGAATTCAGTACCTAGAACCTCTACCGCAGTGCCCTTGGCATGCACGATGAAGGCGGTTCCCTGCTGCTTGGTAACGCTAAAGAAGGCCTGCCCGTCCAGATAAACCTCCCTGGTACCGTCGAAGCTGGCCGGGAAGCTGAGCGTAGAGTTAGAATTCAGCCATACCTTACTGCCGTCGGGGAGTTGCGTGCTGGCTGTCATTCCGGTCACAGACTTGACTACGATATCAGGGATGTCCGGTTGCTTGGAATTGTGTATAGACAAAAACAGAGTTGCTATGAGAAGCGGAATGGCCATGAATGCCGCAAAGCGGTGCACATGCACGAAGGTATTGTGCCAGGAGGCTTTGCGCATACGTGAATGCATTTTTCTTAGAGCCGCATCTGTTTCATTGCTGTCGGGAGCCTCAAGTCCGCTGAGGATCTGCTCCAGATGGCAATACTGTGCAGCTAAAGCACGGTGTTCAGCGCTCTCGCAAATCCACTCGTCAACCAGCTTCCCCTCTTCTTGGGAAAGAGTCCCCCGGAAGTATTCCTCAAGGAGGCTCTCTATGTTTTTATCGGGTATCATACATGTTTAAGACAAGCAAGTCGGGTTTTACCCTAAATTAGATTTAAAGTTTTTTTATATATTTGCACCGACACTAAAACTCGCATATGCAAGACGACAAGCACCTTTTTATGCTTATCCGGCAGGGAAACAGAGACGCATTCGACCGTCTCTTCCGTAGGGTGTACCCGCCTCTGGTTAGTTATGCCCGCCGCTTCGTCTCGCGCGAAGACGCCGAAAATGTAGTTCAGGATGTAATGCTTGGGCTATGGAAGAGGGCAGCCGCGACCAGCATCTCCAGCAGTGTAATGGCCTATCTTCAGACCGCAGTTCACAACCGCTGCATCAGTATTCTCGACAGGCAGAAAATTCAAGACCGATACAATTCCAGCGTAAGGATGTCCGTAATGGAATCTGTGGCCACATTTGAGAACTACAGCGCCCGGGAACTCAGCACCGCGCTGGGCAGAGCCCTTGCCACCCTGAGCGAAGAGCAGCGTCGCACCTTCGAAAAGAACCGTTTCCAGGGCAAAAAGTACTCGGAAATCGCGGAAGAAGAAGGCATCTCCGTCAAAACTGTTGAATATCGTATCTCGTCTGCGTTAAGGGAACTGCGCCTGGCCCTGGCCGAATGGATATAGCTCTTCGCCGCCTGGCGCGTAAGCCCCTCATCCTCAGCCATATATGCAATCTGCCTGCACGGAAAAACATGCAGGCAGATTCTATAAAGTACTGACGCTCAATAACTTGAGCACCAGCGTAAGTAAAACTACAGCTCGTTGAGGCTGCGCGTGAGCTCGTCGGTCTTGGTGACGATGAGGTCCTGGTATTCCTTGAGACCTGTACCGGCAGGAATCAGGTGCCCGCAGATGACATTCTCCTTGAGGCCTTCGAGGTGATCTACGCGACCGCGAATTGCGGCCTCACTGAGCACCTTGGTGGTCTCCTGGAAGGATGCAGCAGACATGAAGCTGTCGGTCTTGAGGGCTGCACGGGTAATACCCTGGAGCACCAGACGGGCCGTTGCGGGACGAGCGGGACGGGTGACAAGAAGCTTGCTGCCCTGACGCTCGAGCGAGGCGTTCTCGCTCTTCATCTCGCGGGCGCCGATGATGTCGCCCATCTCGTAGCGCTCAGAGTCGCCTGCGTCTTCTACGATGTACTTACCGTAGATGGCGTCGTTGGCGTCCATGAACTTCCACTTGTCTACGAGCTCCTCTTTGAGGAACTGGGTGTCGCCCGGATCGGTGATCTCTACCTTGCGCATCATCTGGCGTATGATAATCTCGAAATGCTTGTCGTTGATCTTCACACCCTGCAGACGATACACGGCCTGCACCTCGTTGACGATGTATTCCTGTGCCTTCACGGGGCCGAGAATGTTGAGGATGTCGTTAGGTGACACGCCACCGTCGGACAGCGCCGAACCGGCCCTCACATAGTCGTTCTCCTGAACCAGGATCTGCTTGGTCAGAGGTACGAGGTAGTGTTTCTCCACGCCGCTCTTGTTGCGAACAGTAATCTCGCGGTTACCTCTCTTGACCTTGCCCATCTCAACTTCGCCGTTGATCTCGGAAAGGATGGCGGGGCTGCTCGGGTTACGAGCCTCGAAGAGCTCGGTAACACGCGGCAGACCTCCGGTAATATCGCTTGCCTTACCAATGGCGCGAGGTATCTTGACGAGGATGTCGCCCACCTTCACCTTGCTGCCGTCCTCTGCCATGACGTGGGCGCCCACCGGCAGGTTGAACTGACGGATGCTCTCGCCTGTAGCGTCGAGGATGTGCAGGGTAGGACTCTTGGTCTTATCCTTGGAGTCGATGATGACCTTGTCTGTGCTCATGGAGAACTCGTCGGCGGCCTCCTTCGCATAGGTGACACCTTCTTCCATGTTCTCGAAGCGAACGGTACCGGCAGACTCGATGATGGTGATAGCGTTGTAAGGATCCCACTCGCAGATGCGGTCGCCCATCTTGACCTTGTCGCCGTCTTTCTTGAAGAGGACGGAGCCATAAGGGATATCGTACTGTGAGAAGGTGATTCCGGTATTCTCATCGATGATGCGGAGCTCGGTCATACGGCTCACCACGACCTCCTGACTCTCGCCGGTAGCCTCATCAACCCTCTGGATAGTACGGAGTTCGTCGAACACGAGCTTGCCGTTGTACTTGGATTCGATGAAGGAATCGGCCATTGCACCGGAGGCAGTACCACCAACGTGGAAGGTACGCAGAGTAAGCTGGGTACCAGGCTCGCCGATAGACTGTGCAGCGATAACGCCCACGACCTCGCCCTTCTCGACCATGCGGCTTGTGGCAAGGTTGCGGCCGTAGCACTTGGCGCAGACGCCCTTGCGACTCTCGCAAGTGAGCACGCTGCGAATCTCTACCTGCTCGATAGGGAGGGAGTCGATAAGATCGGCGTCCTTCTCGCGGATTTCTTCTCCTGCATGCAGGATGATTTCTCCGGTGAGCGGGTTGAAGATGTCGTGCACGGTGGTACGGCCAAGGATACGCTCACCCAGAGACTCGACCACCTCGTCTTTGTTCTTGATGGCGGTGGCAATGAGTCCGCGGAGGGTTCCGCAGTCTTCCTCGGTAATGATTACGTCGTGCGATACGTCCACCAGACGCCTGGTCAGGTAACCTGCATCAGCGGTCTTGAGAGCGGTATCGGCAAGACCCTTACGGGCACCGTGGGTAGAGATGAAGTACTCGAGCACCGACATTCCTTCCTTAAGGTTGGAGATAATAGGATTCTCGATAATCTCTGCTCCGGCAGCGCCGCTCTTCTGGGGCTTGGCCATAAGGCCTCGCATACCGCAGAGCTGCTTGATCTGCTGGGTAGAACCACGAGCGCCGGAATCCAGCATCATGTACACGGGGTTGAAGCCCTGCTGGTCGCCGGAAATCTGCTTTGTAACAATTCCGGTGAGGCTGTTATCTACGCTGGTCCAAAGATCGATGACCTTGTTGTAACGCTCCTGGTTGGTGAGCAGACCCATGTTGAAGTTATTGCGGATACCGGCAATCTGCTGGTAGGCGTTGTCGATGAGGCCCTGCTTCTCCTCCGGAACGATGACGTCGCCGAGGTTGAAGGAGATACCTGCACGGAAGGCCTGGTCGTAACCGAGGTTCTTGATGTCGTCCAGGAACTTGGCGGTGCGGGTAACGCCGGTGTTCTTGATAACCAGGGTGATGATCTTGCGGAGGCTCTTCTTGCCGAGCACCTCGTTCACGTAAGGCACCTCTTCGGGAACGAACTGGTTCACGATGATACGGCCTGCAGTGGTCTTGACCATCTGCGTGCCCTTGGATGCGTCCAGCTTATCAACAGGCAGGCGGACTTCAATCTCCGCGTGCATTTCGATGGCCTTCTCGTTGTAGGCTATGATAACTTCTTCGGGGCCATAGAACTTCTTGCCCTCGCCCTTTGCGCCCGGACGTACCTTTGTAATATAGTACAGACCGAGCACCATGTCCTGTGAAGGCACAGTGATAGGGGCTCCGTTGGCAGGATTCAGAATGTTCTGGCTACCGAGCATGAGCAGCTGGGCCTCCATCACGGCGGCATTGCCAAGCGGCAGGTGCACTGCCATCTGGTCTCCGTCGAAGTCGGCGTTGAAAGCGGTACATGCAAGAGGATGCAGCTGGATGGCCTTGCCCTCTATCATGCGCGGCTGGAACGCCTGGATACCCAGACGGTGCAGGGTAGGTGCACGGTTGAGCAGAACGGGATGGCCCTTCATTACGTTCTCCAGGATGTCCCAGATCACGGGATCCTTGCGGTCCACGATCTTCTTTGCGCTCTTTACGGTCTTCACGATGCCGCGCTCGATGAGCTTGCGGATGATGAACGGCTTGTAAAGCTCGGCTGCCATGTACTTGGGCAGACCGCACTCATGCATATTGAGCTCGGGACCCACCACGATAACGGAACGTGCGGAGTAATCGACACGCTTACCGAGGAGGTTCTGGCGGAAGCGACCCTGCTTACCCTTGAGGGAGTCGGAAAGACTCTTGAGGGCGCGGTTGCTCTCGCTCTTCACGGCGCTGGACTTCTTGGAATTGTCGAAGAGACTGTCTACGGCCTCCTGCAGCATACGCTTCTCGTTACGCAGAATCACCTCGGGGGCCTTGATTTCGAAGAGCCTCTTGAGACGGTTGTTGCGGATGATAACGCGGCGATAGAGGTCGTTGAGGTCGGAGGTTGCAAAACGTCCGCCGTCCAGAGGGACGAGGGGACGCAGGTCCGGAGGAGTGACGGGGATGACCTTCATGATCATCCACTCGGGGCGGTTGACACCCTTTGACTCCTGGAACCACTTGACCACCTGCAGGCGCTTGAGCATCTCTGTCTTGCGCTGCTGGGAGCTCTCTACCATCATCTTCTGGCGCAGTTCCTTGCCGAGTGCCTCTACGTCAAGCTCCTTGAGTAGGTCGTAGATACCTTCGGCACCCATCTTGGCCACGAACTTGTCGGGATCGGAATCGGACAGGTTCTCGTTGCCCCTCAGGGACTCACTGTTGAGAATATCCAGATACTCGTCCTCGGAGAGGAGGTCCATCTTGTGGACTTCCTGCTCGCCACGAGCTTCGGAAGGCTGGTACTTACCCACGTTCACCACGATGTACTTCTCGTAGTAAATCACGGATTCCAGCTTCTTTGCAGGAAGGCCGAGGAGGGCGGAAATCTTGTTGGGCGCAGACTTGAAGTACCAGATATGGGCAACCGGAACGGTGAGGCTGATGTGTCCCATCCTCTCGCGGCGGACCTTCTTCTCGGTAACTTCTACATTACACCTGTCGCAGACTATACCACGGTAACGGATACGCTTGTACTTACCGCAATAGCACTCGTAGTCCTTGGTAGGACCGAAAATCTTCTCGCAGAAGAGACCGTCCCTCTCGGGCTTGTAGGTGCGATAGTTGACGGTCTCAGGCTTGAGGACCTCGCCGCAAGACCTCTCGGTAATATCCTCGGGAGATGCAAGCGAAATGCTGATTGTCTGGAAGTTGTTCTTTACCTTTGTTTCTTTGTTATTGAAAGTAGGCATATAATTCTTCTACGCTGAATTGTTTATTCCAAAGTGACTTTAAGGCCGAGTCCGCGAAGCTCGTGGAGCAGCACGTTGAGGGATTCGGGGATTCCTGCCGGCGGCATGGGATCGCCCTTCACGATTGCCTCGTAGGTCTTGCTGCGTCCGGTAACGTCGTCGGACTTGACAGTCAGTATCTCCTGGAGCGTATTGGCAGCACCGAAAGCCTCCAGTGCCCACACCTCCATCTCTCCGAACCTCTGGCCGCCGAACTGGGCTTTACCGCCGAGAGGCTGCTGGGTGATGAGGGAGTACGGGCCGATGGAACGGGCGTGCATCTTGTCGTCAACCATGTGACCGAGCTTGATCATGTAGATCACGCCCACGGTCGCGGGCTGGTCGAAGAAGTCGCCGGTACCGCCGTCGCGCAACTGGGTCTTACCAAAGCGGGGCACGCCTGCCTTGTCGGTGTAGTCGCAGATCTCGTCGATGCTGGCACCGTCGAAGATAGGGGTGCTGAACTTGAGGCCCAGACGAGCGCCTGCCCAACCGAGCACGGTCTCGTAAATCTGACCGAGGTTCATTCGGGAAGGCACGCCCAGAGGGTTGAGCACAATGTCCACGGGAGTTCCGTCCTCGAGGAACGGCATATCCTCACGGCGGACGATCTTAGCTACGATACCCTTGTTTCCGTGACGTCCTGCCATCTTGTCACCCACGGTGATCTTGCGCTTCTTGGCGATATAGACCTTTGCGAGCTGCATAACTCCGTTGGGGAGTTCGTCGCCCACCTTCATCTTGTCCATCTCGCGCTTGAACTCAGCGGCTTCGGTCTTATAGGTGATGCAGTAGTTGTTGATAAGGTCACGGATCATGTCGTTGGTGGCCTTGTCTGCAGTCCACTTGTTGGAATTGACGTTCTGATAGTCGATGCTGCGAAGGAGGTCTGCGGTGAACTTCTTGTCCTTGGCCACGACTTCTACGTTGTAGAGGTCGCTGATGCCGGCGCTCTTGCGGTTCTTGGTGAGCTCGAGCAGGCGGGAGATGAGGTCCTCGCGCAAACGGCCAACCTTGGCGTCGAACTCCTGCTGACGGAGTTCCAGGCGGGCCTTCTGGTCCTGCTTGGCAGAGCTCCTGCGGCCGGTTTCCTTGGCCAGCTTGGTGTAGAGGGCAGTCTTCACGATGGTGCCGCTAAGTGAAGGATTAGCCTTCAGCGAAGCGTCCTTTACGTCGCCTGCCTTGTCGCCAAAGATAGCCTTGAGGAGTTTCTCTTCCGGTGAAGGGTCGCTCTCTCCCTTAGGAGTGATCTTACCTATCATTATATCGCCCGGCTCCACGTGAGCACCGATGCGGATGATACCGTTGCGGTCGAGGTCCTTGGTGGCGTCCTCGCTCACATTAGGGATGTCGGAGGTAAGCTCCTCGGGGCCGCGCTTGGTGTCGCGGACCTCGGTGAGGTACTCGTCAACATGGACAGAGGTGAGGATATCCCACTTCACCATCTCCTCGGAGAGCACTATAGCGTCCTCGTAGTTGTAACCCTTCCAAGGCATGAAGGCCACCTTGAGGTTGCGGCCGAGAGCGAGCTCGCCGCCCTGGGTGGCGTAACCCTCGGTAAGAATCTGGCCCTTCTCCACTTTCTCGCCCTTGCGCACGATAGGCTTGAGGTTGATAGTGGTGCTCTGGTTGGTACGACGGTAGTTGGGGAGCTTGTATATAACCTCATCAGGAGAGAAGCTTACAAACTTCTCCTCGCTGGTGCGGTCGTACTTGATGCGGATTTCGTTTGCGTCCACATAGGTAACTTCGCCCTTGCGCTCAGCCACATACTGGGTACGGGAGTCCACGCAGACCCTCTCTTCCAGACCGGTTCCTACAATAGGAGACTCGGGAGTGAGAAGAGGAACGGCCTGACGCATCATGTTGGCACCCATGAGGGCGCGGTGCGCGTCGTCGTGCTCCAGGAACGGGATGAGGGATGCAGCCACGGAAGCCATCTGGTTAGGGGCTACGTCCATGTAATCCACCTCATTCTTGGAAACTACGGGGAAGTCGGCCTCCTTGCGGCACTGCAGGCGCTCGTCGAGGATGTTGCCCTCTTCGTCCATGCGCACGTTGGCCAGGGACACGAGTTTGTTCTCCTCTTCTTCTGCGCTCATGTAGTGGCATCCGGCAGCGCTCAGGTCCACCTTTCCGTCTTTAACGTCACGGTAGGGAGTCTCTATGAAGCCCAGGGCGTCGATGCGGGCATAGACGCAGAGGCTGGAGATAAGACCGATGTTAGGTCCTTCCGGAGACTCGATAGGACAAAGGCGTCCGTAGTGGGTGTAGTGCACGTCTCGAACCTCGAATCCTGCACGTTCGCGGCTCAGACCGCCGGGGCCCAGAGCGGACAGACGCCTCTTGTGCGTAATCTCCGCCAGCGGGTTGGTCTGGTCCATGAACTGGCTCAGCTGACTGGTCCCGAAGAAGGAATTGATGACGCTTGAGAGAGTCTTGGCGTTGATGAGGTCGATGGGGTTGAACTGCTCGCTGTCGCGGACGTTCATCCTCTCCCTGATGGTGCGGGCCATTCTTGCAAGGCCTACGCTGAACTGATTGGCAAGCTGCTCGCCCACCGAACGTACACGCCTGTTGCTCAGGTGGTCGATGTCGTCCACCGTAGCGTGGGTATTGATAAGGAGGATGAGGTACTTGATAATCTCGATGATATCGGTGTTGGTGAGCACGCGCACATCTGCACCGATGCTGAGGTTCAGCTTCTTGTTGAGGCGATAACGGCCTACGGCTCCGAGGTCGTAACGTTTCTCGGAGAAGAAAAGCTTGTCGATAACGTCCCTTGCAGTGCTCTCATCGGGAGCCTCGGAGTTGCGGAGCTGCTTGTAGATGTAGTTCACGGCCTCCAGCTCGGTGTTGGTGGGATCCTTCTGCAAGGTGTTGAAAATGATTGCGTATTCTGCAGAGCCGGCCTCGTCTTTCTGAAGCAGAATAGACTTGCACTCGGTATCGAGGATGGCGGCGATGGTGTCGTCGTTCAGCTCCTCTCCACGCTCCACGATAGCCTTGGTACGCTCGATGGGGATGATCTCGCCGGTGTCTTCGTCTTCGAAGTCCTCTGTCCATGTCTTGAGGACCTTGGCTGCGAGCTTGCGTCCCACATTGCCGCGAAGTTCTTCCTCGCTGGTACCTACCTCGTCGGCCAGGTCGAAGATATCGATGATATCCTTGTCGGAATTGAATCCTATAGCCCTGAGCAGGGTGGTTACGGGAAGTTTCTTCTTACGGTCGATGTATGCGTACATCACGTTGTTGATGTCCGTGGCGAACTCAATCCAGGAGCCCTTGAAGGGGATAATCCTGGCCGAGAAGAGCTTGGTGCCGTTGGCATGGAGGCTCTGGTCGAAGAAAACGCCGGGCGAACGGTGCAGCTGGGAAACGACTATGCGCTCCGAGCCGTTGATGACGAAGGTACCGCCGGGAGTCATGTAAGGGATATCTCCCAGATACACGTCCTGGACCCTCGTATCAAAATCTTCGTGCTCAGGGTCAGTACAGGAAAGCCTGAGCTTTGCCTTGAGAGGGACATTGTAGGTAAGTCCGCGCTCCAGGCACTCCTCGATCGAATACTTGGGAGGATCTACAAAGTAGTCGATGAACTCGAGCTTGTAGTTGTTCCTCGTGTCTTCGATGGGGAAAACTTCCTGGAATACCTGGTAAAGACCTTCGTTTTTCCTGTTTTCGGGGGTTGTCTCAAGCTGGAAGAAGTCCTTGAACGACTTGAGCTGCACCTCCAGAAGGTCGGGGTACTCCAGAATTTTCGACGTTGCGAAGTTGATGCGCTTTGGGGCAGTCTTTTTTGACATATTTAGCTTTTAATGTGCAAAAACTTTTAATACGGAAAAAAGGTTTAGAGCCTATTTTCCCCGGCTCTAAACCTGTTTGTTCCCTAAGCAGCAGGGATGAGGCGGATTTATTTAATCTCAACCTCAGCGCCTGCGTCCTCAAGAGCGGCCTTGAGGGCCTCGGCCTCTGCCTTGGAAATCTTCTCCTTAACGGTAGAAGGAGCACCGTCAACGAGGTCCTTAGCTTCCTTAAGTCCAAGTCCAAGCTCGGTCTTGACAACCTTGATAACATTGAGCTTAGCCTGACCTGCGGAGGTGAGGATAACATCGAATTCGGTCTGCTCTGCCTCGGCGGCTGCACCGGCACCGGCACCATCAGCGGCAACAACAACGGCTGCTGCTGCAGGCTCGATACCATACTCTTCCTTGAGGATCTTTGCGAGTTCCTGAACGTCTTTTACAGAAAGGTTTACCAACTCTTCTGCAAGGGCTTTAACATCTGCCATAATAATTTTTATCTTTTAAATTGTTAATATTTCATTATTCTGCTGCAGGAGCTTCTGCTGCGGGTGCAGCGGCCTCAGCTGCGGGAGCCTCTTCGACCGGAGCTGCAGGGGCCTCCTCTGCGGGAGCCTCGGCTGCAGGTGCCTCAGCGGCGGGAGCTTCGGCTGCCGGCTTGGCAGAACCGATCTTCTCGTCGTCGGCCTTGCCCTCGGATGCGTTCTCGAGTGCAGAGACAACTCTCTGAATCGGGGACTGGAGGAGAGCGATGATATCGCCGATGAGTTCTTCCTTGGTCTTGATGCTTGCAAGCATATCGAGCTTGTCTTCTCCGATGAAGACGCACTCCTGTACAAAAGCGCCCTTAACTACAGGCTTGGTGAAACCTTCCTTCTGGAGCTTCTTGATGAGCTTGCCGGGAGCGGAAGGCACCTCGGTGTACATAATGGCGGTATTGCCGACGAGGGTCTCTTTGAGAGACTTGATCTCCTCGTTCTCGCATGACTCAAGCACGTGCGCAAAGAGGGTGTTCTTGACCACGTTGAGCACGATGCCCGCCTGGAAACACTCGCGGCGGAGCTTGCTTGTCTGGGAGGCATTCAGGCCGGCGATATCGGTAACGTAGAAGTTAGGATATGCCTTGAGCTGCGCTGAGATGCTTTCAATAACTTGAGCTTTAAGTTCTTTCTTCATAATATTGAATTTTTACTCAGCACCGTTGAGGAATGCCTTGATGTCAACTTTAATACCGGGACTCATGGTGGAGCAGATAGCTGCGCCCTTCATGTAAGTACCCTTAAGAGCCTGGGGCTTGAGCTTGGCGATGGCGTTCAGAACCTCGGCAGCGTTCTCATAGAGCTGCTGGGCGGTGAAAGACACCTTGCCTATGCCAGTGTGGATGATACCAGTCTTGTCAACCTTGAAGTCGATCTTACCGCCTTTCACTTCCTTGACGGCGTTGCCGATTTCCATGGTAACGGTGCCTGTCTTGGGGTTAGGCATGAGGCCACGGGGACCGAGGATCTTACCGAGAGCACCAACCTTGGCCATGACGGAAGGAGTACAGACAATGACGTCCACGTCGGTCCAGCCGGCCTTGATTTTCTCGATATACTCGTCGAGTCCTACGTAGTCCGCGCCTGCTGCCTTGGCCTCAGCCTCCTTGTCGGGGGTGCAGAGTGCGAGCACGCGCACTACCTTACCCGTTCCGTGAGGGAGGGTGACAACGCCACGGATCATCTGGTTGGCCTTGCGGGGGTCAACGCCGAGGTTCGCGGAAAGCTCGACAGTTGCGTCGAACTTGGTAAAGGTAATATCCTTAACAACCGAGCACGCTTCTGAGAGCGAGTATGCCTTGGTATGGTCGAATTTGGCCTCCGCAGCTTTCTGATTCTTAGTAATTTTACTCATAGCGCGATCGATTTAAAGGTTCTCGGGGAATTCACCGGTAACGGTGATACCCATACTTCTTGCTGTTCCGGCAACCATTCTCATTGCAGATGCAATAGTGAAACAGTTGAGGTCCGGCATCTTGCCCTCGGCGATGGCCTTTACCTGGTCCCAGGTAACGGAGGCCACCTTCTTGCGGTTAGGCTCGCCGGATGCGGTAGTAATCTTAGCCGCTTCCTTGAGAGACACCGCCACCGGAGGTTGCTTGACTTCGAACGAATAGGACTTGTCGGAGTAGACAGTGATAACTACGGGGAGTACCTTGCCTGCCTGGGCCTGCGTGGCTGCATTGAAAGCCTTGCAGAAGTCCATAATGTTCAAGCCTTTGGAACCGAGAGCCGGTCCTACCGGAGGTGCGGGATTAGCAGCTCCGCCTTTGATTTGGAGCTTGATAAATCCGGTAACTTCTTTTGCCATAATGGAAAACTATTCTTTTGTTACTTGTGTAAAATTGAGCTCGAGTTGTGTCTTCCTGCCGAAAATGACGACGATGACTTTGAGCTTGCTGCGATCCTGGATGATCTCATCTACAGTGCCGTTGAAACCGCTGAACGGGCCGTCCGTAATGCGGACAGACTCGCCGAGCTCGTAATCTACGACTGTCTCTGCGGCGCTGTCGAGAGCCTCATCCTGCACTCCGAGGATACGCTGGGCCTCATCCTCGCGGATAGGCACAGGTACTCTCTCGAACTGGGTGCCGGAAGTAGTACGCTTCTCGGTAAGGAAACCGGACATCCCGGGGATGTTGTTGCGGATAATGTTCTCAAGCATGGCGCTGAGCTCGGCATGTATGAGTACATAGCCGGGGTAAAGCAGTTTGTCAACCGCCTTCCTCTTGCCGTTCTTGGTTACTATTTCCTTCTTGACCGGAACCAAAACCTGATCGACTTGGTCTTGCAGACCATTACGGTCTATTTCCTTGTCCAGGTATTCTTTGGCCTTTTTCTCCTTGCCGCCCGCTGTACGCAGGACGTACCATTTCATTTCGCCCATTGGAGTTGCGATAAAATTACAGTGTGTAAATCAGCGTCATCAAGTTCTGAATCGCATAATCCACGACCCAGAGCACAGCTGCCAGAAGGACCGTAGTTACAAGGACCAGAAGGGCAGAGCTCTGAAGCTTCTCCCATGTGGGCCAAGTGGTCTTCTTGGTGAGTTCCACGAAGGACTCTTTGCAGTAGTTGATAAACCTTCTCATTTTTACATTTAATGGATGCCGAGAAATGGAAGCAAGGAACGCGGCATCTGTTAAACATTATCAAGTCGTAACCCTTGATATTGGCAGGGGAAGCAGGATTCGAACCCACATCGACGGTTTTGGAGACCGCTGAACTACCCTTGTTCTATTCCCCTAAAAAGCGGG
>CAMKAJ010000017.1 GCA_946410455.1 uncultured Bacteroidales bacterium
AAACAAAAGTAGGAGGAAAACTCACTACTTTTGTTTTCCTCCTACTCGATTAAGTGGCGGATAATCAGATGGTTAGGCGCCAGGCAATAATGTAGCCGCTGCGAAAATTTGGGAAAGTCTGCGAGAATCTTTATATTTGTAAGCTATGAGTGCCGAGAAGAAATGGATTGTTATGGAACAGGCCGATCCGGCCAAGGTGGAGAAACTCTCTGCCGAGGTGGGGATTGACCGTGTTCTGGCAGAACTTCTCGTGAAACGCGGTGTAGAGACCTTCGAGCAGGCACGCTCTTTCTTCCGCCCCAATCTTGCAGACCTCCACGACCCTTTCTTGATGAAGGATATGGACGTTGCGGTGGAGCGCCTCCACAAAGCCATCACCTCCGGCGAAAAGATACTGGTCTATGGAGATTACGACGTTGACGGAACTACGGCAGTAGCCCTGGTGTTCTCTTTCATCCGCCGCTTTACGCCTAACGTAGATTTCTATATTCCAGACCGTTACGACGAGGGCTACGGAGTCTCGTACAAGGGCCTTGACTGGGCGTTCGAGGGGGGCTTCGGGCTCATTATCACCCTGGACTGCGGCATCAAGGCCATAGACAAAGCCGAATACGCCAAGGCAAAGGGAGTTGACATGATTATCTGCGATCACCATCTCCCAGAGGAAACTATTCCTGCTGCGGTGGCTGTACTCGACCCCAAGAGGGAAGACTGCAACTATCCCTTCGACGACCTCTCCGGCTGCGGCGTGGGCTTCAAGCTCGTGCAGGCCTATTCTGTAAAGTACGGAGTTCCTTTCGAGAGTCTCATCCCGCTGCTGGACTTGCTTGTAGTGAGCATTGCGTCCGACCTCGTTACAATGGTTGGCGAGAACCGCACCCTGGCATACTTCGGCCTCAAGCAGCTCAACGAGAATCCCCATAAGGGACTGCTGGCCATGATCAACCTGGCCAACCTGGAGCCGGGGCACATCACCATAGACGATATCGTTTTCAAAATCGGCCCTCGCATCAATGCCGCAGGGCGTATGGAGTCGGGCCGCCTGGCCGTAGAACTGCTTACTGCAGACGACGCGGGCGTTGCGATGTTCATAGGCGAGAAGATCAACGAGAACAACAACGAGCGCAAGAACATAGACCGCGAGGTAACCCGCGAGGCCCTTGAAATGGTAGAGAGCGGCAATTGCCTGGCCCGAGAAAACGCAACGGTGGTGTACAACCCTCGCTGGAGCAAGGGAATTGTAGGCATCGTGGCTTCTCGCCTGGTGGAGGCATACTACAAGCCCACCGTAGTGCTTACCAAGTCCAATGGCTTTGTGACGGGAAGCGCCCGCAGCATCGCCGGCTTCGACCTTTACGAGGCAATAGAGAGCTGCGCAGACCTGCTGGAGAACTTCGGCGGCCACGTTTATGCCGCTGGCCTCACGCTCAAAGAAGAGAATCTGGAAGAATTCGCCCGTCGCATAGACAAGTTCATAGCCGGCAAAATCACTGCCGAAATGCTGATTCCGGTGGTAGATATAGACGCCCGCCTTAACTTCTCGCAGATTACCCCCAAGTTCTTCCGCATTCTCAAGCAGTTCCAACCTTTCGGCCCCGGCAACAACAACCCGGTTTTCATGACGGAGAACGTGTATGATGCAGGCAACGGACGCAAAGTAGGGGCCGGCGGAATACATCTTAAGCTGGATCTCATCCAGGAGTCGCAGCCCTATCACCAGATAGCTGCCATCGCCTTCAATATGGCGGAGTACTACGACTACATTAAGTCGGGTAATCCTCTGGATGTAAGTTATTCTATAGTAGAGAATTACTACAGAGGCAACTCAACCATCCAGCTCCGCGTGAAGGACCTCCGCGAGAGAGAGGAGATTATCTAGCAAAAGGAAAGTAATCCGAGAAATCCGGAATTTCCGGTTTCTTGTTTTCGGGATCGTCTATCTTGAATACGCAACGGGACACCCCGCCTACGATTCCTATGCCTCCCGACACGTTGGAATACGTAAAGTTAGGAGGCGTAACTCCGAAGTTGGCCAGAATGTTGAAGTTCTCCAGATACTGGGCCTTGCAATAGTTGTACAACTCCTCGCTGAGAGCGTAAATCTCTACCTCGTACCAGGTCTTGACACCGAAGAGAATGCGATTGTCGGGCTCCTCCGGTTCTTCGGGTTCTTCGGGTTCCTCGGGCTCCTCCGGGCTGTAAGGCTCTTCAGGAACATCAGGGGAATCTATATCCGGCATCCCATCAAAAATATCGTCGAAAGAAAAAGACGAATTCACGTAGAAGGAGTAGCTCTTGCCGCTGAACTGCCTGTCAGACAGCAGGCTCATGGCCGAGAAAGAGTAGTCCTGCCCAACTTCGCCAATTAGATGGCCGTAGCTATAATTAACCTGAGCAAAGGCATCCAGGTCCATATTGTTGATGTCGCTCATAGAGGCCACCTGGCCGGGAGTCACGTTATAATGATAGTACGTGGTGTCCAGTTTGACGAAAGGCGGCGCTGGAAGCATCTCGGCAAAGTACATGTCTTCGTGCACCGTTATCTTGATGCCGTAATACTCGCCGGATTCCACATCCCGGGCCATATTTACCGTAAAGCGGCGGCCGGAAGACTCTTCTTTGTCGTCAGATTTAACAATACCTATGCTGCTGACTGCCGGCAACTCCGGAATAATGGTACTGCCGCCAGCCTTGGGCGCAGAGCCGCCGGAGACGCTTACCTCCAACTTGTCGCCGGCCTTGAGGCTGCCGCCGATGGTGGTGCGGATGGTATTGCCACTCTCGAGCCACTCCAGAGCTCCCACGGCAAAATCCTTCCCATTAATCTTCACCCCTACAGTGCAGTTCTTGAAGTCATAGGTCCCCACCATGCGCTTGCCGTATGCAGGCTCGGCGTAAGAAATCCGCAGGTCGGAGCCGGTATCTCCCGCAGCCGGTACGTACTCAATCATGTAGCGGGGTTCGGAGATGTCGTCTATGGAGAAAGGAATCTCGCAGGCACAGGCCGCAGCGGCCAGGAAAAACATTGCAAAAAACTTCTTCATAGCATCAGAATTTATAGCTCACACTGAGCGTGGGGATGATAGGAATGAGCCCGTAGGCCATTCCGTAGTACTTGCCGTTGCTGTCTTGCTCGAGCATCGCGAACGACGCATTCATGTGGTTATAGACGTTGTAGATGCTCAGGTTGAACGCGATAATGTTGCCGTTGAAGAGCTCCCATTTACGCTCCAGGCTCACATCCAGGCGGTGATAGTCGGGCAGCGCGGCGTTGAACGGCGATTCGTAAACTGTCGTATGCCCGCCGCCGTCGTTCAGCAAAACCACGTGGCTTGGCAGGGTGATGCGGTTGCCGCTGTGCCAGGTCCAGTTGAAGCTCATGAACCATCCGCTCGCAAAGTTCCAGTTGCCCACCAGGTTGACCTTGTGGCGGTTGTCGTTGCGGTCGGGGAAGGGGAACATGTAATATGCGTCGAACTGCCTCCAGCTCCAGCACAGCGTGTAATATGCAGAGAGTTCCAGCTTAGGCGTGCTGTAGGTGGTCTCGAATTCCAGTCCGTAAGACTTGCCGCTGCCGGAGGTGAAAGACTTTTCCCAATTTACCAGCGGGGGATAGAAGGCGTTGGCGCCGTTGTAGGCCAGCATTCCGTCCATGGTCTTGTACCACCCCTCTATGTTGATCTTGAAGTTGCCGGGGGTGAAATAGAGACCGCCCGCAATCTGGTCGCTCACCATTGGCCCTGCCTCGGGGGTGGAGGGCATCCAGCTGTTGGTGGGGAGGTCTATGTACATGGCCGACACAAGATGGATGTACTGGCTCATGCGAGTGTACGAGAGCTTGGCGCAGATGTCGTTGGTGATGAGCCATTTAAGCGCTACTCGCGGCTCCAGCGACCACCACGTCTTCTGTGGCGTGCCGAAGAGCGACACCCGCAGTCCGGCGTTCACCGTAAAGTTGTAGGCCAGGAAGATTTCGTCCTCCAGGTAGAGCGCGGGCTCCCATGCGTGGTAATCCTCTTTCTCCTCATTGGTGTTCTCCTCGGAGCCGCCGAGCGCGAACAGGCTGCCCGTTTGCTTGTATTTACGTCCGGTTTTGTAGTAGTGCCATGCCGCCGCTGCTCCGGCACGAATGTGCTGGAAGCTGTCCGGGTACCAGTTGAGGTCATACTTCACGCCGGCGTCCTGCACGTCGCAGAGGTTGTCGTCGTCGAAGTACAGCATAGACTTCATCTCGTCGTCTATCTTTGCACCAACGTCGAAGGTGTAACCCACGTCGGAGTCGCTCCGGGTGTAGTAGCCCATCAGCTTCCCGTTGAGCTTGGGAGCGTATTTGGCGTCCCATGCTATAGAAGAAGTGAACGAACCCCAGTTGGTGCGGGTACCTATGTTCATAGACGAATTCTCCCCCTTCTGCTCGATTCCGGCCGACAGGTCGTCGCGCCCCCAGTAGATGCTGGCATTGAGCTTGCTGTCGCTCGAGAACTTATGCGTTACGCGGGCATTCATGTCCCACATTGCGTAGCCGCCTCTCGACTTTGGGTTACCGCCCGTCTCGTGGTTTACGTAGAGCAACGCAGGAATGGTTATTACGTCCATCCAGGAGCGCCTCAGGCCTACGTTGAACGAGGTCTTGTCTTTAACGATAGGGCCCTCTACATGTATTCGGCCGTCTATTAGTCCGAGAGAAAGGTTGCCATGATACTTCTGCATGTTGCCCTCGGATGTCTCTACATCCACAACAGAAGAGAGCCGTCCACCGTAACGGGCCGGGAAGCCGCTCTTGTAGAAGTCCAGGTTCTCAACTACGTCGGTGTTGAAACTGGAGAAGAAGCCTCCGAAGTGGGCTATGTTGTATAGCGGCACTCCATCCAGCAAGAAGAGGTTGTCGTTGCCGTCGCCGCCATGAACGTACAGTCCGCTCATGAGCTCGTTCCCCGCCGCCACGCCGGGCAGCATTTGCAGGCTCTTGATGAGGTCGGGCGTGCCGAAGGCCGAAACGGTGCTGCGCAACTTGTTGCCGTCCAGGCGCATAAGTCCTGTCTGGGTGGTATTGCGCATCTTCTCCTTTACTGCCGTTACGTACGAGGTGTCCAGGGTATCGCGTTTCTCAACGGTCTGGGCATACAGAGAAACGGCTGCCACGTAAAGGGCAGCCGTCAGACTGGCTATGTGCTTAATATTCACTACTTATTAACTTGGAAACGGGTATTGCCGGTAGCAAAAAAGTCCGCTATCTGGCGCGCAGCGGCAAGGCCGGCGTTGATGTTGGCTTCTGCGGTCTGGGCACCCATCTTCTTGGGAGTTGCAAATACACGCAGGCCGAACTTCTCGCGCAGGGCCTCGTAATTGTAGGGCGCCACGTCGGTAATATATTTAAGGTCTGTCCTCTCTTCCAGGGCCTTCTCCAGTCCGGCTTCGTCGATGACCTCCTTGCGGGCGGTGTTCACCAGCGTGGCTCCCTTGGGCATGCTGCTGATGAGCTTGTAGCCAATGCTGCCAATTGTCTCCGGGGTGGCGGGGATGTGGATGCTGAGGTAGTCGGAGCTGGCGTAAAGCTCTTCCAGAGAGTCCACGGGTGCAGCGCCTCCTGCCTCTATCTGCTCGGGCTTGAGGAAGGGATCGATGGCCTTCACTTTCATTCCCAGGGCCTTAGCCTTTGCGCCCACCAGGCGGCCCACGTTACCGAAGGCCTGTATGCCAAGGGTCTTGCCGGCAATCTCGCTGCCGGTGGCAGGGGTGAACTGGGTGCGGGCCATGAAGATCATCATCGCAACAGCGAGCTCCGCTACGGCGTTGGAATTCTGCCCGGGGGTGTTCATGACCACTATTCCGCGTGCGCTTGCAGCTGCAAGGTCTACGTTGTCGAATCCGGCGCCGGCACGCACTACGATGCGCAGATTGGGAGCTGCCGCAATGACCTCTGCCGTTACCTTGTCGGAGCGGATTATGAGGCCTTCTGCATCAGCAACTGCCGCTACCAGCTCGTCCTGGGAGGCGTATTTCTCGAATACGCTTACCTGGTGCCCTGCGGCCTCAAGTATCTCAACAATTCCTTCAACCGCCACTGCGGCAAAGGGTTTCTGGGTTGCTACCAGTACTTTCATACGTCAATTAAATGTGAAGTTTCTCGAATTCTTGCATACAAGCCACGAGGGCCTCTACGTCTTCCTGAGTGCAGGCATTGTAAAGCGATGCGCGGAAGCCGCCTACGCTGCGGTGCCCCTTGAGGCCTACCATGCCGCGCTCCTTGGCAAAGGCGAGGAACTCGTCCTGCAGGTCTTCGCGGCCCTCTGCGGGCACGAAGCACACGTTCATGATGGAACGGTCTTCCTTGTCTGCGGTGCCACAGAAGAGGCTGTTGCGGTCTATTTCGGCATAGAGCGTGGCAGCCTTCTTCTCGTCTATGGCGTGGATGGCGTCTATTCCGCCTATGCTCTTGAGCCATTTGAGCGTCTCGTTCATCACGAAGATGGAGAACACAGGGGGAGTGTTGAACATGGAGAGCTTGTCAACATGGGTGCGGAGGTCGAGCATCGTAGGGATGTAGCGGCTCACCTTGCCCAGGACGTCCTTCTTGATGATGTAGAAGGCTACTCCGGCAGGGCCGGCGTTCTTCTGCGCGCCGCCGTAGATCATGGCGTACTTGCTCACATCTACCTTGCGGCTCAGGATGTCGGACGACATGTCTGCGATGAGGGGAACGGGGCAGTCGATGTCGGTCTTGATCTCCGTGCCGTAAATCGTATTGTTGGTGGTAATGTGCAGGTAATCAAGATCTTGGGGGATTTCGAATCCCTTGGGGATGTAGCAATAGTTGCGGTCTTTGGAGCATGCAATGGCATAAGCGTCTCCCAGTCCCTGGGCCTCCTTGAGGGCCTTGTGTGCCCATACGCCGGTGTCCAGGTATGCTGCTTTCTTCTCCAGGAAGTTCATTGCTACATACAGGAAGCCGAGGCTTGCGCCGCCGCCGAGGAACACTACCTCATAGTCGTCGGGAATATTGAGCAGTTCTTTCCAGAGGGCGCGGCATTCATCCATCACTGCGTCCCACTCCTTGGTGCGGTGAGAAATGGAAATCAAAGACACGCCGGTGCCGCTGAAATCTTTGAGAGCTTCTATAGAACGGTCGATTGCAATCTGGGGCAGAAGGCAAGGGCCTGCATTGAAAACATGAATCTTATTGGCCATATTTTGAGTTTATATTAAGTCCACAAAATTACAGATTGTGCTGGTTCTTTCCAAAAAATCCTCCTTCAAACTGTCGCGTACCCGGAGCTCCATGCTGCACTCGGCAGCAAAATCCCGGGCGCGCTGCGGCAGGTCCATATCCTTTACTATCTTCATTACCTGAGGCATAGCGTCATAGCCAAAGCCCACGCGGTACCAGCTGCCGGCAATCTTCTCGCATGCCGGGGCGTTTGCTATGGCGTCTGCGCTGGCGCTCTTGTAGGCCTTGATGAGCCCGGGCACGCCGAGCTTGACACCACCAAAATAGCGAACTACCACTATCAGGATGTCGCTCAGGCCAGCCGAATCTATCTGCCCAAGGATGGGGCGTCCGGCCGTGCCGGAGGGCTCTCCGTCGTCGCTGGAACGCCATACGGCCCCAGCCGCGCCTATGCGGTAGGCGTAGCAATGATGCCGTGCGTCGTGGTATTCTTTACGGAAGCCGGACACCAGCTCTCTCACCTCATCTTCTGTCTCTACCGGGATGGCGAAAGCTATGAAGCGGCTGCCGGATTCTTTGTACAGACCTTCGCCGCGTGCAGAAATACTTTTGTAAATATCGCTCATCAGCAGCCAAAGTTAGCGCTTTTTTTGTATCTTCGCATGTTGATTTGTGAAAAGACTATTATGATCTACACCTACCGAGTGACCCTTGAGGGGATAAAAGGCTTCTACAGAGTATATAAGATAGACGGGAACAGCTCCCTTTACACCTTCCACAAGCAGCTCCGCGCAGATTTGGAGTTTACTGTGGACCAGCCTATTCTTTTTAAGGCTTTCGACAGCACAGGGGAATGTGCTGCCCGTTTTGCCCTGCAAGACCTGGGCTTCGGTACCGTAGATGCAGTCTCTGTACAGAAAACCGTTAAGGACGGCATAGTCAAGTTCGTGTATTTCTACGATATAGCCGCCCGCAAGAGCGTCACCATCACCCTGGAAGGGGAGGAGGCCGGCAGCATAGCCGTGCCCACGGTAACGGACACCAAGGGCCCCGTGCCCCTGGAATTCGAGAACGGCTACGTGGCCTTCGAGGACCTTCCCCAGCAGCACCGCAAGCTTCCCGGCATCCCCGGAGGCGACGATGACGAAGACGATGAAGATGATGACGACGAGGACGAGGAGAACGATGACGACGTCAAAGAAGAAATTATCTACGACGAAGACGAGAGCTAGAGACTTAGCTCCAGGTTCAGCATTACACTGGCCCCCGGCATGGGATATCCCTTTACCAGCTGGTATTGGGTGTTGAAGATGTTGGAGGCGCGCAGGGCGGCGCTCAGCAGCCCAAAGCTCTTGCCCAGCGAAACGTCGCTCACGCTCCAGGGCGCGAGGTAGTAGTCTGCCGAATTAGAAGTGGCACTCCAACGGTGGCCGGTAACAGAAGTCTCCCATTCCAGCTTCCATCCCTTCCATTCTCCGCGCAGGATGGCGCTGCCGCTGTGCACCGGGGCGTAAGGAATCTGCAGTCCATAGGTCTGCTTGCCCGGGTCGGAGTGGTCCAGGGCCCGCTGGAAAGTGTAGCGCAGCGTGCCTTCCAGCCTTATGCCACCGAACGTAGCATCGGCCTCAAGCCTGGAATCCACGCCCGTAATGTCAACCAGGCCGATGTTTATCATGCTCCAGCGGAACTGGGTGGAGGTAGGGATGGCCACTATCTTGTCTGTCACCCTGTTGTAGTATGGCGACACGCGCGCCGCAAAGTGCTTGCCGTGCGCCCGCAGGTCCAGCCCGTACTGGCTTGCGTACTCAGGCTTCAGGTTCACGTTGCCAATAGCCACGTAGTATAAGTCGTTGAAAGAGGGGAGGCGGCAGCTGCGGGAGGCGAACGTTTCCAGCTCCAGCCAGCTGAGGGGCTCCCAGTGAACCGAGGCGGAGGGCATCCAGGCATCGCGGAGTATCCCGCCGTCCCAGGCGCCCTGCCATAGGATGTGGGCCGCCGCACGCAGGCGCTCGCCAGTATATCGGCCGGCAAGCACCGTGGTGAGCGTAGTGCGCTCCGGCGGGACGCTGTAGTCCCTGTCGGCCTCCAGCACGTTCCGCTGACCGTCTGCAGACAGGTCTGCCGACCACCGGTCGTTTATGCTGAATGATTGAGCGACCGACAGATACGCGCTCCGCTGCCGGAAATGGAGGTCGTAGGGCATGGCCATTGGGTTTTTCTCCGCATGGGCGTCGTAGTGGGTGTAGTTGTCGGCCAGTTTGAAGCGGACGGCGGCGGAATAGGGGCCTGAGTCGGCCGAGCGCCATCCGCCCTGCAGGAAGGCATCCTGGTCGGCCTGCCGTTCGGCGCTGAAGGGGAAGCCGGCCGCCCTGCGTATCACCGGCCCCGGGAAGCCCCTTTCGGAGCCATAGCTGTACATCATCAGGTTCCAGTCGCCCCCGGCCAGCTTGCCATCCAGCCTGCCCTCTACCCGCAGGGAACGAATGTCTGAATTCTCGCGCATGAGGGTTTCGCCGAAGAAGTTGTAAGGGTAACGGCCGCCGCTGTAGAGGCCCTCTGCGCTGTAGCTCAGGCGCAGGTTCTTCCATATTTTATCCCGTCTGAAGGCCGCTCCTGCAGTGAGAAAGGAGCCGCCCCGGGCGCGTATCCGCCAGCCGCTTTTCTGAGGTACGGCAGGTTCCAGGTACAGCGCAGCCCCGCTTGCGTATTCCTTGGCCGTTTGCAGCCGCCGGCTCTTATGCCCGTTGTACAGGGCCACGGAGCTGAAGCTCTCGGTAGAGAAGCGCCCCAGATCTACCTGCATGTTCTGTGCATTATCTACCTGTATGCCGCCTATGAACACGCCCACGTGCTCGCTCCCTAAGCTCCTTACGTTTACGGTCTTAAGTCCGCCCACTCCGCCGTAATCCTTAAGCTGCACGCCGGTAAAGCGGCGCACCGCGTCGGCCGCAAGCGGCTGCAGGCCGTCGAGCGTCGCCTCCTCTGCCGGACGGGTTACCGGGACGCTGCGCACGGAACTTACGCGGGATGCTACAAGGGTATCGGCCTCCTGGGCGGAAAGGCTCCATGAGACCGTTAAAAGCATCAGTAATAAGAGCTTACGCAACTACCAGATGGCAAAGTGGCCGGGGCACACTCCTGCGCTGACGGTCCACTTCTTGGCGCCGTCTGTGAAGAGGCTCACACTGCCCGGGTTTACGTAATTGCCCGCGTCTGCAATCACAAAGCTGCCGCCGGGAAGGGCTGCCAGGGCATAAGGATTGACTCCGTCCAGATGGATGCTCCAGGCCTCTTTAGAGCCATTCTTGCATGTCCAGGTCACGGTTGAGGGTGCGCTGTAATAGTCGAACTCGTTCTCGTTGCCTATGCAGTAAACCGTGTCGTCGCGGAAGGCTACGTAACTTGCATAGTCGGCCACCTTGGAGGCGCTGCCGTTGGCCTTGATCTGCCACAGGCCGGAATGCACGCTGTAGTAGTTGCCGAATGTACTCACGTACACGTTGCCCTTGCTGTCGGCGAAAACCTTCTGTAGGTTGATTTCTACCTCGATGGTCTTTTCTGCCTTGAAGGATTTGGTATCAATTACGCTCACGCTCTTGTCGTAGGAATATGCGGGAGGAAGAGATGAAGCCACTCCGCCGGAATTGGCTACGTAGAGCTTTCCGCTACTGACAGCCAGGCCCTCGGGCTGATAACCCACTTCTACGGTGCCTTCGTCCAGTTTCTTGGTCTTGCGGTCTATCCTGTACACCGCTCCCTTGGGGTTCTTGGACTTTTCTACGTCAACAGACCAGTCGGACCCGTAAACCGCAACGGCTCCGTTCCAAGAGCTCACGTACACGTAATTGTCGTCGTAGGCCAGGCAGCGTGGCATAGGCACCTGCACGGCGGCAATCTCCGTTTCGTCCTTGGCGCTCAATACTTCCACGATGCCGGAATTGTTCACTGCAATCCAGAGCTCGTCGCCCACGACTACGATGTCGTTGCCCACATCTCCAAGTCCGGCACCCTCAGTCGGGTTCATCTTTTTGAATACTCCGGTAATGTAGTTGCTGTCGGAGATGCGCAACATGTCCAGGGAGGCGTTGTTGGCTCCCATCTGCCCCTCGTTGAGCACAAAAAGCTTCTTGAAGCCTGACAGACCGTTTACATCTACGACCTCACCTTTAAGATCGGAGTCAATTGAAGGTTTTTCTGGAAACAGAGGGTCTTGGCAAGCAGCGAACGCCACAATGCCTGTGAGTAAAAGCAAACTTGCTTTTTTCATGATAGATAATATTTTACGTTACTGCCGGAACTTGTCCCCGAGCCCGTACAAAAACTTGATACCGGCCGGCATTCCGACTTTCCCCTCGCAGGGATTTACGGTTGCGGGCACAGCGCCGGATTCTCACCGGATTCCCCCGCCGGTATCTTCAATACAAAGTACAAAAGTACTATCTATTTAGTTTTTTTACAACCCCTGGCGCCCAACTCACAGTCACTCAAGCTGTTATACATTTTGCCTGCATGAAAAAGTTTGCAGGCAAAATCGGTAAAGTTTTAAGATACAGTAACTTATGCGCCAGGCGGGTTAAAAAAATAGAGCGGGAGTTGTTTTTCCGATTAATAATTTGTATCTTCGGTTAAAATAATAACCAATATGGTACGAGTTAAACCTTTCGCAGCCCTCCGGCCTCCGCGCGACCTCGTTACAGAGGTGGCAGCCCCTCCTTACGACGTCCTCAATTCGGAGGAAGCCTATAAAATGGCGGGAGAGAAGTCATTGCTTCATATCACCAAGCCGGAAATCGATTTCAGCCCTATCGCGGGCGAGCACGAGCAGCGCACATACGACCGTGCAGTAGAGAATTTCAAAACCTGGCAGCGCAACGGCTGGCTGGTGCGCGAAGACAAAGAAAAGTACTACGTGTACGCCCAGACCATGGGTAAGCGCACGCAGTACGGCATAGTCCTCTGCGCCCACACAGACGATTACGCCGCCGGCATCATCAAGAAGCACGAGCTTACCCGCAAAGACAAAGAAGACGACCGCATGATTCACGTGCGCATACAGAATGCCAACATAGAGCCGGTGTTCTTCGCCTTCAAAGACCACGCAGAGCTCGGCGATATTATTGCAAAAACCGCCGCCGGTAAGCCCGAGTACAAGTTTACAGACGAGAACAACTTCACCCACACCTTCTGGGTGATAGACAGCGATGCCGTGAACGCCCGCATCACTGAGATATTTACAAACGACATAGACGCCTTCTACGTGGCCGACGGCCATCACCGTACCGCCGCCGCAGCCCGCGTGGGTGCGGAGAAGAAGGCGCAGAATCCCAATCACACCGGTGACGAGGAGTACAACTACTTCATGGCCGTGTGCTTCCCCGAGAGCCAGCTGGCCATCATAGACTACAACCGTGTGGTCAAAGACCTAAACGGCCTGAGCCCGGAGGAGCTCCTGAAGGCACTGGAGGAGGACTTCGAGGTTTCTCTGGCCACTAAGCCCCGCTGCGGGCGTCCGGCAAAGCCGTACAGTCCAACCGGCCTGCACAACTTCTCCATGTATCTCGGAGATAAGTGGTACAGCCTCACGGCAAAGCCCGGCCGCTACCGCGACGACGACCCCATCGGTGTGCTGGACGTCACTATCCTGAGTAATCTTGTACTCGACAAGATACTGGGAATCAAAGACCTGCGCACAGACAAGAGAATAGACTTCGTGGGCGGCATACGCGGCCTCGGAGAGCTCGCCCGCAGGGTGGACAGCGGCGAGATGAAAGTCGCGTTCGCCCTCTATCCGGTGAGCATGCAGCAGCTTATCAATATTGCTGATACCGGCAATATCATGCCTCCCAAGACTACTTGGTTCGAGCCTAAGCTCCGTTCCGGACTTGCGATTCACAGTTTAAACAGAGACTAATGACTATAGATTCCGCCACCATCCACCAGACTCTGAAGAGTTTCTTCGGATATGACACCTTCAAGGGCGACCAGGAAAGCGTAATCCGGCATCTTGTCGGAGGAGGGGACGCCTTTGTGCTGATGCCTACAGGCGGCGGCAAATCGCTTTGCTACCAGTTGCCCGCTCTCCTCATGGAGGGTACTGCCATTGTAATCTCGCCCCTCATAGCACTGATGAAGAATCAGGTAGACCTGCTCCGGGGTTTCGAGGCCGGTTCCGGCGCCGGCAGCATAGCACATTTTCTCAATTCTTCGCTCAGCAGGGCGCAGATAGAAGAGGTTCGCTCCGATTTGCTGAGCGGAAAGACCAAAATCCTGTACGTGGCTCCCGAGTCGCTTACCAAGGAAGAGAACGTGGCCCTGCTGCGCGAGGTCAAAATCTCATTCTACGCCGTTGATGAGGCCCATTGCATCTCTGAATGGGGACACGATTTCCGGCCTGAGTACCGCAGAATCAGGGCTCTGGTAGATGAAATAGGCCGTCTGCCAATTATTGCGCTTACTGCCACCGCCACCCCCAAGGTACAGAGCGACATTCTCAAGAATCTGGGCATCCAGGATGCGGCAGTATTCAAATCTTCCTTCAACCGCCCCAACCTCTATTATGAGGTGCGAGACAAGCAGGACGTAGAGAAGGATATGATTAAGTACATCAAGCAGAACGCTGGCAAATCGGGCATAGTTTATTGCCTCAGCCGCAAGAAGGTGGAGGAAATTGCCCAACTGCTGTGCATCAACGGCATCAAGGCGCGGCCGTATCATGCCGGCCTGGACGCTAAGACACGCGCCGAGAATCAAGACGCCTTCCTCACAGAAGAGATCAATGTAATAGTGGCCACGATTGCATTCGGAATGGGTATAGACAAGCCGGACGTGCGTTTTGTGATACACTACGATATCCCCAAGAGCATAGAGAGTTACTACCAGGAGACGGGCCGCGCCGGCCGCGACGGGCTGGAGGGCTGCTGCATAGACTATTACAGCTACAAGGACATCCAGAAGCTGGAGAAGTTCATGCAGGGCAAGCCGGTGGCGGAGCAGGAAATCAGTCGCCAGCTGCTTGGCGAAGTGGTGGCTTACGCCGAGTCTAACCAGTGCCGCAGGAAGCTGCTGCTCAACTACTTTGGCGAGGACTACCCGCAGCAGAACTGCGGTTCTTGCGACAACTGCGTGCACCCCAAGCCCATGTTCGACGGCCGCGAGCAGATGAAGCTGGTGATCTCTCTCATAGAGGCCCTGCCCGAGCATTTCAAGATTGAGCACTTGGCCAATGTGCTGATAGGCAATCCCACAGCTATGGTGAAGTCTTACCAGCACGACCAGCTGCCGTTCTACGGAAAGGGCAAGGACCACAGCGACAAGTTCTGGTGCACTGTGATTCATCAGGGCTTGATTCTGCACCTTCTGGAGAAAGAAATTGAGAGCTACGGGCTCATAGCTGTTACCTCCAAGGGCCGCGAGTTCCTGGCCAATCCATACGAGCTTATGATGGTAGAAGACCGCGTGTTCAGCGGCAGCGGAGAGTCCGAAGAGGAAGAGGACGAGGAGACCGCAGCTGCCAATGCCGCCATGAAGGGCGGCGGAGGCGCCGGCGACCCTGTACTGCTGTCTATGCTCAAGGATCTCCGCAAAGACGTGGCCAAGAAGCTTAAGCTCCAGCCGTGGATACTCTTTGGCGACCCTGCACTGGACGATATGTCTATTCTCTATCCTATTACTATAGAGGAGCTGCGCAACTGTCAGGGAGTAGGAGAGGGAAAGGCCCGCAAGTTCGGCGAAGAGTTTGTGAAGCTCATACGTAAGTACGTAGAAGAGAACGAGATAATCCGCCCCGACGACTTTATCGTGAAGTCCGCCCCCAGCAAGTCGGCCAACAAGATATTCATCATCCAGAGTATAGACAAATGCATGTCGCTGGAAGATATAGCCGAGGCCAAAGGGCTTGAAATAGAGGAGCTTATGAGCGAGATAGAAGCCATCGTGTCCACGGGCACCTCGCTCAACCTGGATTATTACATACGTGAGAACCTGGACGAGGATATAGTGGACGAGATTTACGAGTACTTCAAAGAAGAAGCCGCTTCCGACTCGGTTGCAGACGCAATCGCAGCCCTCGGTTCTGACTACGACGAAATGGAGATTCGCCTCGTGCGAATCAAATTCTTGTGTGAAATAGCATCGTGATACCGCAGGAGACAGTTAATCTTATACTCGATACAGCCCGGATAGAGGAGGTGGTAGGAGACTTCGTGACACTCAAACGTCGCGGGGCCAACTATGTAGCCTGCTGTCCCTTCCACAACGAGAAGACGCCGTCGTTCTACGTGTCTCCCGCCAAGGGTATCTTCAAGTGCTTCGGCTGCGGAAAGTCCGGCAGTGCCATGGGTTTTGTGATGGAGCATGAGCACAACTCGTACGTGGAGGCGTTGCGCTATCTGGCGGCCAAGTATAAGATAGACATAGTGGAAGAGGAGGAGAGCGCGGAAGAGATTGCCCGCAGGCAGCGGCGCGAGAGCCTGCTGCTCGTGAGTGAATTCGCCCAGAAGTTCTTCGCCTCGCAGCTCGGTACTCCCGAAGGGCGCGCGGTAGGATATGAGTACCTGCGCAAGAGGGGCATGGAAGACGCAACGATAGAGCGCTTCGGGCTGGGCTGGGCGCCGTCCGGCAAGACTACCTTCGTAGATGCGGCGCTCAAGGCGGGCTACAAGATGGAGTACATTCTTGCCGCCGGGCTTGCCGTGCAGCGTGAAGACGGCAGCGTGGCCGACAAGTTCCGCGAGAGGGTGATGTTCCCCATCCACTCCGTGAGCGGACGAGTGCTGGCTTTCAGCGGCCGTACCCTTCATGCCGACAATCCCGCCAAGTACGTAAACTCCCCAGAGACAGAGATTTACATAAAGAGCCGCAACCTCCTGGGTATATGGTTCGCCAAGAGCGAGATTTCCCGCAGCGGCAAGTGTATCATAGTTGAGGGCAACGTGGATATGGTAACGTTGCACCAGCTGGGCATCACTAACGTGGTGGCCACTTGCGGTACTGCCCTCACCGTGGAGCAGATACGTCTGATTCACAAGTTTACGGAGAACGTTACCATAATGTACGACGGCGACTCGGCCGGTATTCACGCGGCCCTGCGCGGCATCAACCTGGTGCTTGCAGAGGGGCTGAACGTGAAGGTGGTGCTGCTGCCCGACGGGGAAGACCCCGACAGCTTCGCCCGCAAGCATACTCTTGCCCAGATGCAGGAGTTCATTGCGGCAGGGGAGCGCGATTTCATTGAGTTCAAGACTGACCTGCTGCTCGCAGAGGCCGGAAAAGACCCTCTCAAGCGTGCAGAATTGATAAACGACGTTGCCGATACCATAGCCGAAATCCCCGACCCGGTGAAGCGTTCCGTTTATGTAGATACGGTAGCCCTGCGCTTCGGCATAGAGTCCGCCATCCTGTTCCAGCGTATTGCCGGAGTGCGGAAGAAAAAGTCAGAAGAAGCTGCGAGAGAGCGGCAGCGAGGATATACTCCGGCGGGGGATGCGTACGCGGGGACAGAGGGTGCGGCTACGTCCGTCCTCGCTGATTCCGCTGCAGGCAGCGGGATGCGGCCGAGTAACGCCGCACCCTCTTCCCCGTCTCCCGATTCATCCCCCGCCGGCGGGGTGTACCTGGAGAACCGTACGCTGGCCCCCGCAGAGCAAGACCTCCTCTACTACCTCATGCGCTACGGCACAGACCGGCTGGAGTTCGAAAGCGACTCTCCATATTACGGCGGCGAGGAAGAAGAAGAGAAGCCAACTGTTGCCGACTTCATCTCCGAAGCCCTGGAACCGGACGGCAGCTGCTTTGCCAACAGCCGCTACAAGTTGTTGTACGACAATTACATGGCCCTATACAACCAGGGCCTCTCGCAGGATGACATACTGCGCACCCTGCTGAATGGCGAAGACCGTCTCCTTGCAGGCCTTGCTGCATCGTTCTCTACAGAGAAATACCAACTCACGATAGGCGCTTTCGAGGCTGCACTTACTTCTACGGCAACTTTCCTCTCGGCCGGAGTGCCCAAGGCCATAATGGTCTATGCCGAGCGCCGCGTACAGGACAGGATAGACACTCTGCGCCACTCGCTTGCTTCTGCAGCCCCGGAAGATCAGTTGGCAATTATGCAGGAAATCCAGAAACTGCTGGCCGCACAGCGCCGCATCAAACAAAGAATAGGAAGAGAAAAAACAGATAAACTATGACAGATAAGAAAAGAACCCTTGTAACCTGTGCCCTGCCGTACGCCAACGGCCCCGTGCACATAGGCCATCTTGCGGGCGTTTATGTGCCCGCCGACATTTACGTGCGCTACCTCCGTATGCGCGGCAAAGACGTGCTGTACATCTGCGGCTCCGACGAGCACGGAGTCCCTATCACCATTAAAGCCCGCCAGGAAGGATGTACGCCACAGGATATCGTAGACCGCTACCACAAGGTCATCAAGGAATCTTTCACCGGCCTGGGAATCAATTTTGACATTTATGGCCGTACTTCCTCTGCCGTGCATGCAGAAGGAGCCTCCGACTTCTTCCGCAAGCTCTACGACGAGGGCAAATTCGTTACCCGCGAGAGCGAGCAGTACTACGACCCCGAGGCAAAGACCTTCCTTGCAGACCGCTACATTGTGGGCACCTGCCCGCGTTGCGGCAATGAGGGAGCCTACGGCGACCAGTGCGAGAAATGCGGCAGCACCCTCAGCCCCGAGGAACTCATCAATCCCCGCTCCAGGCTTAGCGGAGCGGCTCCCGTGAAGAAGAAGACCACCCACTGGTACCTGCCGCTGGAACAGTACGAGCAGTGGCTGCGCGAGTGGATTCTGGAGGGCCACAAAGAGTGGCGCACCAATGTGTACGGCCAGGTGAAGAGCTGGCTGGACGGAGGCCTGCAGCCCCGCGCCGTCACCCGCGACCTCGAATGGGGAGTCCCCGTGCCGGTTGAGGGCGCCGAGGGAAAGGTGCTCTACGTCTGGTTCGACGCTCCTATCGGTTACATCTCCAATACCCGCGAGCTGCTCCCGCAGACCTGGGAGCAATGGTGGAAAGACGAAGACACACGTCTGGTACACTTTATAGGTAAAGACAACATTGTTTTCCACTGCATCGTTTTCCCTTCCATGCTCAAGGCGCACGGCGGCTATATCCTCCCCGAGAACGTCCCCGCCAACGAATTCCTCAACCTGGAGGGCGACAAGATTTCTACCTCGCGCGGCTGGGCCGTATGGGCTCACGAGTACCTCAGGGACCTCCCCGGCAAGGAAGACGTGCTGCGTTACGTGCTCACTGCCAATGCCCCGCAGACAGCAGACAACGACTTTAGCTGGAAAGACTTCCAGACCCGCAACAACAGTGAGTTGGTGGCAATATTCGGCAACTTCGTAAACCGCGCCGTGGTGCTCACTCACAAGTACTTCGGCGGCAAAGTGCCGGCTTGCGGCGAGCTTCTCGACGTAGATAAGGAACTGCTCTCCGAGATTCCTGCGCTCAAGGCATCCATGGAGAAAAACCTGGAGAACTACCGCTTCCGCGAGGCCCTGAGGGACGCCATGGGCATTGCGCGTGCCGGCAACAAGTACATTTCCGACACCGAGCCCTGGAAGACCGCCAAGACAGATATGGAACGCACCGCAACCATCCTGAACATTTCTATTCAGATCTGCGCCGACCTGGCTGTGGCTTTTGAGCCCTTTACTCCTTTTGCTGCAGAGCGCCTTCGCAAGATGCTCGGAGTAGATATTTTTGCCGGCTCCGACCACCGCAAGGGCGAGCAGGAGACGGTAAATACGTACAAAGAAGGGGAGGGATGCGCGCTGCATACGGGCAAAACTCCGGCTCCCGGCGCACTCGTGCTGGACTGGGAGCTGCTCGGACGTCCGCAGATACTGCCAGCCGGCCATACGATCGGCGAGCCCGAACTGCTCTTCGCAAAGATAGAGGACGATGTGATTAATGCTCAGATTGCTCGTCTGGAGGCCATCAAGGCAGAGATCGAAGCCCGAGCAAAGGCAGAGGCTGCAAAGCAGGTAGCTCCGCAGAAGGAGGAGTGCAGCTTCGAGGATTTTGAGAAGATGGACATTCGTACCGCCACCGTGCTGGAGGCGGAGCGCGTCCCAAAGACCGACAAGCTGCTCAAACTCACCATCGACACAGGTATAGACCGCCGGGTGATTGTCTCCGGAATAGCAGAGTACTACAAGCCCGAGGATATGCTGGGTAAGCAGATATGCATACTTGCGAACCTCAAGCCGCGCGTGATTCGTGGCATTGAGAGCCATGGAATGATACTCATGGCCAAGCAGGGCGACGGCACCATGCGTTTTGTTACCCCTCAGGAGACTCTGTCTAACGGTTCACAAATAGGTTAAGAATGAAAAAAGCACTACGACGAATAGTAATTGCCGCAGCGCTGCTGTTGTGTATCCCCGCCCAGGGTGTCTTCCACGAGAGCGATCTGGGCCTCACCATACGCTCGCTGCGACATGAGCTCAAGGACGACTACGAAAAGCGAAAGGCGAGCGATCGCAATTTTGCAGAATCTTACCTTGCCCAGCGCATGGCCATGGTCTCTACCATGAAGAAGTGTAACGAGCTTGCTATCATGCTTTATTCGCAGAAGCAAGATTACACCTTCGACCTTTCTTATGCTCTGGAAAACGTAACCGACGAGTACGAGAGCTACAAGAGTCGCAGACTGCCCTACGACCAGATGGTCGAGAGACTCGACTGGGATATAGAAAGGTATGCCAGACTGGTAGAGTCTCTCAGGCGTATCACTCCGGAAATCAAGCATATAGAAGGCCTGCCCGACTCTCTGGCTTATCGCAACGCCGCCATCGATACCTTCCGTATCAAGAGGGCTCTTACTCGCGAGGAATTACTCAGACTCAAAGCTGCCAGGGATTCCGTGGAACGCGAGAAGGCACTGCAGGCAGAGAAGGAGAGGCAAGAGCGAATAGCTGATTCCCTGGCTGCAATGGCTGGAGATTCAGCGGCAATCGCCCGCATAGCGCGGCGCGACAGCCTTGCTGCATTAGAGGCCAAATTAAACGCCAAGAATAACAAGGCACAAGAAGACAATAAGCCGTTCAGGCTTGAGGGACAGGAACTTATAGACCGTGACTCATGCATATTCTATGCTACTGAACTACTTAAGCTCAGCGCAAATAATAAGCGCCGCATAATAGCAGACAGTACATACTATCAGCGGACTTTCCTGCGCCTTGAGGAGTCGTACGAATATGCCCAGTCTCGCTATAAGCAGCTCCAGAATCGCATTTTCGTACAGGGTCAGACGCCTTACCCTCAGATTCTAAGCGGCTTCTCCCGTTGGTGGACTTATTCAACTAAGGAGTTCGTAGAGAAGTACGATTTTGATGACTCCGGTCAGCCCGATTCTTCGTCATCGTGGCGTGGACCTCTGGTCATCATGTTCCTGGTGGCGCAGCTTCTGCTTCTGCTAATATCTGTGCTGTTTGCAGCGTTGATTTTCAATCTGCTGCTGCTCTTCGTCAAGCCGCTGAAGGCAAGAATACCAAAGTCGCAGTATGTCTTTATAGCCCTGCTCTTCGGCTTTGTGCTGGCTGCGATACTTGCTGCTTTGCAACATTCTTCTACGGGCTTCATTGGTACTGCGGCTTCGTTGGTGCAGACCTATCTGTGGCTGTTCAGCGCAATCTTGCTTACCCTGCTCATAAGGGTGAGTCCGGATTCTCTGAAAAACAGTTTCTTGCTGTATCTGCCCGTTATGATACTTGCGATGTTTGTCATCAGCCTGCGCATAGTGTTTATGCCCAACGCCATGATGAACATCTTATATCCGCCTATGCTTCTGCTGTTCTTTGTATGGCAGCTGATTGCCTGCATCAGGCATGCGCCCAAGGCACAAGCCAGCGACCGCATCTTCGGTTGGATATCTCTGGGAGTGACTGTTGTAGCATTCGGAGTCTCGTTTGCCGGGTACATCTTCATAGGCTTGCTTATCCAGGTGTGGTGGTACTTCCAGCTGGCTGCGGCTCTTACCCTGATTGCAATTACGCATTTGGTGGACAAGATATCCAACACCTATATGAAGAGCCGCATAGAGGCTTACAAGAGCCAGCTTACTTTCCTCGCCGTCGCAGAGAGGGACAATATGGTCTTCGGCGCTACCTGGTTTGTGGATCTTCTGAGAACGGTGGTTCTTCCTGTACTGGCGCTCGTGTCACTGCCTTTGTGCCTGAACAATGCACTCGGGGTCTTCGATTTCAATGACCTGTACGACAACCTTCTCACTCATCCCTTTGTGAATCTGACCAATGCCGAGGGCATCCAGACTTTCCGTCTCTCGTTCAGCAGTATCATAACGGCTGGCGTTCTTTTCTTTGCCTTCCGCTACATGAACTATGCGATATATTCTGTGTACCAGAGTATCCGCTATTCAACTTACTTGCGTAAGAGCGGCCTCAAGAAAATTCGAAAAGACGAGATAAACCTGTCTTTGGGCAGGTCTATCATCAGCCTTCTGGTGTGGTTCGTCTATATCGTGATAATCGTGGTGATGCTGCGCATACCTACCAGCTCCATTACAATTATCGCCGGAGGTCTCTCTGCCGGTATAGGTATCGCTCTCAAGGATGTGCTCAACAACTTCATCTACGGTATCCAGCTTATGAGCGGAAGGGTTCGTGTAGGCGATTGGATCGAGTGCGACGGCGACCGTGGCCGCGTTACGGCTATAGGCTATCAGACCACCCAGGTGGAAACTCCGGAGGATGTAATGCTTTCATTCCCCAACGCTTACCTGTTCAACAAGACATTCCGCAACCTCACAAAGAACAACTACTACGAGTTCTTGAGGATAGATGTTGGCGTGAGTTACGGAACAGACGTTCAGAAGGTACGCGAGGTGCTTACCGAGGCTATGCAGGTGCTGCGCACCAAAGACTCTTACGGACGCGAAATCGTGGAGCCCAAGAAGGGTATCTATGTGGTGTTCGGCGGCTTCGAAGACAGCGCAGTGCGAATCAGTGTCAAGCAGTTCGTGCTGGTCTCTGAGCGTGTGCCTTACTCAGACAAGGCAAAGGAGGTTATATACAAAGCACTGGGAGATGCCGGTATCACCATACCGTTCCCCCAGCGCGATTTGCATATCTATAACGAGTAGCTACTCTCTGACCAAGTAGAAATGTGAGTAAAGATATCTCTCACCGGCATGATCGTAACGTTTATTGCCGGTGGGATAATTTACTACATGAGTTTTGGGATCCCCAAGGCCCTCCACGCAAAGAGTGGATGAGCCGCCGCCGTCCATGTTGAGGGCGTAACGAGGATTGAAGTTGCTCTTGAGGAAGCGGGTAAGTTCCCGTGCGCTCATGCCCTCGCTGATTCCTGGCCTGCGCCCGTCTACAACCACCATAAGGAAGTGATTGTCTGCGGTAATCGCAACTGCGGTACGGGGGTGACGCACACCCTGATGGCGGCGCTGGTCTTCATAATTGAAGCTCTCTATCTCCCTGTCGGAGTAATACCCGGCGAAGCTTTCCCCTACAGGCTGATAGTCGTCTATGAGCATAGGGGCGCTGGTAAAGATGCCGGAAGCAGTACAGGACGAATAGAAACGCCGCTGGCCGCCCAGGTCGAGGCCCTTTCCGTCGTAGGAAATCTTTACCTTGTCTCCGTCCAGGCAGACTGAGCCCTCGCTCTTCCAGTTGGGTGCTGGAGTAGCCATTATCTTGTTGTTTGGCATCATGGAGATGACTGCTCCATCTACCTTGAGCACTACGGACTCCGGTTCGTAAGCTGCATTCATTGCAACTACTGCGCCCTTGTCTTTCATCACTTTGGATGTGACGATGGAAGTGGGGGAGTAATTGAATTTAAGCGCAAATCCCGGGACTGACATATCCCAGTCGGCTATAAACACATGCTGTGCAACACCGCTTACCGGCTCTGTGCCCTGGAACTCACGGTACACCAGCCCGGGAGCAATCTCCTTGGTGCTCCATCCTTTCTCCTCGGGACGGTCTACATAGAGCCGGCCGCGCTGCTTCAGGTAGTCTCGCACATCCGCCCAGCGGTAGTAAGGGCCCTGAACGGAGGCCAGATTGCCCAGACGCGCTTCTTCTCCGTTAAGCAAAACCTTCACCAGAATGTCTCCCTTGCCGTTTTTACGGGGCGCAAAGAACACATACTGGATATTGGCTGCCATGGGAGAGCGGAAAGACTGGAAGTAATACACCAGCTCGTCTGCAGAGGCGGGGAAGTAGTCGAATCCATCAATATCCATAATCATAAGCAGAGCCATGAGCACATGGTCGTGGCCGAAGCGCAGGTCTGCTCCGCGCTTGCCGGAGGCCAGCCTCTCATCTGCCTTTACCAGCATATCGTCCACAATGGACGTGCATGAAGTACGATACGGACGATATTCGCGAACCCTCTCGTAATTATCGATCTCCCAAAGAGTTGCAAACTCTTCATGAGTGAGCAGGCCTTCTACGTCCAGACGTTCGTTCTCAGGCAGGCTGTTCATGCCGGCCACGAACATGTAGAGGTTGAAGAATACGTCGTAGGGGTTTCTGTCGCCCAGGCAGTTATCAGGATCCTTGAAGAGACGCGCAAAAACATCCTTGTACTGAGGAAAACGGCGCATGAAGAAGCCTTCGGAGCTCTCTGGGTAAGGGAAAACATCTTTGGGACCGGAATAACGCAGAGGGTTGTAGCCGGAGTTGGGACGGGTTGCCTGAACGTCGGTCTGGCTCTGGTGCGCATATACAGAGGCTTGCGGGGCAAGGCGGGATATGGCTCCGCAGCAGGAGGACATACTTACCACGGAACGTACTGCAGGAGAGGAACATGCGTCTACTACGCTACCCTTGCCAAAGGCGCTGGGGAAAGACTTCACCATTGTCTCTGCAATGGCCTGATGCTGTTCCCAGCCCAGCGGGCTAAGGTCTCCCACCCTGTACTGAACCGTGTCCCAGAAGGGCTGCAGGCGGTTCAGCAAGTCCTCACCATAAGGGGTAAGATTATCCTGGATACGCGCCTCTGCGAGCATATTCATCAGTACGGTGTATGCCTTGGAAGTGTAGGCGTAGCGGGAACCGTGGCGGCCATAATGGCTGATATATATGGCTTCGTAGCCCTTGGGAGCCGCTGTGCCGGCCTTTGGCGAAAGGTCATACAAGCAGTCAAGCCCGGAAGCTTTGTTCCAGTCTGCCAGTACCTCCTCACGTACGCCCGTTCGCTGGGCAAAAACGCTGATGCTCAGGGCGCAAAGAAGAAGGACAATTAGGTATTTGCGTTTATTCATCATATCTATATTAATATCATTTTATGCGGCACTGAGCCTGAATGGTTGCATTTGCTTTGCGAATACGGTCGGCCTTCTCTGCAGAAGATGCCGCCGAGGCCTCCCTCAGCAAGTCTTCCTCTACGGATGCAATGTCTATCGCTTCGAGGAACTCTTTGAGGCGGGACGGGTTTGCATCTATCTTGCTGGCACACTGCGCTACGCGCAGGAATGGACGGGAAAGAAGACTGTAAGGGTCTACGGAAGTGTTGAATGAGTCTTTAAGTACGGGCGTAAAGGCCATCATCCTGTGGAAGATACCCTTGCGGCCTCTTATCAGCTCAAGGTACGAAGGATCGTAGCGGCACTCCAGGAGCATGGTTTCGGTAGCTTCGTACTCGGGCAGCTCTACCACCACTGAGAGGTCTTTGCCGCTGTAATGCCAGTCTATCTCTTTGCCGTTCAGATACATGGAGATAGGTACAGCAATACCCTCAAAGATTACCTGTATTTTGCGTGTAGTGGCCATCCCCGAGTAGGAGCCCCAGCGAGGACCAATGTTCAGCAGGCAGTAACCCTCTTTGGCAGAATTGCTTATGTGTGTAATGGCAAACTCGCTGGTGTAGGCCTGAGAGACGCCGTCGTCTTCGTAATAATCAATACTGGTCTGACCTTCTCCGGGCACCACCAGCAGGCGCAGCACATTGCTTTCTTCTTGCAGGGAGCTGATTGTCTCTGCGGCCAGAGGAATGACGCTGGCGGCCTTTGCGTACCAGGGATTCTCGGCCAGAGTGTATGAGAGCTGCAGCGTCTGCCCGCCTTTGTAGAGCATTCCGGTGGCCATATCGTACCATTCGCTCCCATCCGGGAACCATATAGTACGCGGAGCAAGGCCGGTCTCGTCTGCCGGCTCAACCACAGCCGTTGCAAGGATGTTGTCGCCAAACATGAACTGCTCCTTGAAGTCGTATGCCTCGTCGCACTCAGGATAATCGTAGTACATGGGGCGGGTGAGGCATATACCCGTGTCGTAAGACTGCCGGGCTGCGTTGTAAATATAAGGAGAAAGGGAATAACGCAGACGGATGGCCTCACGCATTGGCACGGAATACTCCGGTGCGTAAGTCCAGACGCGTCTTTCTATGAGGGCGCTCTTGGTGCTGTGGGTCTTGAAGATGGGTGTAAAGACTCCGTACTGCAGCCAGCGGGTGTAAATCTCCGGCTTGTAAGGATCCGTGCCGGCCAGTACCATGTGTCCGCCGATGTCGTGTCCCCAGTAGCCATAACCCACGTTGGAAGAAGTGGCCGTGAAGTAGGGGAGGAAGCGGAGTACGTCCCAGGTATCGTTGCTGTCGCCCGAGAAGCCTATCTGGTAACGATGGCTGCCCAGTCCGCCCCAGCGGTGATAGATAAACGGCCGCTCTGCCTTGAGCCCCTCGCTTTTGCTGCGACGCACTTTGTCGTTGAAGAAGGTGTAGTTGAGCCAGAAGGTGTTGCTCAGGCCGGGGGTGTATTCGCTGAGTTTCCACTGCTGCCAGTCCAGCCACCAGAAGTCCACTCCCTGGCGCTCCAGGGGATGAATCACCGAGTTGAAGTAGGCATCGGCCCACTCATGCTGGTCTATGCGGAAGGGCACGGGGCAGGCTTCTGCTTCTTTTGCCGTGCGAGATGCACGGGTGCGGGGGTCGCTGCGCAAATAAAGGAGAGAATCTCCCTCGTGATAGCGGTAGCCGCGCGGGCCGTCGTAATCCTGGGTGCGAGAAATGTAATCTTGCACAAAGGCTTCGTAGCAGTCTTCGTAGGGCTGTATTCCTGATGCAGGGTGCAGGTTGAGCGAGGTTTTGAGATTCATCGCGTGCAGTTTCTCCAGCGTGGCGGCGGGATCTGGGAAGAGCTCCTTCTGCCAGGTGTAGCCCGTCCAGCCTATGCGCTGGCCGAACTCGTCCACCGGGGGATTCCTGCGCTTGAGAGTCCAGGTGTCGTGCCAGTCCATATCAATCACCATCACGTCTATGGGGATACCGTTGGTGCGTATTTCGCGCGCGAGATCGAGGAACTCAAAGTCGCTGTATTGCCAATAGCGGCTCCACCAGTAGCCGAAGGCGTACTTCGGCGGCAGGGGGATGCGTCCGGCAATGCGGGTAAAGTCGGCGAGGGCCTGCTTGTAGTCGTGCCCGTAGGCAAAGAGGTACCAGTCTATCCTGTCGCCTGCCGGGCGGGCCGCCACCCATTCGCCCCAATCGGAACCGTCCTTCACAAGGATGTGGCGGGAACTCTCGTCCACTACGGCCCAGCCGTCGCGGGAGAGTATGCCCTGCTCGTATGCGTCGCCCTTGGAGTTAGGCTGCTCGAATCCCTTGCAGCCGTCCAGTGTGCGGAAGGTTCCCATCAGGTTGCCGCTATCGTCGGCGCCCGGGACCCAAGTGACCTTGCGTACGCCCTTGCGCGCCTTGGGGTCGTTCATGCTGAATTCGACCTGGAGGTTCTTGGCGTCAAAGCGTCCGGGGCCCTTGTATCTCAGGCTAAGTGCATCGGTGCGGATGGTCACGCCGTCGCGGGTGCGGGAAAGCTTGAAGGCAGGCACCGGGAGTCGGCGATTCAGTATGGCCAGAGTGGCCCTGTCTTCAAAGATGCCGTCCTCGGCCCACTCCATGCGTATGAGTTGAGGGGTGAGCACCGTGAACCGGGCGTTGCCGCAAACTACAGTTGCGCCCGGATCTGCAACAGGGTCGTCCTGGGGTGCGGATGCGCTCGCTACTATGGGCAGAAGCGCAAATAGCAGGGGCAGAAAGAACTTTTTCATCAGAATTCCTGTTTTTTGCGTTTCCAGTTGAGCATAGGAAGGAGGAAGGCGATTACGGCTGCACCGAGCCAGAACCAGCTGGCGTATGTGAAGTCGTGCACACCGTCCACGATATTATTGTCCAGCAGCAGACCGGTCACGATGTTCTGCAGACCGGCTGCGGCGTAAGATGCCATGCCCACAATGCCGAGGGCGGCACCGGTGGCCTGACGGGGTACCAAATCTATTGCCATGAGTCCTCCGAGGAAGCTGATGAGCACGCCGATGGCGATACCGAAGAGCACCATTGAGAGGATGGCAACCCATTTCTGCGGCCCGCCGAAGAGGAAGAGGGCAAGGGCAATGGCCTCCAGTACACCTGCCACGAAGGCGGGATACTTGCGGTCTCCCTTAAACACGGCGTCGGACAGCCAGCCGGAGAATACCGTTCCCAGGACTCCGAAGATGGGGTTGATGCCCACTATGGCTCCCGCCTCGGTGAGACTGTAGCCTCGGGCTTCCTGAAGGAAGATGATGCCCCACTCGTTAATGGCGTAGCGGCTCATGTACATGAAGGCGCTGGAGATGGCGAGGATCCATACACCGGGGTTGCGAACCACTGCAGCCTGCAGGCGGCGGGTCTCCGCACGCTTTTCCGAGGCCTGAACTTCTTTGGGCTGAGCTTCGCCTGCAAGAGTTTCGATGGATGGAAGGCCCTTGCTCTCGGTGCTGTTGTGCAGGAAGAACACAATGATGAGAACTCCCAGCAGTCCGGCGAGGGCTGCGCCAAAGAATCCCCACCGCCAACCGAGGGCCGCTACCATGGCGCTCACGAATACGAAGGAGAGGCCTTCGCCAATGTTGTGGGAAGAGCTGAAGAATCCGTAGAACGTGCCCCTGATTCGCAGCGGGAACCAGCGGGAAAGAGAAATAATTGCAGGAGGAGCACCCATAGACTGGGCCCAGCCGTTCACCGCCCAGCAGATTGCAAAGCAGATGAACAAGGTGGCATTGGCCATGCTGCCATTCATCGCGCTCACTCCGAGTACGCCCATGGTGAAGTTCATGGCCACGGAAACCACGAGTCCGGCTGCCATGAAGCGCTTGATGTTGGCGCTGTCGGCCAGGAAGCCGTTGATCAGCTTGCCGATGGCGTATGCCCAATAAAGGCAGGCGCCTATGATACCCAGCTGGGTAGCGTTGAGGAGCCCGGCATCAATGAGGGGCTGTTTCATTACGCCCATCGAGAGGCGGCAGACATAGTACAAGGCATAGCCGAAAGTGGCCGCCAGGAAGGTCTGTATCCTCATTCGCTTGTAGGTCTTGTCTACCTTTTCTGCAGGTACCGGCGGAGCTACTTTCCCGCTCTCCATCTTAAAGAAATTCAAAAAGCCCATATTATCATGCTTTAGTGTTTTCTAGTCTTGCAATATACGCAATTATTATCGTATTTCACTCTCGATTCCGAGTTTTGCGACTTTAATTTTTGGCAGATAATAATCCTTGAAGTCCTGCTTGATGATTTCTGTATCTGTGAAGAACCTGGAGGCTGGAGAGGCAAGACCACAGGCTCATTATTACTCTTGGGTATTCCGTAGAGACTGCTTCTACGTGAGTATGTCCCTTAACCTTAAACCACTTTTATTAATTAGAACTCCAATGACTCTCCCTGATAGAAATCCAGCAGTTTGGTCTCATACAGGCATTGGTAACGGGCCTGTATGTGGTCAGACTCTGCTTTGAGCCAGCTGTTGCGGGCGTCGTTGTAGTCTGCGATGCTCGCCTTGCCAACTGAATACTTCTCTTCTGTGAGTTCGTAGTGGATACGGGCGCTCTGTGCAGTCTCGCGGCTTCCGGTAAAGCGTGCCTGTGAGTTCACGGCATTGTAGTACGCCTGCTGAATCTCCTTGTACAACGACTTCTTTACGCTCTCCAGGTTGAGTTTTCGTTCGTTATAATTAATCTGCGCCGTCCTTACGCTGTTGCGTACGCTGAATCGCTGGAAGATGGGGATATTGAGCGACAATCCCACATACTGGCTGAAGTTGTTCTTCAGCTGGTCTCCGAAGGTAGCGGATGCTACTTTGGAGTTGGTGTAGAAGTTGGTGCCCACGCCCCCGTTGAGTGAGATGGAGGGAAGATATGCGCCCTTGGCCTTGGTAACGTTGAGCTCTGCGTAATCCACGCCTATCTTGGCCGATTCTACCGCCGGCTTAATCTCTACCGCCTTGCTGAATATGGCCTCCGGGCGCATAAGGAGCTGCTGCGAAACGTCGCCGACTTCCGGAGTTACGATTGCGAAGCCCTCGGGCGAGGGGAGTTCCAGCAGCTGGGTGAGCTCCAGTTGCGATAGTTTGAGATTACCCTCGGCCTGTATTGCGCTCTGCCTGCTCTGCGCGAGCGTTGCCTGTTGGGCCGCTATCTCGGCATTGCTGAGCTTGCCTACTCTTGCGCGCTCCTCAATCTGGCCAAGCAGCTGCTCGTCGTGTGCTGCCTGCTCCTTAGCCATCTTGTATATCTCCTGATTGTACAGAATCTGCACGTATGCCTGCGCAACTGCCACGCGGATGTCGTCGCGGGCCTTCTCCAGATCGACCGTGGAGGCCTTGAGGTTGAGTTTTCCGAGCTTGATGGAGTTGTTGATTTCGAATCCCTGGAACACCGGTACGCTGCCTCCGAGGCTGAAGGAAGTGGAGGTTGTGTTGGAGTTGGAATAGGTGTTGTCTGCCGTGAGTCCGCGTCCGAAAGAGAGGTTTTCCGATGCCGAGGCGCTAAGCGAAGGCAGCCGGCTCATTTGTGCGGTGTTGAGTTCCACCTCCCGCTGTTCTACAGTCAACTCGCTCTGTTTGAGCTGGATATTGTGTTCCAGAGCGTAATCTATGCATTTCTGGAGGCTCCATGGAGCTTGCTGAGCCCATGCTGCGGCCGAGCCAGTGAGCAGCACGGCCAGGCTAATTGCTAATCGTCTCATTTCTTGGGGCTGTTGAAGATTCGTGAACCACGCACCACATCGCCCTCGGCCAATCCGCTGCGTACTTCTATGTTAAGACCGTCGCTGAGCCCGGTCTGGATGGGAGTGCGTACAAATTCGTCTCCCTGCTTGAGGTAAACGAACACGCTGTCGCTCTGGAATTCCAGAGTGCTCTCCGGGATGGTGAGTACGCTGTCGGCGCGCTCAAGCACAATCTCGGCGTTGGCGCTGTAGCCCGAGCGTATCATGTGGCTGCTGCTCCCTTTTACAGCTGCCTTTATCTCGAACTGATTGGCACCATTGTTCTCTACTGCCTTGGGTGCAATGTACTCCAGGGCAGCCTCGGAGCTATAATCTGGCAGGGCTCCTATGCTTATGCGCATGGGCATTCCTTCTACCAGCGAGCCAACCTCGGTCTCGTCTATGTTGCCGTCGAAGATGAGGTCGGACATGTTGGCAACCGTAGCCACTGTGGTACCCTCGTTGAGGGTGTTGGCCTGAATCACAGAGTTGCCAACCTTCACTGGAATATCCAGAATCAGGCCGGTGATGGTGGAGCGCACCAGGGTGGTGCTGCCCGTGGCGTTGTTGGAAGACACGCCGTCGCGAATCACCTCCAGCGACTCCTGGGCTGCGTTCTTTTCTTCAATCGCCTGATTGTAGGTCTGATACACCTGGTCGTACTCCTCGTCGCTCACGAGCTTCTTGTCGTGAAGGGCTTTTTCGCGCTCCCAGTTGGTCTTGGCCTGCTTGAGGTTAAGTTCTGCCAGCCTTACTCGGGACTGTGCGGAGCTAAGCGAGTTCATGTCGGGGATGACCCGCAGTTTGGCGATTACCTCGCCCTCCTTCACCATCTGGCCGGCCTCCTTGCGGAGCTCGGCAATGATTCCGTTGATCTGGGGCTTGATATTCACCTCGTTGCGCGGTTCTATCTTGCCCGTCACTACTGTTACGCGCTGGATGCTGGAAATGCTGGCGCTATGCTCCATGAACTGTTCTTTCTCTGGTTTTGATTTCCGGAACAGGAATACGAATGTGCCGATGAACAGCAGCGCTATCAGCGCAAAAATGATGTACTTAAGAAGCTTTTTCATTATAGTGTGTCTTTGTTATTCGTCTCTCATTGCATCCACAGGTTTGATGGCCATCGCCCTGGATGCGGGGGCGAGTCCGGCCACGACTCCTAGCAGAGTAAGCAGTGCAGCGGCAACTACCGCCGTCCAGAATCCTATCTGGAAGTTGGGCGTCACGGGTACGTCTGTGAGCATGCTACCAACGATTTTCTCCATCAGCGACAGCAGCAACACCGCGAACACTATCCCGAAGGAACCTGCAACCAGCGTGAGGCTGATACTTTCCATGATAATCTGGCTCAGGATGTCGCGCGGAGTGGCTCCTATGGCCCTGCGAATGCCGATTTCCGTGGTGCGCTCCTTTACCGTCACCATCATAATATTGCTCACGCCTATGATGCCGGCGAGTATTGTCCCCAGACCTACCAGCCAGATGAGGAAGCTCAGGCCGGTGAACAGATTGTCTATGATGGCGAAGAGCTGCTCGGTGTTTATCACGAACAGAGCGTCTTTGTCTTGCGGGTCGAAATTATGTTCCCGTGCCATAATAGAGCGCATGCGCCCCTCAAGGCTGGACATCTTCACTCCGTTGTGCCCGGTCATGCAGAGCAGGTCTATGTTGTTACCTCGCTGATATACCTTTTGGGCGATAGGAAGCGGGATTACCACGCTCTCGTCGGCGCTGCCGTTGATGGTCATGTTGCCGGAGTTGTAGTCAACGCCCACTACCCTGTAGTAAACGGGACCCACCTTTATCAGGCTTCCGCAGGGATCTCCTCCGTCCGGGAAAAGGCTGGTGTAAATGCGCTTGCCTATTACGCAGACCTTGCGCTCATGGAGTATGTCCGACTCGTTGAGGTAGCGCCCGTATTTAATTATAGGCTCCTCTATATTGCTGTAGTCGGCATATACTCCTTTTACGTTGGCGCTCACAGTGTTGGTGCCGTTTACCGCCTCCTGCCCCCAATTAGACACAAGGGGAGTCACGGTTTCGAGTTCCGGCATCATAATCTTCAGGCGGGCAACGTCGGTGTAGGTCATGTTCCATCGCCGGCCTTGTTTGTAGCCGCCCCAGGGTTTGGTGGTGCGGTCTGCAATCATTACGCTGGTATTGGTAGCGAAGCCGGTGAAGTTGGCAGAAATGATCTGCTTGAGCCCCTGGCCGCCTCCCATCAGGAAGAGCAGCATAAAGATGCCCCAGAACACTCCGAAGCCGGTGAGCAGGCTCCTGCTGCGGTTGCGCACCAGCGAATCTGCTATCTCGCGGTATGAATCTATATCGAATCTCATTCTGCCCGAAGTGCTTCTATAGGTCTGACTCTTGCGGCCTTGCGTGCAGGGAAGAAACCTGCCAGCGTGCCCGCGATTATCAGTACCAGGGTTGCTTCTATCGCCACGTCGAGTCCCACTCCGGGGTTCACCAGCATGGCAATCTCGTCGTCCATTATACTCATCTTTGCCTGGCCCACCGTCTTATCCAGAATCATGCAGCTCACCATCCCCAGAAACATACCTATATAGCCGAAGACGGCAGTAATGGTAACGCTCTCAGATATGATGAGTTTGGTGATTTCCCACGGACTGGCGCCAATGGCTTTGCGTATTCCGAATTCGTGCGTGCGCTCTTTTACGGTGATGAGCATGATGTTGCTCACTCCCACGATGCCGCCCAGCAGCGTAAACAGGCCGATTATCCAGAGTGCGGTGCTGAGTATGTTGCGGCCCTGCTTCATCTCTACGTCCTGGTGAGCCCGGTTCCATACCCAGATTGCACGGTCGTCATCGGGAGCTGCGCGGTGGCGCAGGTTGATTACCGACTTGTACTGCTTCTCGAATTCCTCGTTGGCCTTTTCGGTGTCCAGCCCTTTGGTGGTGAAGCTGATGCTGCCCACTTCCTGGCCCATTCCATACACCGTCTTGACCGTGGTGTAGGGGGCATAGAGGTCGCGGCTATTGCGCATGCGGTCGGCCTTGGTAATGCCTACCACCTGGAACGCCAGATCGCCCACCTTGATGTGCTTTCCTACCAGCGTCTTTGCGTCCTGGCCGTTCTCCAGAAGGCTCCAAGCAGTGCTCTCTGGTATTACCACAACCTTGCGGCTGTCTGCTATGTCTTTGTCGTTGATGAACCGTCCTGCCAGCAGCACGCGTTTTTCCATTTCCTGTGCCGCAGGATAGACTCCGTCTATGTAGCCGTTGATGGATTTTTTGCCATAGTTGACGGTAGCGTTGGTGCCCACGGTAGCAGATACCTGGTCGACGTTTTCTGCAAACAAATCGCCTCCTGTCACTGCTACGTCGCCGTCGTCAAGGCGTATCCGCCGTCCTGCCTTGAGTCCATCGTAAGGCTTTGATGTCCAGCCTCCTCCCACGCTCACCGAGTTGGTTGCGAAGCCGCTGCCGCCCTGGAGGAAGGAGTTCATGAGACCGTTTCCGGCTCCCAGCAGCACGATCAGCATGAAGATGCCCCACGATACCGCAAAGCCGGAGAGAATTGTGCGCATCTTGTTGCGGCGCACACTTTCCCATATTTCTACGAACAAATCTTTCATACCACAGATGCGTAGCTCTGTTATTTCATCGTAGTGTTAATTCCGAAGGCCGACGCGCTGTGCTCGCGGTTGTCTTCTATCTGCCCGATTATTCCGTCCTTTATGTGCACTATCTTGTTGGTGCAGTTGGCTACGCCGCTCTCGTGCGTGACAACTATTATTGTCACCTTGTCTTCGCGGTTCAACTGTCCCAGCAGCTGCATCACCTCCTCGGAGGTCTTGGAGTCGAGGGCTCCGGTGGGCTCGTCGGCAAGCAGGATTTTGGGCTGGGTAATCAGGGCCCTGGCGATGGCTACGCGCTGCTTCTGCCCGCCAGACATCTCGTTGGGGTAGTGGCCGGCCCAGTCGGCAAGGCCCAATTTGTCCAGGTACTGCATGGCCAGCGCGTGCCGCTTGCTGCGGCTTACACCCTGGTAGAATAGCGGAAGCTCCACGTTCTCTACTGCGGTCTTGAATCCTATCAGGTTGAAAGACTGGAAGATAAAGCCTATCATCCGGTTGCGGTAGTCGGCCGCCTGCCTTTCGCTCAGGCCCTTTATCAGGCGCCCGTCTATGTAGTACTCGCCGGTGTCGTAGTTGTCCAGGATGCCCAGGATGTTGAGCAGAGTAGACTTGCCGGAACCCGATGCGCCCATAATGGATACGAATTCTCCGCTGTCTATGCTGAGGTTTATGCCTTTGAGAACGTGCAGCGGCTGCCCGTTATTGTAGGTCTTGTTTACGTCTTTTAGTTCTATTAGCATGGCGCGCTAATCACTACAATTATAGTTCCAGTTTATACCATTTCGGTAGGAATAATCGTGGCAAGCAGCAAAATTGCAAAAGCAACTATTGCCATGAGCCAGATGACGAAAATCAGAAGGCCTGGGCGCCAGCTCGGAGACTTGATACGGAAGAGCATCATTATGCTTGCGTAGAGCATTCCGATGAACGGCAGCGTGTAAACTGTGAGGCTGAGAATCTTGACCCAGAGCGTATCCATTATGGGGAGGATCTGGGGCAATTCTTCGGTTATTTCGGTAATAATCTCATTGATTATGCCGCTCCAGCCGAGCCATTCCCAGCCGAATACTGCCAGTCCTCCGGCAAATAGTCCGGCAACAGAAACCAGCAGGAGCATTATACCAACTATTATTTCTATAGCTCGGCCTATAGGGCTCCATACGGGAGCATTGCCCACCTGGCGTACTGCGCTCCGTACCTCGGCAGCTCCGCTTTCTATGTTGCGGCGTATGCTTTCGGTGGTGCCGTCGTCGCCATTCATCTCCCAGCGTTGCTGGGCTGTCTTGGCGGCCGGCATGCATATCCACAATATAATATATATAGTGGGGAAGAGGAGGGAGATAACTCCGTTTTTGTCGGCCATGGATACGAATCCAACTATGGTCAGGAGGGTAAAAGCCAGGCGGAAGATTGCCGTATCCATCTTGAAGTAGGCTCCCAGGCCGCTGCAGACGCCGGCAAAGCGTGCGTTCTGCATGTCGCGGTAGAGTTTCTTGGCGGGTCTTGTGCCGTCGTTCTGCCTTGGGCTTTCTTCCTCGGGATCGTCCTGCGCTATGCGCTCGGGCCTGCCGAGTATGTCTATGATAGACAGCACTGTAGCCTTGCTCACTACGCCGCCCTCAGGGGTGCGCTCGCGCAGGAGCTCTGCCATTCTTTCTTCTATTCCGTCAATTACCTCGGGATTGGAGTAGTAGCTGCCCATATCGTTGATGTAGCTTTCTACCTCTGCTACCGCTTCTTTCTCCAAGATGAACGCGTAGCCTCCTATACTGAATTTTTCTGTCTGTTTCATTTCTTGAGAGTTTCTATTGCCTTTACCATTTCTTGCCAGGCGGAATCCATTTCAGAGAGTTGCTGGCGACCTCTCTCGGTGATACAGTAGTATTTTCTCGGCGGACCCTGGGTAGATTCTTCCCATCGGTAGGAGAGCAATCCCTGGTTCTTCTGGCGTATCAGCAGGGGATAGAGTGTACCTTCTACAACAATCATATCTGCCTTTTTGAGCTCGTCTATGATGTTGGAGGCGTATGCTTCGTGCTTGTCCAGGATGCACAGTATGCAATATTCCAGGACACCTTTGCGCATTTGTGAGCGCACGTTGTCGGCATTGCTTTCCATGTTATCTGCTTTTAGTGGTTGTAAATTTGGAAAGGTTTTCGGCTGTGGGCGCCATGCCTCGTAGTTCGCATTTTTGTGCAGGGGTGATGGCTTTGGGTACTGCTATCCAGAGAATGAGGTAAATCCAGAATCCGGCGCTGCCTGCAATCAGTGCTACAAGCATAATGATTCGCATGAGTGCAGTATCTATCCCAAAGTAGATGGCAAGTCCCGAGCACACGCCGGCAATGCGTGCGTCGTCTGTGTCGCGATAAAGTCTGTGTTCTGCTTTCATTGTAGTATCTGTATCTTCTGTAGTGCTGCTGCCGTCCGGCATTCCAAGCTGGCTGATGACCTTCTCTACCAGGCTCAGGTCTACCACCTTGTTGCTTTCTGCTACGTTGGCGTAAAAAATATCTGCAATCCTGGATTCAAGTTCGTCCATCACCTCGTCTTTCCCCGCCTCTTTGAGATGGTTACGAAAGAGGTTGAGGTAAGAGTCAAGACGTGCGTAAGCGTCTTCGTTGATTGTAAAATTCCGGCCTCCAATGCCGGCAGAAACAACTCTTTTCATAATACTTGGTTTACAAAGTTCTTTTACACCGCAAAGATATAAAAACTTTTTAATACCTTGCAATACAAAGTACATAAAAATCAAAAATATTTATTTTCCTGGCGCGCAATCTGCTGATTATTAACTATATACGGCTTTTGCCTGCACATAAAAACATGCAGGCAAAAGTCATAATGCTTTGATTTACTGCGAGTTAAGCGCCAGCCGTAGCAGTCGTAGCAGAAGTAGCAGAAGTAGCAGCGGCTAGAACAGGGTGGGTTCTTCGAAGATCAGTTCGATTGGATCTTCGTCGGCGGTTTCGGGGATGCGGATCTCGGTGCCGGTTTTGACTTTGGATTTTGCCGGTTTGGAGGGTGCTGTGACTACTTCCAAATCGTTCAAAAGAAGTTCGGGGGCCTCTTCTGCTTCCTGCACCGGCTGCTCAACCAGCTGTTCATCAGCAAGCTGCTCGTCTGCCGCCGATGCCTCGATGTCGATGTCTTCCGGAGTGACTTCTTCCTCTTCCGGCCTCTCGAGAGGTTCCACGAAGCGGACTTTCTTGACTTCGCCACGGTCCACCACTCTCTTGCCCTTGGCTCCGACTCCTTTCTTGGCAATCCACTCATCAGCCTCCACAAAGTCGGAAGGCTTGTCGGAGAGCTTCCAGATTACCTCGTAACGGGGGTGGCGGTCGTCGCTCAAATCTACCAGATAAGACTTTGCTCCCTCGGCAATGAACGAAACCGGGGTATTGTCGCTCACAATAAAAGAGAATCGCTTGACATAGAATGACTTAACTCCGGCATCCCAGTATAGGGCCGTAAAGGTCTTGTCTGGATCGAACTTCTCTATCCGCAGCACATCTCCCTGGTAACGGTTTACCAGATCGAAGGAAGTAGTATAGAAAGTACCGTTCTTGAATACGGCCAGCACTTTGTCGCCCTCGCAGAACTCGCCCAGCAAAAGGCCGTGGCCCTCGTCGTTAAGCTTCTGAATATCAGTGTCGTACCAAATCTCTTTGCCGGAGATGGTGCTAACGCCCTTGCTCTTGAGGGTAATGCGCTGAATCACGTTCTTGGTCACCAGGTTGCCGCGAGCCGTCTTGCTCTTGATAGCCAGTGCGGAGAAATCATACTCGAACGAGGTCTTCTTGAGCTTCGGCTTTGGGCGCAGCTGCACGCGCACGGTCTCCGCCTCGCCGTTGTGGTTGGCAGTAAACCATACAATCTGGGAGCCATCGAGTCCGGTGGTTATGTCATATTCTTTATCGCGCGTCACAGAAGTCACGGCAAAGCGCTTGGCATAATAGATAGACGTTTTGCCCTCGCGATAGATGACATTGTATATAGTACGGCTGTCGCCACGGTTGAACACACCAACGTACAGCAGGTCCTTGCCAAAGAAGGCCTTGTCGCTCACCTTGGTTACGATGTACTTGCCGTCGCGGCGAATCACGATTATCTCCGACATATCGGAGCACTCGCTTATAAACTCGCCGCCGTCATCTCTCTTGAGTCCGATCCCCACGAACCCTTCGGCGAGATTGGCACTCAGCTTGGCGTTGTTGTTCACCACGCGGGTAGCGGCAATAGTCTCAAAACCACTGAGTTCCGTGCGGCGTGGGAAGTCCTTGCCGTACTTTTTCTTGAGCGTCTTGAACCAGTCGATAGTGTAGCGGTCGATATTGTCGATATTGTCTTGAACGACCTTCATCTCTTCCTCGATGCCCAGGATGCGCTCTTCTACCGCCTTCACGTCGAACTTGGAAATCTTGCGCACCGGCTTATCTACCAGGCGCTCTATATCCTCCATAAGAACCTCGCGGCGGAGCGACTTCTCGTAGGTCTTCATCACTGCAAGAGTTTCTTCTTTCTGCTCGTCCCAGCTGGCCTGGTCTTTCTCCAGGATCTTGTAGATGCGGTTCTCAAAGTAGATGCGCTCCAGCGAGCTGTAGTGCCAGTCGCGCTCCAGTTCGTCCATGCGTATGCGGAGCTGCTGGAGCAGTATGTCGCGGGTATGGAAGGTGCTGTATTCCAGTATCTCGTTGACTGTGAGGAACTGAGGCTTGTTGTCTTTGATCACGCAGGCGTTGGGCGCAATGTTGCACTCGCAGTCGGTAAAGGCGTAGAGGGCGTCGATAGTCTTGTCCGGAGATACGTCTCCGGGCAGATGGATGAGGATCTCCACCTTGTCGGTGGTCATGTCCTCTATCTTCTTGATTTTGATTTTCCCCTTGTCCTTGGCCTTCAGGATAGACTCGATGAGGTCCTTGGTGTACTTGCCATAGGGAATCTCGGTGATGGCGATGGTGCTCTTGTCTATCTTCTCTATACGTGCGCGCACCTTCACGCGGCCGCCGCGCTTGCCCTGCATGTACTTGGAGCAGTCGGCCGAGCCACCGGTAGGGAAGTCGGGATAAAGTTCGTACGGCTTGCCCTCCATAATGGCTACGGATGCGTCCAGCAGCTCGTTGAAGTTATGCGGCAGAATCTTGGAAGCAAGGCCCACGCCGATGCCGTCGGTACCCTGGGCGAGCAGGAGAGGGAAGCGCACCGGAAGCTCCGTGGGCTCGTCGTTGCGGCCGTCGTAAGACTTCATCGTGTGCGTAACTTTGGGGTCGAAGAGAACTTCTTTTGCGAACTTGCTGAGGCGCGCCTCGATGTAACGGGGGGCTGCATTTGAGTCGCCGGTGAGGATATTACCCCAGTTACCCTGGCAGTCTATGCAAAGACCTTTCTGCCCGAGGGTTACCAGAGCGCCGAGGATTGATTGGTCGCCGTGCGGATGGTACTGCATGGCCTGGCCGACTATATTGGCTACCTTGGTGTAGGAGCCGTCGTCCATCTTGCTCATCACGTGCAGCACGCGCCTCTGCACCGGCTTGAGGCCGTCCGCGATGTGCGGCACGGCGCGGTGCAGGATCACGTACGAAGCGTAGTCGAGGTACCAGTCCTTGAACATCCCGGAGAGCTTGAACTTGTGCGCGTCGCTCTCCAGAAGCTTGTTGTACTTGCCGCTCGACTCAGCGTCTTCCGCGACTTCAATGTCATCGTCCTCGATGATCTCTTCGGTAACAATGTTCTCTTCTTCCATATCTTAATCCTCGTAGCCGAAACGTCGAAGTTCTCGTTTATTCTCTCTCCAGTCGGGGTCTACCTTCACAAAGATGCTCAGGAAAACCTTCTTCTGGAAGAAATCTTCCATGTCTATACGGGCCTGGGTGCCCACTTTCTTGAGCGCCGCTCCCTTCTTGCCGATGATGATGCCCTTCTGGGAGTCACGCATCACGTAAATCACGGCGTCTATGTCGTAGCGCTCGGCGCCTTCCTTGAAGGCCTCGATGCCCACTTCGCAGCTGTAGGGGATCTCTTCTTTGTAATTCAGGAAGATCTTCTCGCGAATGATTTCTGACGCAAAGAAGCGCAGATTCTTGTCTGTGAAGGCGTCCTTGTCGAACCACGGAGGACAAACGGGGAGCCTGCTCACAACTGCGTCCAGGATGCTCTCAAGGTTGAAGCGCTCCTGCGCGCTGGCCGGAATCACTTCTGCCTTGGGCAGCTGCTCCTTCCACCATGCCACGAGCCGCATCACCCGCTCCTGGTCGCTGATGTCTATCTTGTTGAGCACCACTATTACAGGGCACTCTATGCGCCGAAGCTTGTTTACGTATTCCTCGTTCTTGTCGGGGGTCTCTACCGTATCCGTCACGTAAAGGATGATGTCGGCGTCACCAAGGGCTCCGTCCACAAAGTTCATCATGTTCTGCTGGAGCCGGTAAGAGGGTTTGAGTATGCCCGGAGTGTCGGAGTACACTATCTGCCAGTTCTCTCCGTTGACTATACCCATGATGCGATGGCGGGTGGTCTGCGCCTTGGCCGTCACGATGGAGAGTTTCTCTCCCACCATGGCGTTCATCAGCGTAGATTTACCCACGTTGGGGTTGCCGATTATGTTGACGAATCCGGAATGATGCTCCATTATACGTAGGCCCCCATTTTGAGCATATTAACTTCATTCTCGGAGAGATAGCGCCACTCGCCCTTCTTCAGGCCCTTCTTTGTGAGGCCGGCAAAGTACACGCGGTCCAGAGCCTTTACGGTATAACCGAGAGACTCGAAAATGCGGCGCACTATGCGGTTCTTGCCGGAGTGAATCTCGATGCCGAGCTTGCGGTGGTCGCCTTCGTCTACGAACTCCAGTTCGTCGGCTTTCACAAAGCCGTCGCCCAGGGTGATGCCCTCAAGTATCTTGTCGTAGTCTTCCTGGCTCAGATTGCGCTCCAGAGAGACCTGATAAATCTTTTTCTTGTCGTACGAAGGGTGGGTGAGGCGCTCGGCTATCTCGCCGTCGTTGGTAAACATGAGTACGCCGGTAGTGGCCTTGTCTAGGCGCCCTACAGGGTAAACGCGTGTAGGACAATTCTTTATGAGGTCCATTACGGTCTTGTCTGCGTGAGGATCGGAGGCAGAGGTGACGTAGCCCTTGGGCTTGTTCATCACGAGGTAAACCTTGTTCTCTCCTTTGAGGCGCTCGCCGTTGAAGCGTACATCGTCGTTGAAGATATTGACCTTGGTGCCGAGCTCGGTAACCACTTCGCCGTTCACCGTTACGCAGCCGGCCTGGATGAAGGTGTCGGCCTCGCGGCGGGAACATACGCCGGAATTGGCGATGAAGCGGTTGAGACGGATCTCGTCTTTTATCATCTCGGGCTCGAATGCAGGCCCGTCGTAGTCGTTGGATACCTGCGGCTTGCGGCTGATCATGCGGTTGATGCCATCGTTGTTGGACTTGCCGAAGCGGGGCTTGGATGCAAAGCGCTTGCCGCCTCTGCCGGGGCCGGACTTGAAGCCCGGGCGGTCTCCGTAGCTCTTGCGCTCGCCGTGGGGGCGGTCGCCGTGAGGCCTATCGCCGTAGGGGCGGGACTCTCCGAACTGGCGGGGCTTGCGATCACCGTAGCTGCCGTGTTCGCCATAGCTCTTGCGCTCGCCGTAGGGGCGGGACTCCCCGTACTGGCGGGGCCTGCGATCACCGTAGCTGGCACGCTCGCCATGGGGGCGGTCGCCATAATTGCTACGCTCTCCGTAGGAGCGATGCTCACTTGAAGAATGAAAATCAACTTTTTCGGAACGTGCAGCGCTTCCTGCAGTTTTCCGTGGTCTAAGTTTTCGGCCGTCTTTAGAAAAACCTTCCATTGTTTTAATGTAGTGCGATGACTCACGTCATCATTTGAGGTTGAAAATATAGGTAATTGTACCTTCTTGAAGCGCCGGTGCATTGGCGCTCATGTTGAATCCTGTTTCGAGGGCGGCTTTGCGTGCGGCAGTCCACAGGCCCTTGTCGGTGACGGTAGTTCCGTCCGCTCCCGGGACTGCTTTCTGAACCTTTCCGTACTGGTCTACCCAAATCTTTACTACCACCTTGCCGCTCTCCTGGGAGGAATAAGCCGGCTTCTTGAGCCCGGCCTTATCTACGTAGCGGCCCTCCAGGTGTGCGTTGGGGGCTCCGTCCGTATTGCCCTTGCCAGTATTTCCGGTAGGCTGCCCGGCCTTGAACTCGGTAGAGCCTTCTTTTGCGGCATGCTGTGCGGTGAGGGTGGTGTCTTTCTTGGCCATTCCGGGGAAACTCGCCCTCGGGTCGAGCTTGGGCTCTTCTTCGTGCGGAGGCTCCGGCACATCCACGTCGCCAAAGTCGTCCGTCTTGGTCTCCGGGGTGAGGTTGGGCTTATCAGACTCTACCGGCGATTCGCTACGCTGTACCAGCTCTATCACCTTCTCCGGATCAACGTCCTCGCCCCTGGGCTCGCGCCCTATCTTCTGCACGGGCGGCGTGGCTATTTCTTCCTCAAAGTCAATGATGAAGCTGGTCTCCTGCGGCGGGGGATAGAGATATTTGATTCCGGTGAACGACACGAGCAGAAGCGCGGCAACGTGCAACGCCAGGGTCAGTACGACACCTGTCACTACGGAGTTCCGCTCCCTTTCGTTACGCTCGCGCAGATACTGTTTCATTCCGGTTGCGTGGCAAGTATAACCTTATAGTGATTGCGTTTGGCGATATTCATCACCTGCACTATCTCCTTGATGGGGACGCTTTCGTCGGAGTAGATAGAGAAAGTGGGATCCTCCTCGGTCTGGAGCAGGCCCACAAGCTCGTCTTCCACCTGCTCGAGGGGCAGGGGAGCCTCGTTCCCGTTCACATGGAAGCTGTATTCATCGTTCCCCCAGTCTTTGATAGACACGGATACGGTGGCCTTGGCGCCCACCTGACCGGTGCTCTTGGGGAGCAGTAGTTTGAGGGCGTTGGGGTTCACCAGCGTAGAGGTGACCAGGAAGAAGATGAGCAACAGGAAAACTATGTCGGTCATACTCGACATAGCCATGTTGGGATCTGCTTTTGTGATACGCTTGAGTGCCATCAGTCTTCGTCTTTAGCTTGAGGTTCATCCAGCAGGTCCATGAACTCAATGGTGCTGCTCTCCATCTGGAACACCACGTTGGACACCTTGGAGGTGAGGTAGTTGTAGCCGAAGTAGGCGATGATACCTACTACAAGACCTCCCACGGTGGTAATCATGGCGGTGTAGATTCCGCTCGACAGCAGGGTGATGTCTATGTTGTTGCCTGCCTGCGACATGTTGAAGAAGGCCTGCACCATACCGATGACGGTTCCGAGGAATCCAATCATGGGAGCGCCGCCGGCTATCATGGCAAGGTACGGAAGGCCCTTCTCCAGGCGGGCCACCTCTACGTTACCCACGTTCTCGATAGCGGTCTGTATGTCGCCCAGCGGCTTGCCGTAACGGTCGATACCGGTCTCTACCATGCGAGCTACGGGGGTGTCGAACTTGGTGCAGAGTGTCTTGGCAGACTTGAGTTTGCCATCGTGGATGTAGTCGCGGATGTCCATCATGAAGTCTTTGTCGATCTTGGACGCCTGGCGTATCATCCACCATTTCTTGCCGAAGATGTAGATAGCAATGATAGACAGAAGGAGCAGCACAATCATGAGCCAGCCGCCTTTAGTGGCCATCTCAATCAAAGAAAAAGACATTTCCTGCTGCACCGGTGCAGCCTGTACCGCCTCCATAATGTCGGACTGAAGTAAATAACTGAGCATATCTTTTAGTAACTATTTTTCATTAACCTACAAATATAGGCATTTGTCGCGAAATATTCAAACTTCGCGTAACGACTGTTTTGTGTGCCGGAAAAGCCTAGATTACCTCCATGCTGCGGCTGCGGAGCCAGCCCTGGCGGCCGTCGGAGAGCTCTATGTTCTCCCACTCGCCCACGCTCTCCAGGAGCCGTACCTTGGTGCCTTCGTGGAGCACGAAGAGGCTTACGCCGCTGCCGGGGGAACTCTTGACCTCGGTAACTGCGTCCATGATGATTGCGCTGTCGTGCTTGAGGGCGTCTGTGCGCTGCCAGAAAGCAAAGTCCAGACAGAGCAGCGAGCACAGCAGCATGGCGATTCCTACAAAGAAGCCTGCCTTGCGGGCACCGCCGCGTCCGAGCAGGAACAGCAGCCCCATGGCCAGGAATGCAGCAAAGAACGCTATGCAGAGCCAGGCCCATAAGCCCGACGGCAGCAGCCAGCAGGCCTTGCGCCCCCACACTTCTACAAAGAACTCGGGCACCTCTTCGATGCGGTCCTGCACCTGTGTGCGTGCGAATTCCAGGTTGAAACGTGCGTCGCCGTAAGACGGATCCACCTTGAGTGACCTTTCGTACCACAGTATCGCGTGCGCCACGTCACCTCCCTTGAAGCAGGCGTCGCCAATGTTGCAATAGAGTTCTGCGCTCTCCATGCCGTCTGCGGCAATTGCACTCCATGCCTGCTGCGCTTCGTCCCAGCGGCCGTCGGCATAAGCGGATACCCCGTCGTTCCACAGCTGCGCGGCATCGTTTTGCGCCCATCCCTGCAGGGGAGCGAGCATCAGCAGTGCCAGCAACGCGGCTGCTGCGGCCCCGCTCTTGGTACCTCTTTTCATAGCAGAATCAATGTCAGAAATTACACTCACCGCCCCCTCGAAGTGGGCGTTCATGGCCTCGTGCCCCTCGCTCGGAGCGTAGCGCGCAAATTCGCATGCGTCAAGCAGTTCCGTGAATCGGGAGGCCTGCTCTTCACTCGCTCCTCCAGCTACCAGTCGCTCGCTAATGTTCTCCTTGCTGAGCTCTGCGGCCGGCAGGTTGAGCTTGTCGCCCACGAATCCCAGCAGTGCCTTGTGGAGCTCCTCGTAGAACGCGGTGTAGAGGTCTTTCTGCAGGAACTCTCCGGCCTGCGACAGCCGCTTGCGGGCCATCTTGGTGGCGGCGCGATTCTTGCTCCCCACTACGTCGGCGCGGCGGGCTGCAAGCTTGCGCGTGGCTGCCCAAATCGCCGCAGCAATGGCGCAGAGGGCCGCTAGTATGGCCCAAAACGCCCCTGAGCCCACGAAGAACGCGCCTGTTTTCTTGAGCGCAGGCATACGTGGACTGATGAAGCGGATGTCGGTTCCGAGGTCGCGAACGTCCTTACCCACGGGAGCGCTAACCAACTGCCCAACTCCCTGAGTTGCAGCGACTTCGTTGCCTTTGCTTACGTTGAGCGGCATCTCCTGGCTACGCAGCGTCACGTACTTGCCGGCCGCCACGTCGTAGTAGCTGTATTCCACCGGTCCAAGCACGAACTGCCCGTGGCTGCGGGGGATGAAGGGATACTCGAAAGTCTTGGATCCTGCTGATTCGCTGGTCTTTACGTCGTAAACCTCGAAGTCCGGAGGGAAGTTGATCTTGGGCGCCTCCAGCAGGGAGATGTTGCCCTTGCCGCTCACCGTAACTTTGAGCGAGGCGGCATCGTGGGTCTTGAGTGAATCGCGGCTCAGGCTGGCAATCATGCGGAAGCTGCCCACACCCCCTCCGAACGATGCCGGTGCGCCCGCAGGCACTTTGTTCACCTGCACCTTGATGGCCGGCGTTGTAACCCGCTTGCGAATGGTGGTGTAGTCGTCCTGAAAGAAGCTGTCGAAGATGCTGCCAGACGAAGTCCTGCGGTTACGAACATTCACCAGGCACACCAGTTCTGCCGGGTCTATGCTGACGTCGCCCGCTTGCTGGGGAATGAGGGTCCAGCTGCGCAGCACTGCGGCGTCGTAAATCTTGTCTCCAACGTTCTCGCGATGAAATTCTATGTTGCTGGGGGCCTGCACTTCCTGGCTCCAGAATCCGTTGAAAGTTGGGAACTTAGCGTCTTCGAACCCGGCGATGTTCACACGGTGGTAGAGTTTGAGGGTGGCGTTGATGGTCTCGCCTACAACTGCCCTGTTCTTGCTCAATGTCAGGCGCAGGAAGATATCTTCGCCGGGAATCGTTCCGGTCTGTGCCTGCTGCTGGGTTTGGCTGCCCTGCTGGGCCTGGGGGCCGCCGCTTGAGGAGCCGCTCTGGCTGCCTCCTGCTTGAGCCCCGTTGCCCACAACCTGGATTGAGACGCTGCGTGAGCTGATCTTCTCTCCTTTGAGCGTTGCCGTGGCGGCGGGCAGTTGAAAGGTACCTGTACCGCGCGGCATAAGTACGTAAGTATAAGTTGTTTGCGACGATTGAGTACGCTTGCCGTTGACTATACTGATAGAGCTCGACGAGCCTTTCTGGGGCCCCCACACCAGCTGGAAGTCGCTGCCGCAGTCCCATTCGAATCCCGACGGGCGGCCTTCTCCTTCTATTACGAACGTTACGCTGAACTGCTCGTCTACTGCAACGAGGTTCTGCACATTAACCTTGATGGACTGCTGTGCGAACGCTCCCGTGGCTGCGAGCAGCAGGGCGAATAATGTAGCAATGCGTTTCATCTTCTACCAGTTCTTGTCTTTCTGGCGGGCTTTCAGGGCTGCCGCCTTCTCTTTATTAACCTTGTCCTGCGTCTCTTTTTCTTTGGCCTGAATGGCCTTCAGCATCTGCTGGGCCTGCTGAGGAGAGATTTTCTGCTCCTGCTCCTGCTGGTCCTGCTTATCTTGATTCTGGTCCTGTTGATCTTGCTGCTGCTCCTGCTGGTCTTGATTCTGATTCTGGTCCTGCTGCTGATCCTGGTTTTCGTCTTCGTTTTCGTTCTGTCCACCCCCGCCGTTCTGCTGATTTTCCAGCATCTTCTTGGCGTAAATGTAGTTCTCTTTGGCGTCCAGGTCGTCCGGAGTAAGCAGCAGAGCATCGCGGAAGGCCTTTACGGCTGCCGCGTAATCTTTCTTTTGCAGGGCTACGTCGCCGCTGTTATAGTGCCACTCGGCTGCGTGTGCGCTCAGCGGAGCCTGCTCCTTTACCTGCTCCAGGGCCTTCCCGGCCTCATCCCAGTTCTCCTGCCTGTACAGGCTGCCGGCCAGATTGTAAGACGCCGGCACGGAGAGGCTGTCTTTAAGCACGGCCTTGCGGTAATCGATTTCGGCCGCTTTATACTCTTTCTTGTCGAACTTGCGGTTGCCGGCGCGCACTTCGCGCTTGTCTGTCTGCGCCTGCAGGCAAACTCCCGCCAGAGCGAGTCCGAGCCATAAACAAATCAGCTTTTTCATTCGAAGAGCCTCCTTTTATGTTTTCTTTCGCCGACGAGCATTTCCAGCACCAGCAGCACCAGAGCGGCTGCAAAGAAGTACATGTACTGCTCATCGAAGTCCTCGAATATCACCGAGTTAAACCTCTCGGCCTCCATCTTTTTGATGTCGTCCACAATGGGATTGAGACCGAATTCTTCGTTGCCGGCGTGCACGTAGGCGCCACCTCCGGCAGCGGCAATCTGCTTGAGCGTACCCTCGTCCAGTCGGCTCACCACAATGTTGCCATCTTTGTCTTTGAGCAGCTCTCCGTCGATCGGAATGGGCTGTCCCTGCTGCGAACCTACACCTACGGTATAAACCTTGATTCCGAGCTCGGCGGCTTGCTTTGCGGCCTCCACAGCATCATCCTCATGGTTCTCGCCGTCCGTAATCACTATGATGGCGCGGCTCTTCTCGCTCTGCGCGCTGAAACTCTTTGCTGCAGTGAGTATTGCGTCGCCAATCGCAGTTCCCTGCACTGGCACGGAGCCGGTGTTGATATTGCCCAGGAACATCTTTGCGGAGATGTAGTCGGTGGTGATGGGCAGCTGCACGAAGGAGCTTCCGGCAAAGATTATCAGTCCGATCCGGTCGCCTTGCAGCTTGTCTACCACGCGCGAAATCGCCAGTTTGGCCCTGTCCAGACGCGATGGGGAGTAGTCCTCCGCGAGCATGGAGTTGGAGACGTCCAGGCAAATCATAATTTCCGCCCCCTTGGTTTCGTGCTCTTTGAGCTTGGCTCCCATCTGAGGGCGCGCGATTCCAAGTACAAAGAAGAAGAAAGCGAGGGAGAAGAGCACTATCCTCACCCAGCCCTTGGCTCCCGACCACGAGGGCATGAGTTCACGCACCAGGGCTTCGTCGCCGAAACGGCGTATCCGGCGCCTGCGAAGCGAGCGTAACACTCCGTATATCACCGGAATAAGCGGCACCAGCAGAAGCAGCCAGAGGTAGAGAGGAGAAGCAAAGTACAGCATTACGGCATCCTCCTTATCATTAATCGGACAAGCAGCTCAAGCAGCAGACAGATGAGCGCTGCGAGGGCGTAATTGCCGAAGAGTTCTTTATACACCGGGAAGCTGTCGATGGTGGTGCGCGCCTTCTCCATCTTGTTGATTTCGGAGTAAATCTCAGACAGTTTGGTGTTGTCGGTGGCGCGGAAGTAGCGTCCTCCGGTGAGGTCGGCTATCTCTTGCAGCAGTTTCTCGTCAATCTCTACCTGCATCTGCTGCACGTCCATTCCCCACGGCGTCATAACAGGGTACGGGGCCATTCCGTTGGCCCCCACGCCTATAGTATAGACGCGGATTCCGTAGGTTTTGGCTATCTCTGCAGCTGTCTGCGGGGCTATCTCGCCGGAGTTGTTTACGCCGTCTGTGAGCAAGATGACCACCCGGCTCTTGGCGTCGGAATCCTTCATCCGGGCCACTGCGGTGGCAAGTCCGTTGCCAATGGCGGTGCCGTCCTCTATGAGCCCGGTTTGCACTTCCTTCATCAGGTTGATGAGGGTGGCGCGGTCTGTTGTGAGGGGGCACTGCGTGTAGCTCTCGCCGGCAAATACCACTATGCCGATGCGGTCTGAGGGGCGCTGAGCAATGAATTCTATGGCGATATCTTTGGCGGCGCTGATGCGGTCGGGCTTGAAGTCGCGTGCCAGCATACTGGTAGAGACGTCCATTGCCAGCACGATATCTATGCCCTCGGTGTCGATCTTCTCTATCTCAGAGCTCGACCGGGGACGCGCTATTGCTATGATAATGAGCACGATAGCTGCCTCCCGGAGCACGAACGGAAGGTGCCTGAGAGCGGCGAGCGGAGTGCTGCCTGCTTTGAGCCAGGGAGCAGCGCTGCTTACCCTGAGGTGAGGCCGGCGGCCGCGCAGCTCCATCCATAAATAATGGAGTAGCAGCAGCACCGGAACCGCCAGCAGCCAAAGTAGTGTAGGATATTCAAAAAACATTAATCTTCCGCGTCCTCCTGCACGCTGCTTTCTTTCTCTATATCAGCCTGATAGGTAGTCGTGACGAAGCGCACAGCCAGCGGCAGGGCCGAGGCGTTCTCGGTGTCGTCGGCCACGTGTTTTGCGAACTTTACAAAGTCGGCCCGCTCAAAGAGTTCTTTGAGCTCGTTGAACATCTCCGGGGTAATGTCTTTGTCGCCCTTGAGCGCATCGAAGAGCTCGGCCGTGGTCATCTCCGGGGCATCAACCCCAAAGCGGTCGTCCATGTAGATCTTGAGCGCGTCTGTGATGCCGGAATAGAAGGCCTTCTGCTTCTCGGGTGCCCAGAACTTGTCTGAGCGGTACTTGTCGAGCTCGCGCAGAGCCACGATGTACGCAGGATCCTTGGGCTTGAGGGCCTCGGCGCGACGCTTGTTGGCGCGGTCTATCAGCTTGGCTACCAAGAAGATGACGGCGAGGAGCGCCAGGCCGCCAAGCGCCCATGGAAGTACTTCAGTTAGCGTAATAGGGTACTTGATCTGCCCCTTGATATCGTGTATCTGGAAGCTGGCGGTATCTACGGGCATGGTCTTTACCTCCATCTCCAATCCCTTGAAAATCAGCGTGTCTGCCTTGTCTTTCAGGGCTTTGATTACCGGTATGTCCGGCAGTTCGTAGGTGCCTTCTTCAAATGGCGCAAGCACTACGGACGCCCTTACGTCGAAGGGCTTGCGCAGTATCTTTGCGGCTGCCTTGGCGTTGCGGGAGTGAATTTCTTTGCCGTTCACCAGGGTGTCCAGCTGCCATCCGCGTACAAGAGTCAAGGTGTCGTTGCTTGCGCTGCTGAGGTCGGGGAGGGCGATCTGCTGCCCTTCCTGCAACCCGCTCAGCGTCACGCTGTAACGCACTTGGTCGGCTATGAGTATAGAGTCGCGCTTCTGGAGCTGATGCAGGACAGCATCTCCTCCGGGCAGGACATCCATTGTCAGTGCCAATATGATTGCAATCAGTTTCATTTATGAGCAAAAAGAGCCATCAGACCTTTTACGTAGTCCTGGTCGGTGGCGATATCTACGCTGTCTATCTGGTATTTGTTGAAGAGCTTTTCTTCCTTTTGCGCAAGGCTGCGGAACCATTCCTCGTACGCTTTGCGCTGGCGGGGGGAGTCGGTGTTAACCCAGGCGCTGCGGCCGGTCTCGGCGTCTTTTATGTGCACCAGGCCTACTGGCACCAGTCCTTGCTCTCGCGGGTCGTGCACCTTGATTACGGAGAGGTCATGGCGCCCGGCAGCCACCTTAAGTGCCTCTTCGTAGCGCGGCGACCCGCCCTTGTCGGTGTCGAGCATGTCGCTGAGAATGAATGCGGTACACTTCTTCTTGATGGCGTTGGCAAGGAACCGCAGGGCGCCTCCTATGTCGGTACCGTCCGATGCGGGTTCAAGCTCCAGCATCTCGCGGATAATATGAAGCAGGTGGCCGCGACCCTTCTTGGGAGGGATGAACTTCTCTATGCGGTCGCTGAAGAATAGTGCGCCGACCTTGTCGTTATTGAGAATCGCGCTGAAACTCAGCACGGCGGCAATCTCCGCTATGCGTTCGCGCTTGGTGCTGCCCGAGGTGC
>CAMKAJ010000018.1 GCA_946410455.1 uncultured Bacteroidales bacterium
TATCCAGCTTCTCAAGATCCTCCAAAAAGTTCGAGATTTTACCTGTGTAGTCTACGCAGTCAAAATAAGTCGCTGACCAGCGACTTATTTTTTTGCTCCGCTGCGGCAGGACGTCACCTGTAGGTTTTGTGCAAGAGCAAAACAACAGGAAAGACAGTAATAGTGTCAGGTGGTTGAGTCTCATACTTCAAATATTAGGGATTAGCGAATAAAGATTTGCGCAATTTGCGTTTAATCACACCCATATCGCGCAAAAAGTCTGAGGCATGGCTGTTATGATTATTGCACTAATTTCTTATATTTGCACTTGAATGAAATATGATCATATAAAAAGGATAATACTTGCCCTGGCGTTCCTGGCCGCCGTGCTGGGATGCACCAACTGCGGTACCGGCAAATCAACGCCGGTGGCCGGCAATCAGCCGGAAGAGAAATCCACGGTGTATTTCACCAGTGAAATCACCCCGGAATCCCTCGTTCGGATCTATGAGGCGCTGGGCGTTGAGGCAAACGGCCGCGTCGCCGTCAAGATTTCCACCGGGGAATCGTCCCAGAGCAATCACCTCCGCCCCGGGTTCATCAAGGATCTGGTAGACAAAGTGGACGGTACGCTCGTAGAGTGCAACACGGCCTATGGCGGCAACAGGGGCACCACCGAAAAGCACCTGGAAGCAATTGCCGAACGCGGCTATAACGACATCGCCACCGTTGACATCATGGATTCCGAAGGGGAGATGAAGATCCCTGTCCGCGATACCCGCTGGATCAAGTATGACATCGCCGGCAAAGTGTATATCCATACCGCCGGGCGGCGTACCAAAGGCCTCATCGTCGGCACCAACAGCCAGGATTCCTTCCTGGAGTCCATGGCCGATGCCGCCCAGGGCGTGCATGACTACTTCAAGACTGAAGGCAAGAACATCGTCTATATCAATGTGATGAACAATATGTCGGTGGACTGCGACTGCGACGGCAGCCCCCTGCAGAAACGCATCAACAGCAAGCACGGCACCCACATCGTAGACTATGCCGCATCCATCGGGTTGGGGAGTTTGAATTACGATATTGTAGATATAGATTAAAATATAAAGCTTTATGAAAAAAGTAGTTATCGCCGGAGGCGGCGTGCTTGGAAGCCAGATTGCCTTCCAGGCTGCATATTGTGGTTTTGACGTTACTATCTGGCTCCGCAGCCAGGGGAGCATTGGCCGAACACAGCCCAAGATTGACGGCCTCCGCAATTCTTATATTGACGCTATCAAGCTGATGGATTCTCCTCAGGGGGCTTCCAACTGGTGCCGGGGCATTGCCGATACCGGCAACTTCGATCCCAAAAAGTGCCTGGAGCAGGTCGAGAAGGCTTATTCCGGAATCAAGCTCGAGCTGGACATGGCCAAGGCGGCCGCCGATGCGGACATCATCATCGAGTCCGTGGCAGAGAACGTAAAGGACAAGGTCGCCTTCTACGAGGCTCTCGCACCCCTCATGCCGGCCAAGACCATCCTCTGCACCAATTCCTCCACCCTGCTTCCGTCCACTTTCGCCAAATACACGGGGCGCCCCGACAAGTATCTGTCCATGCATTTTGCCAATTCCATCTGGAAGAACAATACGGCGGAAGTGATGGCTCAAGGCCAGACGTCCAGGGAGGCGTTCGACGCGGTTGTCGCATTTGCGAACGACATCAGGATGGTCGCCCTGCCCGTCAACAAGGAGAAGAACGGCTACCTGCTCAACTCCATGCTCGTCCCCTTCCTGCTGTCCGGCCTGGACCTGTACGTCAACGGCGTCAGCGACCCCGCAAGTATCGACAAGGCATGGAAATTCGGCACCGGCGCCCCCCGCGGGCCGTTTGAGATCTTCGATGTGGTTGGAATCAACACCGCCCGCAACATCGTCCTCCAGTACCAGAAGGTCCCCGGCCTGTTCAGCCCGCTTCTCAAGAAGATGCTCATGCCCTACAACTTCAAGGGCATGCTCAGCGTGCTCCAGAAAAAGATCGACGAGGGCAAGCTCGGCAGGAGTTCCGGAGAAGGGTTCTACAAGTATTCCAAATAATCAGGAATCAAACTCGGCGAGGGACATTCAGGCCGCTTTCTGCTGAAATTCGGAAACTCCGAATTTCTTTCTACAGGCCTCTGGAAGCAGTTCTTTATCGTCAAAAATGTCTCTGATATGCTCGTTAATGGTGGAAGGGGTTTTATCATACAACAAAGCCATTTGTTGCTGAGTAAGCCACACGTTACCATTCTCCAGCCTTACATCTAGCCGGACATCTCCTCCTTCTGACTCGTAAATAACGATATTACCAGTGTCTTCCATAAACATTGATTCCCGATGAGACGGGCTCTTACAAATATAATCATTATTCCCTAAAGTACCTCGATGGCGAATCAATAATGACGGTTGAAATCTTCAATCAGGTTCGAGATTCGGAGTATTTGGTCTATGCAAGCAATTGAAAGTCAGCCGGTTACGGCTGACTTTCCTGATTTCTCCGCGGAGGCTTCGCCTACTTCCCCCTCGCTGCTGCGCAGCGGTCCCCCAGGGGACATGCGACCTGCGCTTCGTTCCGGTCGGCGGCTCCGTTGCTTCGGTTTTCTCGCGAAAACCTCGCCGACACTCCGCCGCGGCGCCTGGAGGCGCCTTGTTACCTTTCTTCGAAATGTAGGTAATACTTTTTTGCTGCAAATCTATCTGCTTGATGCTCTGGCACTTGCGCAAAATGCCTGCGGTCTATGAACCGCAGGCAGTGCAATCAATTGCCTGAATGCCAAGCACTTGACTTTGAGGCTTATAGCTAAAGACCTCTGGGAGAATCTCCCAGAGGTTACCGGATAAGTGTCTGATAATTCAGAGAATAGATATTAACCCCTACAGAGTGGTAATTGCTGCAGACTTGTTGTTGCTGGAAGAGACAGATAAATCTGAATCTAGTTGTTTACTATTTCCTTCCTAAACACGAACATCTCGTCATCCATACTCCAGTTGCCTTCCTCGTCCTCCGGGAAAGCCGGACCATGCTGGTACTTGTTCCAGAACTCGACGATATGGAATCCGCAGCGGTTCACGTAGAAGTGGATGTTTCGCCTCTCAAAGTAAGGGGTGATTGTTTCCCAGACCTTGATTTCCGGATGCATAGCTTCAACGGCTTTCCACGCAGCCTGGCCGATGCCCTTGCTGTGGACCTCCGGCAGCACGAACAACAGTTCCAACTCACCATGGGCCGCATTCTTGTCGATACGCAAGACAACTCCGCCTACGTTTTGACCATCCAGGACAATGCGGTAAGCCTCTGCATTCTCACCATCAATGGAATCCTCGATGGTCTTGCGGGAAATGACTTCTTCTCCTTCCTCGCAACGTTCGTCCCGCATCCCGAACTCCTGCTGGGCTCCATACTTGAACGCCCACTGGTTGTCCATGATGAACTGCTCCCGGTCATCGGGTTGCAGAGGAAGGAGTGTGACCTCAGGTAGTTTCATAGACACAGCAAAATGTGAATTTAGCGCATCAGATAATACCCCAATGCTACAAGGGCAATACCTGCAATGACACTGATTGCAACATAGCCGGAAAATCCCCAGATATTGCCTCCTTGAAGCATTACTAACGCCTCCTTTGAGAAAGTGGAGAAGGTTGTAAACCCACCGCAGAGGCCTACAGTAAGGAACAATGCCCAGTTGCTGCTATCTGATCCATTCTTGCTGAACAAGCCCCATAGGAGACCAATCAGAAAGCAGCCTGCAAGGTTAACTGCCAGTGTTGCCCATGGAAAACCCTTGCTGACGCCTTTCATCGCCAGCGATACCAGATACCGGCCCGATCCTCCCAGGAAACTGCCGGCACCTACGGCCAGTATAGATTTGATAAGTTCCATCGTCTAATCTCCTATTCTGATCACGCTCCTATCTTCCTCCTGCTGCTTCTGCCCGCCCTTGACTGGCTTGAAGGAATGGAAGTTCCAACTGATGCCCAGCCAGAACATGCGGCTGCGATTCTTGCTGTTGTTCACCAACGTGAACACCGGATTGTCGGAATGCACATCCCAGCGGCGGGTGTTGAATACGTCCGTCAGCAGGGCAGTAATCGTAAGCGAGTTCTTAAGGAAGTGCTGCTTCACGCCGATAATTCCATAATGGATGGTCCGGGTGGTGAACTGCGGAAAATACTGTGGCGTAGTAAAAAAGTACTGCGCTTGGATCTCCGCGCTGCTCAACGGCCGGATGGTGAGGCCCACGTTGCTGTTGTTGGCCCAGCCCTGGTTCTGGATATCGGCGCCTCTGAAAGAACCGCGTGAAGCAGAATAGAAAGTATTGCTGGCCAAATCCACCGTCAGCCACCGGGTGGGTGAATACCGGATGCTGTGGTCCAGGCCAGTCTTTACGTCTGAGGCAGCATTTATGTAGGTGGTGACCAGAATATCATTGTCCAGATACGCTACCTGATTGATGTAGTTCGTGGTATAGGTTACGTAGGCATTACCGATCACCGTCAGGAGCTTCCCGGTATAGGAATACCCCGCATCAAGTTTGTTGGCCTTTTCCGGCTGCAACTGCATGTTGCCGGTTTCGTAGGTCTGTTTGTCGATCAGGTTGATGTAGGGGTTCAACTGCGGATACGTCGGCCGGGAGATGCGACGGGTAAGCGCTGCACTCAACGACCAGCGAGGGGCTACTCGCCAGTTCAGCGATACACTGGGCGATAGGAACCAGCAGTCGCTGCTCGTGTCCAGGCCTGAACCATTGCTGTGAAGCGTAACGTAACTGTATTCGAATCTGACGCCAGCCTTATAGGTTAGTGCCTCCGAGAACTTGCCTGAATACATTGCATACGCTGCCGGGATGTACTCGCGGTGTGTCAGGTCGTTGCTGAGTGGAATGGACAGCACCCAATCTTGCGTGGCGTCGTCCCATTCATACATCTTATGGTCGATGTTGTTCTGCCGATAAGTCATCTTGGCGCCCGTCTCGAACTTGCCCTTTCCCAGCAGCGTCATATAATCGGTCTGCAGAGTGGCTATGAAAGGATGTCCGCCGGACTGCGACTTCTGCACCATTTTTCCGCCTTCGTAGTAGTAAGAAGGCCGATGGCCGGTGATACTGGAAACGGAGGCATTCACGCTCAATTCCTTCTTGCCGGGGTCAAGCAGATGCTTATATCCCAGGCCTCCTTCGAAGTTCTCGCGGTTGAAGGTGATATCAGTCTGGCGCGTACCGTTAAAGTCCTGGAAGTTGTTCATCCGGGGCAGCGCCACCTTGAAATCGGCCGTCAGGATGTCTTTGGGCGTGGCCTTGAACTGGATATTGATGCCGGCATTTTGGCCGCTGGTCCGTTTGGTGGCATTGATAAGCTGGTCCACCCGGGTACCCGTGGCCACAATTTGCCGATGAAGTTCGCTTTCAATCAGATCCTGCTCATACTTGCCGTTATAGTTGAAACGTACGCCCCATCGGCCTTTGTTATAGTTCAGCGCCACATTCCCGTTCAAGAATCCATTGAAGCCATAGTTAAACGCTGCCATAGCACTGAACATATTGGACGATTGCTTCTTTGATATGATGTTGACGATGCCGCCGGTACCTTCGGAATCATACTTCACATCCGGACTGGTCACAATCTCAATGCTTTGCACATTGGCCGCCGGGATGCTCTCCAGACCGCCCAGTGTGGTCGGAATTCCGTCCACCAGGATGAGCACGTTACTGTTGCCACGGATGGAAATGCCACCGCTGCCATCAACACTCACGGCCGAGGCTCTGCGGATTACCTCAAGCACGGAGCCCGTTGCCGCAGTAGCGCTGGATGCTGTATTGATTCGGGTTTTCTCTACGCTCACACTCTTCGGTGTTTCTCCGGCAACGACCAACGCCTCGTTCAGGACGGTAGCATCCTGGGCCAGTATGATATCACCCAAATCCGTCACGCCTTTGCCGGAGCACTCCAGCTCTCGCTTCAGGTCCATATAGCCAATAGAACTGATTTTTAGCAGATATTTACCCGTGAACTGTCCATTAAGAAGGAATGCGCCATCTTCACCCGTCATGCTTCCGGCCACCATCTTCTTGTCCGATTCCAGCATCACCGCTGCATAGATGACCGGTGTCCCATCGGCTTCCACCACCCGCCCCTTTACCCCGTTCTGGGCAAAGGAAACCAACGTGTTGGCCAGAAGAACAATTATTATTAGCAATCTGCGCATGCAGTTAAATATCGATTAATCGAACTCTCAAAGGTAATGAATTTCGACCATTTTTTACGTTTTTTGAAGCCTATTACTCTGAGTCCTCCATTTCTGTCATATTTTCATTTCCTTGATTTTCAATATTTTGTGAGAATCTATCAACCTTCAAAAGGTCTTCCAGAAGGTTCGAGAATTTACCTGTCTGGTCTACTACTTTAAACGCTAACTGATTTTATTTTAATCGGTTAGCGTTTTTTCTTTAAAGGGATTATAAAACGGTCCAAAAGCCGCCTTTGTCCGGTCCTTCTCTTTGAATGAGTCCTTCGGTTTTGAGTTTGGCGAGGTGTTTTTCGATGGCTTTTGGGGTTATTCCGATAATCTCAGCGAGTTTACGGGCCGAATAGTTGGGGTGATCTTTGAGCAGTTGGAGGATTTTCTCCCTACTTTTTTGTTTTTTCTCCCCTATCGGCAGACTTTTCTCCCCACCTTCATCCATCGACTTAAGGAATGCTTCGATGTCTGCGGACAGTGTCTTGATCATTTCGCCTGTCATGAAATTCAGAAAAACTGTAGTATCATCTGCCTCTCTGGTAGCAATGAGAGCATTGATATAATCCCCTTTATCTTCTTTGAGTACCTTCGCCGGAATCAAGCCGAATTCGAACTGGATGTGGTTCATGACGAGACGGGCCATCCGTCCGTTACCATCAACCCAGGGATGGATGGTCACCAAGCGATAATGGGCCTCGAAACTCAGGTCATATCGTTCCGACGGGGACATCGGAAGCTTACGCTGGGCATTAAGCCAGTCACAGAACTGTTGCAATTTGGTGGGGACTTTCTGGTAACTCATATAAGACCTTCCCCCGACGCCGGCTGTGACATTGACTAACCTGAGGTCACCATTTGCAGAGGAGAAATCGCCGAGTGAAGTCTTGTAAGTTGAACCCGTATTCTGCATGACCAGATGGGACAGGGCCTTAAGGATGTCAATCGTAATGTCAGTATGATTTCTGGCGAGGCGAATGCTTTCTTCATAGGCCCGTTTCAAATCCAGGTTCATCATTTGCTCCATGAGCGGTTTTCCCTTTGCGGTAATCCCCTCGTCGAAGAGCAGTTGATTTTCTATTTCCGTAACTGTCGACCCTTCAATAGCGGTGGAGTGGGTAATAATTGAGTACAGATAGAACTTCTCGTAGTCTATCTGGGAGTCAATACCCAATTGTTTATATCGCTCCATCAGGGCTGTCAATCGATCCTTCATGGTCATAGCTATAGCCTTTTACGCAGCAAAGATATATTTTTCTCCCTACTTATTCAAGTTTTCTTACTACTATTTGCGTGTTTTCTTGCTACTTTTCGGAATGGCGTAGTCCTCATAGTCAAAGGAGGGGTAAACCCGGGCTCCTTGCCGCTGAAGTAAACGTCCAACCAGTGACTGGCTTCGGCAAAAACCGGAAGAATCTTTTCTTCGCCGACCCCTTTCATTGTGTCGGCAAAGTACTTCTGTCCGTTGAACCAAAGTCCCGTTATGGCCTCGCCGTTACTGCCGAGCGTGATTCCACCGAGGGGTGAATCGTAGTGCCAAATATAATCCTTCTCCAAAGTGTTCTCACATTTATCGACCTAAATGTAGCGATTATCACCCAATAAACGTATCCTGAACAATCACTTTCATATCAGTCTTTTTCACAATTATGGACGGCTATTTCTGAGAAACCTCCGTTTTCGTTAAAATCTCATTTACTTGATTTTCAATATATTGTGAGAATCTTTCAACCTTCAAAAGGTCTTCCAGAAGGTTCGAGAATTTACCTGTTTGGTCTACTACAGAGGATTTCTAAACGGAAGTCCTCATTTTTGTTTTCAATTAGGCGCAGAATGTAAACTGCTGACTATCAACTGATAACAGAAAATCGCCCAGGAAGATTCGCCCGGGCGATTTTACGTAAAATGCTGGTATCAAGCAACATACATTATACGACACAAACTATCCGACCATACCGTCCGGCTAAACCGGCCTCATCCAGACGCATCCGGCCACCTTACAGCAGCACCAGGACGGCGGTGACGTAGAGGAGGAAGCCTTGGAGCTTGAGGCGGCGGGGGTTGTTGTGCTTAAGCATAGCTTCTGTGGGAGGGAGTTCCAGGAGAGGAGCGAGCTCGGAAGCAGTTGGGAGGGCACGAGAGGGCCATTTGGCTACTATCACGCCGTCGCGCAGAAGGGTGGCGCCTCCGTTGGACCGATTGAGAGTCATGAGGGTGCGGCGGTCGGCAGTATAGAAGTCCTGCACTCCGGGGAACTCACCGGATGCCACCAGTACAAGGTCCAACGCGGTAGCCACCGAAGCAGCGCCAGCATCCACCGCCTCCACCGCCGAAGCCGCCGAAGCCGCCGAAGCCGTCGAAGCCGCCGAATCCACCGAAGCCACCGAATCCACCGAAGCCGCCGAATCCACAAAAGCCCCCACGCATCGAGCCACCCGCTCCTGCACGGCAGCACCCAGATGATCGTCATCATATACACTGATAACCAACTTGTTGCCAACGGCCAGCACGGAATCGCAGTACTCCCCTTCCGCATCGCAGACAGAAAGCAGCGGAGCGTCCGGTTCCGGCGACTCCTGCGCCTGCATGAGAGTAGCTCCAGGGGCAAAAGGCGTAAAGTCCAAAGCCGGAACATTGAGCTGATAATTCACAGCAAAAAGTACTATAGATACCGCAGCAATCCCAAACGAAACGTATTTCACCTTGCGGGGCCTGCGGACCGAACGGAAAGGCACAAAAGCCACCAGCCACAGCAGGCATAGCACTATATTCTTCACAAAAGACTTAAATGGGTCCAGATGAACAGCCTCCCCAAAGCAGCCGCAGTCCATGGCCGGATTCACCAGCCACAAAACAAGAGTAAGTGCCGTAAACACAACAAGCACCACCCCCGACAAAACACCCGCAATCAAAGGAAAAGCCCCGCTGATAAGCGCAGCCCCGAGCAAAGCCTCAAACAGCGCCAGCAAATCGCCCACTACAGAGGCCGAAGGCGCCAAGAAAGACAAATGCAAGAAGTTGTAATACTCCGAGACCACCAATCCCGCCCCCACCGGGTCCATCAATTTAAGCAGGCCGGCCACAAAGAACACAAAGCCCAGGAGCACTGCGCAAATACGCTTAATACTTTTCATATACCGAGCGCAGCTTAGCAAAAATCTCATCGGGCGGAAGCATCTTGCCATCCGGCCCAGAGCAATCTACAGTAACGAAGGCGGGATCCAGCGACGCCTGCCGCAGGTACATCGCCCGCACCCGCTTCTGAAACTCTATATCGGCCTCATGAATATCCTGGGCGCCATGCAGATAGCCCCTGTCGTTGCCGCCACGCTGCCGCGAGAGGCTCTCCTCAACGAACCCGATGGGCACGTCGAGGAAAATATTCAAGTCGGGCCGGGGCAGGTCGAACTGGCCATACTCCGTATTGAGTATCCACTCACGCAAGTCTTCAGCGCTCTCCTCGTCAGGCATCTTGGCGCACTGGTAGGCAATGTTGGAATAGACGTAGCGGTCGAGCAATACCGTTCCGCCCTCGGCGAGCACCCGCTTCATCTGAGGCGCTGCGCCATGCCTGTCTTCTGCGAACAGAAGAGCCACCAACTGGGGGTGCACCTTGTCTAACTGCCCAAAGCCCCCGCGCAAGAACTTACCTATCAAGCCTCCGTAAACCGGAGCATCGTATCTGGGAAAATGAATATACTCCAGACGCGGACTCACCGACTCCAGGTATTCCTTCATCAAGCGGACCTGAGTGGATTTACCCGCTCCGTCAAGACCTTCTATAACTACCAGCATAAGCTATTCCTCCACATAAACATCATCCCCGGGCTCGGCAAAGCCAAATTCCTCCCGGGCATATTTCTCCAATGAATCCTTGGACGATGTGAGCATGTGTATCTGAGCATCCAGGCTCTCGTTCTCCTGCTTGAGCTGCTCTATACGCCGCTGCTGCTGCCCAAGGGTAAAGCCCGCTTGTATCCAGCGGGCAAGATTATCTTTCTTGACGAACAAGAAAAGCACGAAGGCCGCCGTAATCACAATTGCAAAGCGCACAAACGAACGCTGCGCGACCTTGTTTCCGTCCTTACTCCTGTCCCATATATCTTTAAATTTTCCCATAATGACAAAAATAGTTAAATTTGCGGGATAATAAGACAAAAAAATTATGAAACCTACTCTTTTGGTACTTGCTGCCGGTATGGGCAGCCGATACGGAGGCCTCAAACAAATGGACGGACTCGGCCCCTCGGGCGAAACCATCATCGATTATTCTATCCACGATGCGGTAGAGGCCGGATTCGGCAAAGTAATCTACATAGTTCGCAACTACTTCCTGGAGCAGTTCCAGCAGACTGTAAAAGAGAAATACAGCAACGTCAACTGCCTCGACGGCGAGCCCCTCAAGTTTGAGTTCGTAACCCAGGAGCTCGACAAGATTCCCGCCCGCTTCAGCCTCAACCCCGAGCGCCAGAAGCCCTGGGGCACCGCACACGCCGTTCTTATGGCCAAAGACGCCATCAAGGAGCCCTTTGTGGTAATCAACGGCGACGACTTCTACGGCCGTGAGTCGTTCCACATCGCCGGCGACTGGTGCCGCGAGCACGAGCACAGCAAGGGAGTCTTTGCCATCGTAGGTTTCGAGATAGACAATACCCTGAGCGAGTCCGGCGGCGTATCCCGTGGCATCTGCCATTACGACGAGGCTGGTCACCTCACCAATGTGGTGGAACATCACAACGTGCAGGTCGAGGCCGACGGAGTGCTGCGCGGCGACAATTCCGTGAGCGGCGAGCACGTAGAGCTCAACGCCAAGGACCTCTGTTCCATGAACATGTGGTGCTTCACCCCCGACTACATGGAGCTCAGCGCCAAGATTTTCGAGGAGTTCCTAGAGGAGAACATAGGTGAGCTCAAGAAGGAGTTCTACATCCCCTTCGCTGTCGACCACATGATTCACAGCGGCACCGCAGCCTGCGATGTGCTCGCAACTCCCGCCCACTGGTTCGGCGTAACCTTCAAGGAAGACCGTCCCGGCGTTGTGGCTAAATTTGCAGAACTCGTCCGCGAGGGCGTTTACCCCTCACCCCTGTACAAATGAAACGGCGCGGAAACTACAGCTTCCTGAGCAAGTTCAGCCATTACACTCCGGGGGTAGGAGGTATGCTGGCCCTGCTCGCATGGATGGGAGTGGGAGCATTGCTGAGCGGCATCGTAATGTTAGTGCTCAATATGGCCATGGGGCAGCAGCTGGCAGCTGAATATTTCAATCTCATCAGCTACCCCATTATGTTCATCCCCCCGATGCTCTACGCAAGCAGCAAGAGTGCAAGGGAGTCTATGGTACATGGCGGAGCAAAGCTGGACAACAACCATTTTGCTCCCGTCGGCGCCGTGCTGTGCGTCGTGCTGGCAATCGCCGGCACCCTGGCTCTCGGCTTCTGGAGCGAGTACCTGGTGGCCCTCCTTCCCCCTATGCCCGAGGTGCTCAAGACCGCCCTGGAGCAGCTTACGGCCGGGAACGTATGGATCAACTTCATCACCGTGAGCATCTTCGCCCCTCTGTTCGAGGAGTGGCTCTGCCGTGGCATGGTGCTGCGCGGGCTGCTGGTTAGCACCAAGATCAAACCTTTCTGGGCCATAATCATATCGGCCCTGTTCTTCGCGCTCATACACCTCAACCCCTGGCAGGCGATTCCCGCATTCTTGATGGGATGCCTCTTCGGATGGGTGTACTACCGCACGGGCTCGCTCAAGCTCACTATGCTGATGCACTTCACCAACAACAGCTTCGCCTTAGTACTCGGGCACATCGACTCCCTCAAAGACATGGAGAGCTGGGCCGAAGTGATGCCCGCACAGCCATACTACATCTGTCTGGCGGCCTGCTTTTTGCTCACCGTGCTGGTGACTCTGTCATTCGGCAAAATTAAGCCGGCAAGCTCCAGGGGCAATTGCGATACAGTCCCCTCATTGTTCGACAGTCAAGACATTTAACCCGCAGTGAACACGCTGTCCCGAATACTCTTCCCTACCGCTGTGGCCGGACTGGCCATAGCAGGGTCTCTGGGCCTGGGTCACGGCAGGGTGAACTATACCCTGCTCCCCGACCCTGTAGCATTCGCAGACACCGTGGTTTATAAGAAAGACGCCTACAAACTGCACCGCAAGGGCGATCTTGGCACCATCAGTATAGCCGACAGCCTCACCGCCATGGAGCAGGAAGACAGCACGGCGGCCGTAATCGACACCCTGCCCAAGCTCACTGCCCGCGACACTATCAAGGTACCCGATTCGCTGCGCCTCACAGACCCCTTCCGCTTCAAATACTACGTAGCGCTCATCGACTCGCTCACCCACGTAATCGTACGCGACTCCCTCAAGCACAGCTCCGACTCTCTCAAGGGCACCGTGAGCCTGCTGCAGGGGCAGAATCTGGGCGACTCGGCAGAGCACAACCGCCTGCACGCATTCAACGATTCGCTGGACTGGAGGATGATAGATTCTATCTACGTGGCCGACTCCGCCGCCGTGGCCAAGGCAAAATTCCTTGCGTGGTACAACTCCCTGAGCCGCAGGGAACGGCGCGAGTACGACCAGAAGATGGCCCTCCCGCGCAAGCTGGCCGAGGCCGACTCTATCCAGAAGCTCAAGCAGAAAGCCCAGGACGAGAGGGACTCCATAATCGAGTATACCCCCCGAATCCTCGAGACCTTCGCCCTGCACGACACCATGCAGTACAAGCGAATAATCGAATGGACTGTAGACCAGGACTTCCACCGGCTGGATGTAAAAGTGCCCGACACCAGCTACAACTACCACTTCTACGACTATCCGTTCTTCCGTAAAGACGTGAACGCCACGTGGTTGGGTGTGCCGGGCTCGCCGCTGCAGTACTACAACTACTTCAATCGCGCGAGCGAGGAGAGGGTGGAGTTCTACACGGCGCAGGAGTCATGGTCGTTCTCGCCCCGCACCATCCCCAACTACAACACCAAGACGCCCCACACCGAGCTCGCGTACTTCGGCACGCTGCTCGCGGGCGACGCCAAAGAATCAGACAACCTGCACATACTTACCACACAGAACATATTGCCGGAGCTCAACTTCACCGTTTCCTTCGACCGCTTTGGCGGCGGGGGCATCCTGGAGAACGAGACCACCATCAACAAGACCTTCTCTACCCGCCTCAACTACCTGGGCAAGAAGTATATGGGCCATGTGGGCTACATCTACAACATGGTAGACCGCGTAGAGAACGGCGGCGTGGCAGACAATACCTGGATAAGGGATACCACCGTGGAGCCGCGCGAGATTCCCGTAACCCTGAGCAACGCCCACTCCAAGATTACCAAGAACACCTGGTACCTCAACCAGCAGTACCGCATCCCTTTCGACTTCATAGAGAAGCTCAAGGCACGCAAAGATACCACAGCCGCAAAAGACACGCTCTCGGCCACTCCCGATACGCTCAACCGCAATATAACCACCGCCTTCATAGGGCACAGCTTCGAGTGGTCCACTTACACGCGCAACTACACGGACGTGATCAACAATGCCAAGCAGAGCGCCTTCTACAACGATGTATTCAACTTCGGCATGACCAGCGCTGACTCGCTCGGCACCATGAAACTGGACAACAAGCTCTTCCTGCGGCTCCAACCATGGGGCAGCGAGGGAATAGTATCCAAGCTCGACGTGGGAATAGGCGACCAGCTGCGGCACTACTTCGACAGTTCCTCCGTACGTCCCATGAGGCACGTAGAGAATTCGATTTTCGCCTACGCAGGAGCCCAAGGCCAGTTCCGCAAGTACCTTGCATGGGACGCAAAGGCCAAGTTCAACTTTGCCGGATATAATATAGGTGACACGGAAATTGAGGCCAACGCAGCATTCAGTTTCTACCCCTTCAGGCGCGCCCGCAAGAGCCCCATAACCGTGGGCGCCCACTTCGAGACCAGGTTACTCACTCCAGACTACTATCAGAGGGTGCTGAACACCAACCACTTCAGTTGGGAAAACGACTTCACCAAGCAGTCCATAACCAAGATAAAGGGAAGCATAGACATCCCGCGCTGGCGCATGAACGCCGAGGTTGGGTACGCCCTGCTGGCGAACAACATTTACTACGATACGCTGGGCATAGTACGCCAGAATACCACTCCAATGAGCGTATTATCGGCCTCGCTGCGTAAGGAATTCGTGCTGGGGCCCGTACACCTCGACAACAGGGTGCTGCTGCAATATTCTTCGGCGCCCGACATAGTGCCGGTGCCTGCTGCGGCGGTGAATCTCAGGTGGTTCGCCCAGTTTGTGGTGCAGCGCGACGAGAGCAAGACCCACAACGTGATGGAGATGCAGGTAGGTATCAACGCATTCTGGAACACCAGCTGGTACGCCCCGGCATGGAACCCCGCGCTCGGAGTGTTCCATAACCAGAACGTAACCCTATACCAGAACGGACCCTACTTCGACATCTTCATGAACATTCAGTGGAAGCGCTGCTGCATCTTCCTGAAGTACCAGAACTTCGGACGCGGCTGGCCCATGCGCAAGAAAGACTACTTCACCGCAGACCACTACGTCTATACGGCCGACGGCACCGACGGCCTCAAGCTCGGAATCTTCTGGCCCTTCTACTTCTCTACCGACAAACACCTGCAGCATTCGCATTCGCACTAGCAGCACATGAAAGCCAGCCGTTTCATAGCCGACAAACTGCGTTTCAAGGGACGACTCGCGACTATTGCCATCTGCGTGTCTTTCTTTGTGATGATACTGTCTTTGGCTATATCGGGAGGCTTCCGCACGCAGATACGTGAATCCATTTCCGGCATCGCAGGCGACATTCAACTCAGCGGCAGCACGGAACCAATTAAGATTCACCCGTCATACTATAATAAAATAGCTTCCGTGCAGGGAGTTGCTTCCATCACCCCGGTCGTCTGGAAGCCCGGAATCGTAAAGGGCGGAGACGACATCTGCGGCATCATGGTTAAGGGTACTCCCATGCCGGACTCTTGCTCGCTGCAAGCACGCATCCCCCGCGAACTCGCAAGGCGCATGAAGCTGAGCGTGGGAGATGCCATGACTACCTGGTTCGTAGACGAGAGGGCCAAGGCGCGCCGCTTCACGGTTACGGAGATTTACGACGGAATCCTTGACTCCGACGGCACCCTTATAGTGCAGGTGCCCCTTGCCGACATGCAGCGACTCTACGGCTGGAGTGCGGAGGAGGCGTCTGCCCTGGAAATAATGGTAACGCCCGAATGGAACGAGGGCTGGTTGCTGCGGGCCAAGGCCGACGAGCTTAGCTGGATTTCCCTCGAGGAGCATCAGGAAGAAGAGGACATCCTGCGCGCACTCTCCACACGGCAGCGCTACCCCCAGATCTTCGACTGGCTGGACCTCATAGACTTCAACGTCCTCACTATACTCATCCTTATGATAGTGGTGGCCGGCTTCAATATGATTTCCGGCCTGCTCATCCTGCTCTTCCGGCATATATCCACTATAGGTATGCTAAAGAGCCTGGGCATGGGCAACCGCGCGATTGCCGGAGTGTTTCTGCGCGTCGCTGCCCGCATAGTGCTGGCAGGCACCATTACAGGAAACGCCGCCGCCCTGCTGTTCTGTGCAATACAGGGCAGCACCCATCTTATCAAACTGAATCCGCAGAACTACTTCGTGTCCTTCGTGCCGGTGCACCTCGATGCAGGAACGGTAATAGCGGTTGACCTGGTGGCCTTCGCGGCCATAATGCTACTGCTGCTCATCCCCACCCTGTTCATTTCCAAGGTGGATCCGGCGCAGACAGTGCGGGTAAAATAGCTCCTCTTAAATAATAAGCAGCGCGTCGCCGTAAGGCCCGAAGCGGTAATCCTGCTCCAGCGCCGTCTCGTAGGCGTTCATCACCTTGTCAAAACCTCCGAATGCTGCCTCCATCATGAGCATGGTGGAGCCGGGACGATGGAAATTGGACACGAACGCATCGGCGATGGAGAAATCGTAAGGAGGGAAGATGAACTTGTTGGTCCAGGTATCGTTGGCCCTTATCTCGCTGGAAGTGGTGACGTAGGTCTCCAGGGCACGGATAACGGTTACGCCCACAGCGCAGATCTTGCCGCCGGCGCGCTTGGTGGAGTTGATCTCCTTTGCCGCCTGCTCGCTGATAATCATGTGCTCGCTGTCTACGCGGTGCTTGGAGAGGTCCTCCACGTCCACGCTGCGGAAGTGCCCTATGCCCATGTGTACGGTGATAAAAGTCTTCTCTACATCGTTGAGAATCATGCGGTTAAGCAGCTCGCGCGAGAAGTGCAGGCCGGCTGCGGGGGCAGACACGGCGCCCTCTTTGCTGGCAAAGATGGTCTGGAAATTCTCGGCATCCTCGGGGCCAACGTTTTCCTTAACCCATTCGGGCACCGGAGTCTGACCGAGAGCGAAAAGCGACTCCTTGAACTCCTCGTACGGACCGTCGTAGAGGAAGCGGAGCGTACGGCCGCGAGAGGTGGTATTGTCTATCACTTCCGCAACCATGCTCTCGTCTTCGCCGAAGTAGAGCTTGTTGCCTATACGAATCTTTCTCGCAGGCTCCACTATCACGTCCCACAGGCGCTGCTCCTTGTTGAGCTCACGGAGCAGGAAAACCATAATGTCGGCACCCGTCTTTTCTTTCTTTCCAAAGAGCTTAGCCGGGAACACCTTGGTGTCGTTGAACACAAAGCGGTCGCCCTTGCCAAAATAATCCAGGATGTCTTTGAACTGCCTGTGCTCTATTTCTCCGCTGTCCTTGTGGAGCACCATAAGCTTGCATTCATCACGCCAGCGGGTAGGCTCCTTGGCGATTTTCTCCTCGGGGAGATCGAAGTTGAATTGAGAAAGTTTCATTTGCTTCCGTACTAAAGATACTTCTAATATACGGACAAACGAAACAAAAAGTTTCACTATACCTTAGCTTCGCGAAAAACTTCAAGTATAGAAGGGTATGTATTTTTGAGATAAGGGGGTAAGCTTGACTTTGCCACCCATGCGGCCTTGCTAATATCTTCCTCTCTCTGGGGAGTCAGGTCAACAGGATTGGTGTACAGCATATCGTACCACCAGGTATGCTTAAGATGCCATATTCCGTCTCGCAGGTAGCAGTGGTCCGTGACGCAAATAAGGTCCCGGAGCTCAAGCTCCTCTACCCCGGTCTCTTCCTGCACCTCACGAAGGGCGGTCACACTGATATCTTCTCCCCGCTCCTGATGCCCTTTGGGCAGGTCCCAGAGGCCGCTGCGACTGATGAGCAGGTAGTCGCCGCGACGGTTAGACACAAGTCCTCCGGCCGCATTTACTTCGCGAAACTCGGCGCAGAGCCTGCGGTACATACGCTCAGTATTCTCTGTGGGTATATACACGCGACTCAGCGACTCCGAGGCCTTGAAAAGGCTCACCAGGGTGTGCATATCGAGCCTGTCGCCAAAATGAAACTCAATGGAGTTGGGGTCGGCGAGCGACTGGTCGTCGGGCGTACATATTATTATACAGCGTTTCTCGAAGTATATCTTGTGCATAGGAATTTTTGTATCTTTGTGCCCGAGTGCAAATTTAACAAAATTAAACGATATGGCCGCACATTACGAGAGCAAACACGGCTCGGTCGCCATTCCGGCAGAGCAGTTATATATGAGTTTCACGGATTTGAGCGTACTTACCCAATCGCTCCCCGCAGAGTATCGCGACAGCGTTACGGCAGACTTCGACCACCTGCAGGCAAACATAAAAGGATTCACGATTGCTGTGAAAGTAGCGGAGCGCCGCCCCTATAACCTCATTCGCCTGGAAGACGACAACGCCCCCTTCCACTTCAGCGCAAGCGCCCACTTTGACGTCGAGTCTTACGGAGTTACCGACTTTTGGCTGGAGGTGGACGCCGACCTCAACCTGATGATGAAGGCAATGCTCGGCGGCAAGATAAAAGAGGCGCTGGACAAGGCCGTAGATACTCTGGTAGAACTTTCCCACGGCAAGCAGCCGCAATTCCCCTCCGACCTGGGCTGATGCAAGAGGCCTCCGTTGCCATACGCCTGAATCCTTTCAAAGGAAGCGACGGCCCCTCCGGCACCCCCGTGCCCTGGAGCCCATTCGGGCGCATACTCGAGAGCCGTCCGTCTTTCATCACCGACCCCCTTCTGCACGCAGGATGCTACTACGTACAGGATTCTTCCGCCATGTTCGTTGGGCATATTTTCCGGCGCGAGCTTTCGCGGCTGGGTGCTGCCAGCGGGCTGCGGGTGCTGGATCTCTGCGCCTCCCCGGGCGGCAAGACTACGGACCTTGCCGCCTCGCTCCGGCAAGCGTGCGGAGATGATTTCTTGCTGATTTCCAACGAGGTAATGAAGGCCCGCACGGGCGCCCTGCTAGATAATGTGGCGCTTTGGGGCGACCCGGCAGTTAACGTAACCAGCCTGGATCCGGCTGTCTTCGGACGCCTGCTTCCCGGCTTCTTTGATATAATAGTAGCCGACGTACCCTGCAGCGGAGAGGGCATGTTCCGCAAAGACCCGAGGGCCCGCGAAGAATGGAGTCCCGAGCTTGTAGAACTATGCGCCGCTCGCCAGAAACGCATACTCGCCGACGTCTGGCCCGCCCTCAGGCAGGGCGGCGTACTGGTCTATTCTACATGCACATACGAAGATGCAGAGAATGACGCCAACCTCCGCTGGGCGGCCGCCGAGCTGGGCGGGACCATCCAGGCGCCAGAAGATGACTTCACAGATTGGGGCGTAAAAATAACCGCCTGCGGCAATCTGCTGCGCGACGGCGAGGTGCCCGGAGAAGGCCAGTGGGCCGGCGCACTGATAAAAACAGCCCCGGCAGCGGGTCAGCGCCACTACGACCTGCAGGCCCTGAGGCCCCTGCGCAGCGGCATCCCAGCCCCCGTGCAAAAGGGTCGCGACATCATTCCCCATCCCGACCAGGCGCTCAGCATCTTCTTCGACCGCAGCTCCTACCCCTGCGTAGAAGTAGACCTTCAGACCGCACTCCGCTTCCTGCACCGCGACGCCCTGGTACAGCCCGACGCTCCCCGGGGCTATAACGTTATCTGTTATGGCGGCCATCCGCTCGGCTTTGTGAAGAACCTCGGCACCCGCTGCAATAATTTGCACCCAATGAGCCGGCGGATTCTCAAAGACGTTTAGTACAGGAGCCGTCGAATGCAAATTGTTAAATACCAACATTTTACGCAAAATCGCCTAGGTGAATTCGCCCGGGCGATTTTTCACTTCTGTCTCATTATCAAAGAGTTGCATTCGACGGCCGAAAATACACTTGCAACTTGCAGAAAATTACTATATTTGTTCGGACTAATGAAAAACTTTTATGGACCGGACAAACAACTATGATCAAATCGTATGCGGAATTACCCTGAACAGGGTCTTTGGTTATCAACCTTCAGCCGCACTTTCACTTATCAATCACTTTGGTTCCCCTGCAGCCGTTTTTGCGCAGAGCCCTGAGGCATTGAATGCCGTCTGCGGCCCCTTCAGCAAGTGCCGGGGGCAGCTAAACGACGCGGAGCTGGAAATCTCGCAGCGCGAGTGGGAGCAGCTCAAGGGCGAGGGCTGCCGCTTTGTCCTTGCCGGCGAGCCCGGCTACCCTCCCCTTCTGAACGATTGTCCCGACGCCCCGGTGGGCCTGTACATCAAGAGCGCCACTCCCCCGGAAGAGGTATTCGGCAAGCGCGACAGCATTTCCATCGTGGGCACCAGGGACATCTCTCCGTACGGCAAAGAGTGGACAGAGAGAATCGTGGGCGCAATCTCGCGCTCTATAGTTAAGCCCATGATAATCAGCGGATTCGCGATTGGAGTAGATATCACCGCGCACCTCGCGGCGCTGGCCTTCGGGCTGCCCACCGTGGCAGTTATCCCTGTGGGCATCAACGATATCTACCCACGCCGTCACGCTGCGGTTGCAGAGAAGCTGCTCCGCACTCCCGGGTGCGCCATTATCAGCGACTTTCCTCCAGGAACGGGCCCCGTGGCCTTCAATTTCCTGAGGCGCAACCGTATCATCGCCGGCAGTTCCCGCTGCACCATTCTCACGGAATCCAAGGCCCAGGGCGGCGGCACCATGACCGCCCGCCTGGCCGCGAGCTACGGGCGCGAACTCTTCTGCCTCCCGGGGCGCATAGACGACAGCCGTTCCAGCGGGTGCAACCGCCTGATACAAGAGAACTTGGCAGAAGCTCTCGGCAGCCCCGACGGCATTGCCGCACAGCTCGGGCTCGGCAACATACGCAAGGGCGTAAAAGAGCTCGGGGAGCTGCTGCAGGCCTGCTACGGGAATGCCGGCGAAGAACTTTGCAAGCGCCTTACCGCCATCGGGCTCTACATCAGGGGCCACCGGGGATGCACCCCGGAAGAAATCTGCCGGGGCCTCGGAATGCAGTACGGCGAGGTGGCAGCCGCCATCCAGCTTCTGGAGAGCGACGGCTTCGTGTACACGGATTTATTGCAACGCTGCTGCATTGACAACAAAAAAGCGTATCTTTGTGGATGATGTTTTTTGTTGACACCCATACGCACCTGGCCGACGAGGCCTTCGCAGGTGAAGAAGATGCCGCCGTACAGCGGGCCGTGGCCGCCGGAGTTACCAAAATGCTCCAGGCCGACACCGGGACTGCCGACCGTCAGGCCTCTTACGACCTGTGCGCCCGGCACCCCGGAGTTCTCTTCCCCATGCTCGGGCTGTATCCCGGCAACGTAGATGAGCACTGGCGGGACGAGATCGACGCCCTGCAGCCGTGGCTCACACGGCATCCCGTCGCTATTGGCGAGATTGGGCTTGACTACCACTATGGAGCCGAAACAGCAGAGCTGCAGAAAGAAGCGCTCAAGGTGCAGTTCGAGCTGGCCCGGGACCTCGACCTGCCCGTCAACATCCACCTGCGCGACGCCACCGAGGACTTCTTTGCCGTAATGGAAGAGTGCCGGGGGATGGGCCTGCGGGGCAACCTGCATGCCTTCAGCGCCAGCGCAGAGGTGTTTGAGAGGATGCAGCGCTACGGGCACTGGTACGTAGGGATAGGCGGCGTGCTCACCTTCAAGAAAGCGCACATTGCCGAGGATGTGCTCCGCATACCGCTGGAGAGCATTCTGCTCGAGACCGACGCTCCCTACCTGGCGCCTTCGCCGCTCCGTGGCACCCGCAACGAGAGTGCCAACATACCGCTGATAGCGGCCCGTCTCGCCGAGATAAAAGGCGTGAGAGTGGAAGAAGTTGCCGCTGTCACCACTCGCAACGCAGAAAACCTGTTCGCAATATGACCAAAGCCAGAGGATCCGTGCTCCTTATCTACACCGGAGGCACGATAGGAATGAAAGAAGACGCCGCAGACCAGGCCCTGCGCCCCTTCGACTTCAGCAGCCTGATGCAAGAAGTACCGGAGCTTGGCAAGTTCGCTCTCGGCATCGACTCCTATACCTTCGAGCCTCTAATCGACTCTTCCGACATAGAGCCGGGTATGTGGCGCAAGCTGGCCGAACTGATACGTGACAACTACGACTCGTACGACGGATTCGTAGTGCTTCACGGCACCGACACCATGAGCTACAGCGCCTCAGCCCTGAGTTTCATGCTCGAAAACCTGGACAAGCCGGTGATTTTTACTGGGAGCCAGCTGCCAATAGGACGCCCGCGCACAGATGGCAAGGAGAACCTCATCTCATCGGTAGAGATTGCCGGTTCGCGCGAGGCAGACGGCAGTGCCACCGTGCCGGAGGTCTGTATCTTCTTCAACGACCTGCTGCTCAGGGGGAACCGCAGCACCAAGGTAGATGCCAGCGGCTTCGAAGCCTTCCGATCCCCAAACCTTCCGCCCCTTGCCGAGGCGGGCATAGACATACGCTACAACCGCGACATCATTCTACGCCCCTCCGGCCAGACGTTCGGCATCAAGACAAAACTCGATACCTCCGTATCTATACTCAAAGTACACCCCGGCATAACCCAGAGAGTTGTAGAAGACATTCTGCTGGGCAGCGGAACCCGGGCGGTGATAATGGAGACCTTCGGCTGCGGCAACGCCCCCTCCAGACAGTGGTTCCTGGACATCGTGAGGGAGTCGTCCGCTCGCGGCAAGGTACTGCTCAACGTAACCCAGTGTCCCAGAGGCTTCGTCAACATGGACCTCTACGCCACCGGCAAGGCGCTCAAGGGTGCCGGAGTGCTCTCCGGAGGTGACATAACCACAGAAAGTGCCCTCGGAAAACTATTTGTGCTAATGGGCGAGTCCGATGATAATGAATACGTTAAGGCACATTTGGAGGATAACCTTCGCGGCGAAATCTCCAAATAGGTATTGAATAATGAATTTTTTTTACTAAATTGCACCGATTTCGCAGGAAATTATATTTTAATTAATACATCACAATTACGATTTATGAAAAAGTTTTTCATGTTTCTGGCAGTCGCTGGCGTAATGGCCTTCGCTGCAAACACCGCATCCGCACAGGATCAGCAGGCCGCTCCTGCAGAGGAAGTTGCCGCACCCGCTGAGATGACAGCAGCCGACCTCCTCGCCGGCAGCGGCGAAGAGATTCCCCTTCACCAGGCTCTCAAGACCAAGTTCATCGAGGGTGGTGCAGGCTTCATGTCCCTCATCATCATCTGCTTGATCATCGGTCTCGCTCTTTCTATCGAGCGTATCCTTTACCTCACCTTCTCCAAGTCCAATACTAAGAAGCTCCTCGAGCAGGTTGAGAAGGCTCTTGCAGAAGGCGGCGTAGAAGCTGCCAAGGATGTTTGCCGTGAGACTCGCGGTCCCGTCGCTTCCATTTTCTATCAGGGTCTGCTCCGTTACGACCAGGGCATTGATGTAGTAGAGAAGACAGTCGTCTCCTATGGTTCCGTCCAGATGAGCGAGATGGAGAACGGCCTGAGCTGGATCGGCCTGTTCATCGCCATCGCCCCGTCACTCGGATTCCTCGGTACCGTTATCGGTATGATCAACGCATTCGACGCTATCCAGGCTGCAGGTGACATCTCCCCTAACGTTGTTGCAGGCGGTATGAAGGTGGCCCTTATCACCACCGTCGGCGGTCTCATCGTCGCCATGATCCTTCAGGTGTTCTACAACTACATCCTCGCCAAGATCGACGGTCTGACCATCGACATGGAAGATTCTTCCATCTGCCTCGTGGACATTCTCACCAAGTACAACGGAAAGAAGTAATTCACTATTACCTTAGAAGTTATGAAACTTAACAAAATACTCAAGTGGGGTATGGTGGTGCTGATCGTTCTCAGTGTCGCTCTCCTTATCTGGGGCTTTGCCCAGGGATTCGGAGGCAACGCAGTGGACGTGCTGCTCTACTGGACCTACGCCATGGTCGGCCTGGCACTTTTCAGCTGGGTGGTAATCGGCCTCGTCGTAGGTGCCAAGAACGACCCGAAGAGCCTTGTAAAGATAGGCATCATTCTGGTCGGAGCTGCAGTGTTGTGCCTCGTAGCCTGGCTGCTTGCCAAGGGAGACCCCGCATTGGCATACAATGGCCCGGCAGTGAGCGCTGGTACGCTCAAGCTTACCGACGCAGTCCTTAACCTTACATACATCGTCGGCGCTGCCGCAATCGTGGCAATCGTTGTCGGCGAAGTCCGTATGTCCATCGCTAGCAAGAAGTAATTATGGGCAAGAAGAAAGTACCAGCAATGAACACCAGCTCGACCGCAGATATTGCGTTCCTGCTGCTGTGCTACTTCCTGATGACTACCACCATGGGCAGCCAGACCGGTCTTAGCCGCCGTCTCCCTCCCATGCCCGACAAGAATCAGAAAGTGGAGGACCAGAAGGTCAATCGCCGTAACATCATACAGGTGAAGATCAACTCGGCCGATAGAATTTTTGCCGGTAGCGAGCCCATCGACGTCAGCCAGCTCAAAGACAAGATCAAAGAATTTCTGACCAACCCTGCAGATGATCCTACCCTCCCCGAGAAAGAGCTCCAGGACATCGAGGGATTCGGTGAGTGCTATGTCTCCAAAGGCATTATCTCACTTCAGAATGACCGTGGTACCAGTTACCAGGCATACATCGCAGTCCAGAACGAACTCGTGAAGGCAGTGAACGAACTCCGTGACGACTTCTCCAAGAAGAATTACAACGGAAAGGCGTTTGCCCGTCTGTCCGAGGAAGAACAGGCAATTGTCAAAAAGTGCGTGCCTCAGTTCATTTCCGAGGCAGAGCCTAAGGATGTAGGCCGTAAGAGATAAACAGGAGGAAAAGTTATGTCAAAATTCGGTGGAAGCAACAATAAGAAAGAGGTGCCGGCAATGACCAGCAGCTCCTTGTCTGATATCGTTTTCATGCTCCTGTTCTTCTTCATGGTTACCACGCAGATGCGCGAGACCGAGAATAAGGTTATGGTTAAGATTCCCGAAGCTTCCGAAGTCGTGAAGCTCGAGCGCAAAGACCTTAACTCTTATATTAATATCGGCACTCCTATCAAGTCTCTGCAGGCCATGTACGGAACTGAAGCCCGTATCCAGCTCAACGACTCCTTCAAGACCACAGACGACATCCGCGACTTCGTGGCTGCAGAACGTGAGTCACACAGCGAGCAGGATCGTCAGTACATGACGGTCAGCATCAGGGCAGACCAGGACGTAAGAATGGGTATCATTACCGACGTTAAGCAAGAGCTCAGACGATGCTCAGCGCTTAAGATTATGTACTCGGCTAGAAAGGGCGGCAAATAACAAAAGGCGCCCGAGCAATATGGAGCAGCCCCCTTATTCAAGAGGGCTGCTTTTTTAAAGAAAAGTATAATGGAATTACTTCGCACAAAAGTTAAAGACCTGCTCCGGAAGGAGGCAGGAGAGGAGGTCCTCGCCAAAGGTTGGGTGAGGACAAAGAGAGGCAACAAGGAAATAGCGTTCATCGCCCTCAACGACGGTTCTACCATCAAGAACGTACAGATTGTGGTGGACAAGAACGCCGAAACCGAACCCATTCTTGCAAAAATCAACACCGGCACTTGCATTGCTGTGCGTGGGAAGCTTGTAGAGTCGGTAGGCAGCGGCCAGAGCGTAGAGATACGCGCCGCCCAGATAGAAGTTCTCGGCGAATGCGACCCTATGCGCTATCCTCTTCAGAAGAAAGATACTTCTTTCGAGTACCTGAGGACGGTGGCCCACATGCGCCCCAGGACCAACACCTTCGGCGCCGTGCTCAGGCTCCGCAGCCAGATGGCGTACGCTATCCATGAGTATTTCCACTCCAAGGGCTTCGTGTACCTCCATACTCCCCTCATCACCGCATCCGACGCAGAGGGTGCCGGCAACATGTTCCAGGTAACCACTCTGGACATCAATGCTCCCCTGCCCCGCGACAAGAAGGGTGGAATAGACTATAGCAAAGACTTCTTCGGCAAGCGAACCAGCCTTACCGTTAGTGGTCAGCTGGAGGGAGAACTTGGAGCCACGGCACTCGGAGAGATCTACACCTTCGGCCCCACTTTCCGTGCAGAGAATTCCAACACCCCGCGTCACCTTGCGGAGTTCTGGATGATAGAACCAGAAATGGCCTTCTACGACATCCAGGACAACATGGACCTCGCAGAGGACTTCATCAAGCATCTGGTACGCTACGCCCTGGATAACTGCAGGGACGACATCCAGTTCTTGAACGACCGCTACGATCCCGAGCTGGTAGCACGTCTGGAGGGCGTCATAGATACAGAGTTCGTGCGTCTGGAATACACAGAGGGCATCAAAATACTTGAGGCTGCCGTAGCCAACGGAGTACAGTTCGAGTATCCCGTGTTCTGGGGCGCAGACCTCCAGAGCGAGCACGAAAGATACCTGGTAGAAAAGCACTTCGGCAAGCCCGTCATACTCACCGGCTACCCCAAGGATATCAAGGCCTTCTATATGAAGCAGAATCCAGACGGCAAGACCGTGCGCGCCATGGACGTGCTGTTCCCCAAGATCGGCGAGATTATTGGCGGAAGCGAGCGCGAGGCTGACCTCCGCAAGCTCGAGACCCGTATCGACGAGCTCGGTATGAGCCGCAAGAACCTGGAGTGGTATATCGATACCCGGCGTTTCGGAAGCTGCCCTCACAGCGGCTTTGGGCTTGGATTCGAGAGGTTGCTGCTCTTTGTTACGGGTATGCAGAATATCAGGGACGTTATTCCGTTCCCGAGAACCCCCAAGAACGCTGATTTTTGATGCTTACTCCGGAGACCCGCTTCTGTTTTCAGAAAACTTCCGCTTCGCTCCATCCCTCCCAGCCGGAGGCTGGGCCCCTCCCGTTCACGTGGCCACGGGCGGCCACGGTTTCTGAAGACAGAAGCGGATCTCCGGCAGCAAACAATTAGCTTTACAAGTACTATGTTAGTTATAGGAATAGCCGGAGGATCAGGGTCCGGCAAGACAACAGTAGTGAAGGCTATCACAGGCAAGCTGAAAGGCCAGAAGGTGGTGGTTATTCCTCAAGATTCTTATTACAAAGACTCCAGCGACCTCTCCGACGAAGAGAAGCGCGTACACAATTTCGACCATCCCGACGCCATCGAGTGGGAGCTTCTGTGCGACCAGCTTCGCGACCTCAAGAACGGCAAGGCAATCGAGCAGCCTATCTATTCGTTCATCTCCTGCACCCGTTCCAAGACAGAGACCAAGCGCGTGGAGCCAGCAGATGTGATTATCATAGAGGGCATACTCATTTTCACATGCAAGAAGCTGCGCGACCAGATGGACATCAAGATCTTTGTGGACGCAGACGACGACGACCGCTTGATGCGCGTCATGGAGCGGGACATCTCCGAGCGCGGCAAAGACGTGCACTGGGTTATCGAGCGCTACAGCCGCACTGTGAAGCCTATGTACCTGCAGTTCATAGAGCCCAGCAAGCGCTATGCAGATATCATTATCCCTCAGGGTGGGCACAACACCGTGGCCATCGACATGATTACGGCTACCGTAGAGAAAAACCTTTAATAAACAGTGAGACAAGAGGACAAAGCAGGAATATATACCACCGTAATCATTCACCTTGCGGTGCTTATAGTCCTGCTTGCCACCTCTCTGGGGTTCTCCATTCAAAAGGAGAACTCTTTCGTTTTAGATTTCAGCAAGTTAGAAGAGCTGGAACGCTTGCAGGAAGAGATAGAGCGCCTGCAAAAAGAAGCCGAATTCCAGCAGGCAATAAGCGACAAGCTGGAGGCCGAACTGGGCGCCGCTCCCGGGGGTTACCGCAACGTAGCCGTAGATCGCGCTTCGCTCAAAGATGACCGTGGCACCAACGCAGATGAGCTGTACAAGGATGCCGAGCGCCTTGCCCGGGAACTCAAAGGCGGCTTTGAAGTGCCTGACGACGGCTATTCCGCCTCGCTTCCCTCCCCCGATGACGGCAAGAAAAAAAATGAGCAAAAGTCCTACAGCGGGCCCTCGGTTGTATCTTATTACCTGGAAGGGCGTAAAGCCAGCAAACTCAGCATTCCTGCATACCGCTGCATGGGAGCAGGAGAAGTTACCGTGCTCATTACAGTAGACAACAGCGGCGCTGTGATTGCTGCAAAAGTAGACGAAAGCTGCTCATCCACTGATGGTTGCCTCCGTTCTTTTGCAATACGCGCAGCCCGTCTTAGCCGTTTCTCCGCTGCCCCTCAAGCTCCCGCCCGCCAGCATGGCAATATAGTCTATCAGTTTATTGCCCAGTGAACAATAGTCCTTTTCTTTCACCAGTGCTCCTAATGTCCCCAAAACACGGACAATAGGAGCATTATTAGCCCCAAATGCGCTTACTGTCCCGATATTTGGGACATTAGGCGCATTCTGTTTGATATGGTTTCTGCAGAGCATCCCACATTATGGACGTTAGAGTCGACCTTCGAGCCCTCGTGGGGCTACTGAATATACGCAAGTATCAGATCTGCAAGCTGTTCTTCGGTGTGACCGTCTGCGTTTAAGACGAGGTCGTAATTGCGGGCATCGTAGCGGCTTACGCCGGCATAGCGGCGCGTGTAGTTTTCTCGTGCCTGGTCTATGCCGTCAATGATGGCCAGGGCAGATTCTTCTGAGAGGCCCTGTTTCTTCATAATCCGTTGCATGCGATGCTCCTTGGAGGCTGTGATGAACACGTCCAGTTTGTTGGAATAGTCTTTAAGCACAAAGAATCCGGAGCGGCCGGCAATGATGCACGAACCCATATCTGCAATGCCTTTGAGGATTTCTACTTCTGCCTTGAATATATCGTCGGTAGTAACATTGATGCGCAGACCACCCTGAGCAAACTTGGCATCTTCGCCCATAATCTGGGCAGAAGGCAGCGGAGCCGCTTTGGCCAAGAAATCTGCAAGCCAGTTCTTCTTCTGGCCTTTCAACTTTTCTATCCCGCTTACGCTCAGCCCGAACTGGCGCTGCAAGGATTCAATCAGCATTTTATCGTAATAACGAGTTCCCAGTTTATCTGCGAGAATTCTGCCTACGGTATGACCTCCGGAGCCAACCTCGCGGCTGATGGTGATGACAAATGGTTCTTTAGTTTTCATGCGTGTTTTTCTTTAATAATCTATCCAAGGAACGCTCCTTGATTCATCAAAACTTTCCTTATCTCCTGGGGGTCAATGCTCCTCGGAGTTACTTCGCCAGCGCAGGCAAGAGCAGCGGCAACCCCGGCGGCCTGGCCTCCAGCCATTGCAGGAGGCATTACACGGATTGCTCCGGCCGCATCTGACGTGGCACTCAGGCATCGCCCCGCAACCAGCAAATTCTCTACCTCAAGGGGGACGAAACTACGGTAAGGCACGCCGTACCAATTGCCATTGATAGTGGTATAGCGGGTAGAATTAGCTGTACCTCCGCCACCATGAACATCCACGGAATTGGATGCCAAAAAGACGGTATCCTCCGGCACCTGGCAGTTAATCAGGTCGTCTGCAGGCAGCAGATACTCTCCGATAATGTGCTGCGACTCCCTGATGCCTATAGTAGATGCAGACGACTTAAGTATGGCATCCTTGCACCCGGGAACATATTTGTGGAAGAAGTTCATCAGCTCCTGTACCTGGCGACGGCCTTCAATCTCAGCACTCGTAAGGCTCTCAGAGGAAAGCGCGTCAATGCCAGAGATTCGGGTACTGTTCACGGCCCATTCGTCCTCTCGCACGCCCCTGTAGATGTTTACCGATTTGCGGGCGATATCCCACTCGCCGGCCGCTTCCGCTTCTGCTACGCGCCAGTGTAATGCCCTGTAACTCACTCCGTTGACTTTGCGGAATTCGTGCAGGTGAGCCTCTACATCGGCGCAGATTGCCTTGTAATCTACATTGCAGATATGGCAGAATAGAGTAGCGGGTTGCATTTTGCCGCTGTCTTCATTCCCTTTAAAAAGCGGTGCGCCCGCAGCTGCAGCTACAAGTCCGTCGCCGGTAGCATCTACAACTACAGAAGCCCTTACGTCGCAAAGCCCGGAGCGGGTCAGAAGAGTAGCACCGTTTATCTTGCGGCCCTTCATCAGAGGGGCCACAAAGTTTGCATGGAACAGGATTTTAACACCGACCTCCGCTGTCATGCAGTCAAGAACGTACTTCAGGATCTCGGCATCGAATGGCGTAAGGTGGTCATGGCCCGCAGTGATCCAGGCGCTGAAAGGAGAACCGGCCCTTACGTCTTTGGGGTGAATGGCGCCGCCCAGGGCAACCATCCTGTCCACAATCTCCCCAAAAATACCTCTTATTATCTGTGTCTCGCCGGCAGCGTCGAAGCAAGTCATGAAAGGTGCCACAAGACCTCTGGTCGCCATTCCGCCAAGGCAACCGCCCTCCTCTACGAGAATCACTTCCGCTCCCATGCGTGCGGCGGCAATGGCCGCACAGACTCCGGCAGGCCCTCCGCCTACAACCAGAATGCCGGTCTTACCTATATCGGTTCTTCTGCCAGAGGACGCTCCAATACAGGACGGAGCGATAGTAGCTGTAGTTCCAATTGCAGCAAGCGCTGCAGAAGATGTAAGGAATTGTCTTCTGTCCATAATAGTCGTGTTTACCTTTCTACGTCAATACTTGCCTTGAACAGCTTGCCCCTGAACGGGACAGTTGGGCTATACTGCGCGTGAGATGGCACAGATGCGAGCAAAGCGGCTCCTCCAGCCACCAGGCTACCTACTAAGACTTTCTTGTTGGTCATAACTTTTACAAGATATGAATAATTTGCCAAATATTGTTTTGGAGATTATTATTATATTTGTAAGTTATGCGAAAAATGCTCAGGGCGGCACTCTCTTTGACTGTTGTCGCAGTATCATATCTCCTCATCGCCTCCTGCAGCCAGGAGAGCTCAGAGGCCGAATTCGGCGAGGCTCCTGAACTGCTCAGGGCAGTGCCGGCAGATGCCGTTGCAGTGGGAATCTTCGACCGCTGCGAGGATGCGCTGGAGCAGATGCTGGACTCCGAGGACATGCTTCGCAAGCTGGACCTTGGCAAGCTGAGAAAGCACAAAGCCGTCGTGGCATTGTGTAACCTGGGCAGTATCTCTCCGCTGTTGATTGTAGAGACAGGCAAGGCCGAGCATGGAGAAGGCCTCCGTGCGGCCACCGATACCACGCACCAAACTGCAGAGGTAGCAGCACTTGCCGATTCGCTTCGCCTGTTCAGTGCCCAGCTTGCGCTGAACAATCATAATGTACTGCTGCTCAGCCAGTCTGCGACGCTCATAACGGTAGCCCGGAGGCACCTTAGCTCAGAAACCTCTATCCTGGACGCACCGTACTTCGACGGCACGCTGCCACTTATATCGGGGCATGACGCAATAGCCATGCGCAACAGCGGAGCGTCCAAACTCATAAGCAAAGAGTTCTGCAGTCTCTCCCGCAAGCAGGTTAACGGTTTCTTGAAGAATGCCGCAGAGTGGACTGTCCTCTGTGGAGACAGATTACAGACCGTCCAGCCACAGGCAGAAAAGTATTTCTGTAACTTCCTCACAGAGGCAGGAGAAGGCCAGAGCAAGCTTGCGTCGGTCATTCCTGCAGACGCAGAACTCATAATAGACCTTCCAATTGCAGAGCTGGAGCATTGGCGCGAGGCTTACGAGACTATGACTGACGCCCGCGTGGAGCTGGAGGCTTATAACAAGCGTATCCAGGCCCTTAAGAAGCGCAGCGGAAAGAGTCCGCTGGACTGGGAGAAGGAGCTGGATATCAAGGAGGTAGCATACATCGCCGCCAAGGATTACCGCCTCAATCTGGTGCGTACCGCAAAGAGCGGCAAGAAAGAAGGAGTCCAGACCAACCCCTACAGCGGATTTGTGAGGGCACTTTACGGAGAGCCATTCTTCGAGGCCGACAGCTGCGCAATCCGTCAGGGCAACTGGATTATCAGCGGCCCCAGGGCCGTACTGGATACATTGCAGACCAAGAACCTCAAAGGCTGGCCTTCTACGGCAACAGCTGTAGTGCAGGTTCCTGGGATGCGACTAACATGGACAAAAGAAAAAAGTATATTATGGCAGGATTCCAATCGGTAAACAAGATGCTCGAAAAGAGCTTCCGGGAAAACTGGGACCGCTCGGCACTCTCTAACTATCAGGGAGTTACCCTGAAGTACTGCGACGTCGCCAAGCGCATAGAATACCTTCACCTGTGCTTTGAAAGCTGCGGCCTGCAGAAGGGCGACAAAGTGGCTCTCTGCTCCAAGAACCAAGCTAACTGGGGCGTGTGTTTCCTGGCCGCAATGACATACGGTGCCGTTCCCGTGCCCATTCTGCATGAGTTTAAGCCGGAGAATATCCATTATCTAGTGAATCACTCCGAGGCCAAGGTGTTCTTTGTGGATGAGGCCAACTGGGAGGGGCTTTCCGAGGCCGAGATGCCCGGAGTACAGGTTTTCGTGCGCATGTCTACCCTCAACTACATACTCGCGCGCGAAGAGTCTATGGTAGAGGCCCGCGAAAAGCTTCCCGAGACCTTCCATGCCAAGTATCCCGACGGATTCGGCAAAGAAGACATAAATTACTACGAAGACAGCGCAGACGAGCTCGCACTCATCAATTATACCTCCGGCACTTCCGGCTTCTCAAAGGGCGTAATGCTGCCCTACCGCTCGTTGTGGTGCAATATTCGCTTTGCGCACGAGAGCGCCGAGCCGCAGATGACCTGTGAATCGCACATGGTGGCCCTGCTGCCATCCGCGCACATGTACGGCATGATGTTCGAGTTCCTCTTCGAGATGACCATCGGGGCCCACGTGCACTTCCTTACACGTGTACCCAGCCCCAAGATCATTATGAAAGCGTTCTCGGAGATTCACCCGGACGTAATTATCGCCGTGCCGCTCATTATCGAGAAAGTATATAAATCGCAGATCAAGCCAATTGCAGACCACAACAAAACCTGGCTGCGTATTCCTATCGTAGATCAGATAGTGCTGGGCAAGATTCGCGAGGGCCTCATCAACGCCTTTGGCGGCAGGTTCGAAGAGGTGATTCTGGGCGGCGCCGCATTCAACCCCGAGGTGGAGCAGTTCCTCCGGAAGGTAAAGTTCCCGTTTACAGTTGGTTACGGAATGACCGAGTGCGGGCCCATCATTACCTACGCCCACTGGACACGCACCAAGAAGGGTTCTTGCGGTTACGCTATTCCCGGCTGCTCCATCCGCATCGATTCTCCCAATCCGTACAAGATTCCGGGAGAGGTGCAGGTGAAGGGAGACAACGTATTCATGGGCTACTACAAGAACCGCCAGGCTACCAAGGCCTCGTTTACCAACGACGACTGGTTCAAGACCGGCGACATGGGCATCATGGATGATGACGGCTACCTGTACCTGCGTGGGCGCTCCAAGTGCATGATTCTCGGCCCTTCCGGCCAGAACATCTACCCCGAAGAACTGGAGGCGGTTATCAACAACGTTACTTACGTCACAGAGTCGCTGGTGATAGAAGACAACGGCGGACTCACGGCTCTTATCTATCCCGACTTCCGCCAGGCCCAGGCCGACGGACTCGAAATAGAAGAAATGGAAAAGCGGATTACCGACAGCCTGCCCGAGGTGAACAAGGTAATTCCCGGCTACGCACAGATTCGCAAGATAGAATTCCTTTCTGAGGACTTCGAGCGCACTCCCAAGCGTAGCATCAAACGTTACCTCTATCAAAGATAGCATGGAAAAGTTCGACCAAAGATACATAGAGATGGCCGAGATCTGGGCCAAGAACTCATACTGCAAGCGCCGCCAGGTAGGTGCCCTGCTTGTGAAAGACAAGATGATAATCTCCGACGGTTACAACGGCACTCCATCGGGCTTCGAGAACGTTTGCGAGGAGAACAACGTTACCAAACCCTACGTGCTACACGCCGAGGCTAACGCCATTTCCAAGGTCGCAAAGTCCGGCAACAGCAGCGAGGGAGCAACCCTCTACGTGACCGCAGCCCCCTGCATAGAGTGCGCAAAGCTTATAATCCAGTGCGGCATCAAACGAGTGGTGTACAAGGACGCATACCGCCTGATGGATGGCGTAGAACTGCTCAACCGAGCTGGTATCAAGGTAGAAAAAGTTGACTGACATGAGAAAATACTCCACTATATTTTCTGCCGTTCTGGGCGTAGCAATAGGAGTGCTGCTGGTGCTTACCGTGCAGCGCCTGGACCAGAACAAGCGGGCGCTCCGCACCTCTTACCAGGATTGGCGCAAGCTCAACCTCATCTTGCAGACGCTCGATGACAATTACGTAGATCCCGTTGACCACCAGAAAGTTACCGACGCTGCAATTAACGCGGCGCTCTCTGCACTGGATCCGCATACCCTTTATATGCCGCCCCAGCAGCTGGGCGAGACAGAAGAAGACCTGGCCGGAAACTTCTCTGGCATAGGCATTCAGTTCAACGTACCCAACGATACTGCCGTGGTGATAGAGGTTATTCCCGGCGGCCCAGCAGAGAAGATCGGGATGCTCGCAGGCGACCGCCTACTCAAGGTTGACGACGTAGACATCGCCGGAGTCAAGTTCCCGCAAGACAGTATGGTGCGCCGAATGAAGGGGCCCTCCGGCACCAAGGTCAACGTAACCGTTAAGCGCGAGAAGGAAATCATTCCCTTCGAGATAACCCGCGCCAAGATTCCCACTTATTCGGTGGATGCGGCGTTCATGGTGAGCGACACTACCGGATTCGTGCGCTTCAGCAAGTTCTCACGTACGTCTTTTGAGGAGATGAAGCGCGCTACCTCCGCCCTCCGCGAACAAGGAATGCAGCACCTCATCATCGACCTGCGCGACAATCGTGGCGGCTACTTCGACCAGGCCCTGCTCATCTCCAACATGTTCCTCGAGAGGGGGCAGGAGATTGTGCACATGAAGGGCGAGCACAGAAAGAACGAGCGCTTCCTGGCCGACGGAAGCGGCAGCCTCAAGGATATTGGGCTCACTCTGCTGGTATCAGACGGCACCGCTTCTTCCAGCGAGATTCTGGCAGGAGCCATGCAGGACCACGGACGCGCCAAGCTCGTGGGGCGCCGTACTTACGGCAAGGGTATGGTACAAGAGCCATTCAACTTTACCGATGGTTCCGGCGTTCGCATCTCTGTAGCACGCTATTACACCCCTTCCGGGCGATGCATCCAGAAGCCTATCTCGGACGATTACGCATACGACCTCTATAAACGTTACGAACGCGGAGAGATGGTAAATGCAGACAGCATGAAGGTCATCAACGGCGGCATTATCCCGGACGTCTTCGTGGCCCTGGATACCACCAAGGTGGAGTCGTTCTACATCAACTGCAACAAGAAAGCAACCCCTATGCGATTCGCTTCTGCCTGGTTCGACGGCCACAAGAAGCAGCTGCAGGCCATAGACAATTACGACGAGTTGCTCCGCTACCTGGACGGTGCAGGGCTCGAGAAGAGCTTCCTCTCCTTCGCCCGCGAGCGCGACGGACTGGTGCCCAAGGGGAACGAGTGGAGCGTGGAGCGCAATTATATGATGACTCAGATACGCGCCCTCGTAGGCCGCTACTCCCGCCTCGGCGACAACGCCTTCTACCACCTGTACCTCAACACAGACGAGGTCTTCAAGGCTGCAATGGAAACGCTGTAAGATCTATGACAAATCGTTTCTTCCTCTGCTTTTTCTGTGCGCTGCTTGTGCTGCAAGTGCCAGCTAACGCGCAGTCGCTCAAGTGGATACCTGTACAAAAAGACGTGGAGTATTGCACTTACTCCGACTTTCTGTTTGGCCGTCAGGCCAGCATTTCTGCAGTTCGCTACAAAATGAACCGGCACCGCACCCACCTGCTTAACGCAAATGGTCCGCTGGCCGACAGCACCAGCGCGCTGGCTTTGGGGAAGAATGCCCTGGCTGCCGTAAACTGCAGTTACTTCAACGTGGGCACTCTTGAGCCTGTAACTTTTGTAAAGGAACGCGGACGGCAGATTGCTTCTACCACCGCCAGGGAGGCCAAACTCCGCGTAGATGGAATCCTGGCAATAGATTGCTGCGGCAGAGTGTCTATCTTCCCGGCCGACACTCTTAGCGATGCTGCTCTCTGCAGGAAGTATCCTTTTGCCATTGCTTCCGGCCCGGTGCTCCTGCAGAATGGCTCTCCTGTTAAGCCTGAATGGCCAAAGGGTTCGTTCTTCAGCCGCCATCATCCTCGCACTATTGTGGGCACGGACGCAGAGGGAAGGATGTGCTGGATAGTTGTAGACGGCCGCTTCCCCGGACAGGGAGAAGGCGCCAGCATAGATGAAGCGGTGGCTATTTCTCAGATGTTCGGCCTGCAAGACGCTATAAATCTGGACGGCGGTGGCTCCTGCACCCTTTGGGTACGTGGCGAGGGTATTCTCTCTCACCCCTACGACAATCACCGCTTTGACCACTACGGCCAGAGGCAAGTTCCTAACATCTTATATATCCGATAGTTTACTGCCTCCAGCCCTACGAGGAATCGAAGCTCGCCTTCAAAGTTTAGGAAACAGATGTTCTATTGAAAAAGCGCCTTGATATTCAACTAGTTACATAGTTTTGAAAATTTGGGTAAAACAATGGGACAACAATGTAAAACTATAATGTCAGCGCTCTTAATTGACCGATATATGAAAAATGCGCCAGGTATGGGACGCCAGGCGCAAAAATGCCGGATTTCTTTCCTACCCCCCCAGCATTCCGGTCAGAAAACTACAAACAACCCGCCTCCGAAAGGACTGCCAGACCCCTCTCAGTCCTTTCCCTGCCACTTTTCTGCCGGAAAACGTCAAAACCCGCCTCCGAAAGGACTGCCAGACCCTCCACAGTCCTTTCCCTGCCACTTTTCGGTCCGGAATTATCTTTACTGCGCGTACAGGTACTTCAACCTGTACCTGTGCGAGCAATTTCGAGCATTTTTGCTCGTAGGGGTACAAGTCATGACACCCCTACGAGCACTGTCTTTATACCTGGACGTTGTCCCGGTTGAACATTTTGCTCGCGAGATACACCAGAGCCATTTCTCATTGATTTCGTGGCCGCAAAAACCCCGATTCCTTTAGAAACTCCGTCACGAAATACACCAGAACCGTCTCCCGTTGATTTCGTGGCAGTAAACTACTGGCACAGTCTCCACCCGTTCTGTCAGGTGATCCGAAATTTGGGTACAACAATGGGACAACAATGTAAAAGTATCTTTAGATTTCGAATAATAATTCGCACGCTCTGCGAATTATTATTGTTATTTATCCGCAAATATTTATATTTGCTGCGAATTATACGCCGAATCAACTATGTGGATATACGAAAGATACGATTGGATGCACTTCAATTGGGACAGAGACAAGATTTCAGCACTTGCAGAAAGGGTCAGCACCAGTATCGGATTTCTGCATGGCCGAATTGCTTCTCTTACGGAAGATGACAGGTCAGGTGCATCCGTAGAGGTTCTCACTCAGGACATCGTTTCCTCTTTCCGCATCGAAGGAATCAGTCTCAATACAGAGGATGTGCGTTCTTCCATCGTCCGGCGCCTGGGTGTTACCAATATCGAAACCACCGGCACTTCCACCCATTTTATGGAGGGCGTAGTGGACATGATGCTGGACGCAACGCGGGGCTGCAGCATCCCACTGGACAGGGAACGCATCTTTGGGTGGCACAGTGCACTGTTCCCCACTGGAAAGAGCGGATCTTATCCGATTACCGTAGGAAGCTACCGGGAAGGAGATGTTCAGGTAATCTCCGGTTCCATGGGGCGTGAAAAAGTCCATTACATGGCGCCGCCCGCCTCCGACGTGAATGACTATATGGAAGAATTCATGTACTGGTTCAACAACGAGACCGGAATCTCCCACATCATCAGGTCTGCCATAGCCCATCTTATCTTCGTGAGCATACATCCATTTGATGATGGCAATGGGCGTATCGGGCGGGCTATTGCAGATATGGCCTTGGCGGCCATCGGCAGAGGGCACGGACGTTTCTTCAGTATGTCCCGGGAAATCGAGAAGGAAAAGGAAGACTATTATACCATTCTTGAGAAAACGCAGCGGTTCTCCTATGACGGGGATATAACCCCCTGGCTGGAATGGTATGTCGCCTGCCTTGGCAGGGCAGTGGACAGCTCATTGGAATCGCTGAGCGGAATTCTGAACAAATCAGTGTTTTGGCGCGAGTTCTCAGGGGTGGAACTATCCCAAAGGCAGCGGAAGGTGCTGAACATCTATCTGGATGGAAAGGAGGCCAAACTCACCGCACAGAACTGGTCCCGGCTGGGAGCCGTCTCCCTTGATACCGCTTTAAGAGATATCGACGACCTTGTAAAAAAGGGCATCCTGTCAGCATATCCCGGCAGAACCAGGAAAGTGGAATATGCCATCAATTATGTGAAGGCCGATGAATTCCTGGCGCATTTCCGGGATATACGCATTGAACAAGGAGAAAGGGGCCATTATCTAACGGCCGCATACGATGGCAATGAAGTTCGGGAACGGATTTCCGACTTGGATTACGAACAGTATGAATCAGGAAGTTTATCTTCCTCTGACTTAGTTCATAAATATATGGCATACCTATCGGCACTATAGAAGAATACCTTGTCACCCTCATCACCGTCAAACCGGTCAAGGAAAACGTCTGGACGGACACCGTCAGCAGCTTCGTCACCCTCCGAGATCTCTTGGGATAGTGGGCTAAACACCTTCTATTATTCCCAATTTGGCCTTGTCTACGTACTTGGTTATCTAACTGTAGGGAAGACGGTAAGACGGATGGTGGTGCTGCCGTAGGGAACAAGGTCTATTTGGCGCTCCGGCCCGATGGCTTCCGGGGCAAGAGGAAGATTTGGGGTGAGGAGCTCGCCATTCGGCCCTTTGTCGAAGGTCCATTCTATTGGATAGACCGTCACGCGCAAGGCAGATGCCCGGTCGGTGCCGGGCATGACGGCGTCACCCCCGACCTGATCGGGGGTCTTGGCCACGACAATAGGTTCCACATCGGCCTTGAGGGCAAAGTTCCACGGGCCTGACGGCTGGATATCCCAGCAGGGGAAGGCCTCATCATCGGCTGGATACTTGCCGTTCATATTGGCATAACGGATCGTATCCTTTGTAAACTTAGCTGGGATGGCATAGCTGTAAACCAGCGGACCGCGCTGGAAGTAGATGCCGCCGCCGAAAGCGACCTTGCGCTCCACGCTCATCGGAACGCTTAATTCCACGCGGTCACCATCCTTCCACTTACGGTCTATAGTGACAAACGTTCCGGCGCTTGCCTCTTTCCATGCCTTGCCATTCACCTTCAGGCTTGCGTTATCGCACCATCCGGGGATGCGCAGCGTAAGCTTTGCAAAATGCTTGCCCCTGGCTGCCTTTATGCGGATGACAATTGTTTCTCCGTAAGGATACTCCGTCTCCTCGACAAAGCAAAGTTCTTCGCTGAAGCGGAACTCCGACGGCCCGTACAGGACGGCCACAGCTTCTCCTTCCCCGCGCAGCCACATTCTTGCGGCGTAGTTGGGATAAAGCCTGTGGATATTGCCTGCGCAGCACTCGGTCTGATGCGTAGGGCGGTAAGCCATCCAGGTAGAACAGTAATTGTCTTTGTTATGATTGGATGTTCCCGTTGCAAGGAACTGATTCACGGAAGAATAGTACTGCAGCGCCTTGAAATCGTTGGTAACGCTTCCTGCACCGGCGTTGAAGACAATCTTCTCCAGCATATCGGCATATCGAGTCTCCTTCAGAATCTCCAGATAATATCCCAGAGTCCAGCTCATGTCTATGGCGTTACAGGTCTCGTGGCTGTGGCGGATCCTGCGGCCCTGCAGCCACTCGGCGCTGGTAAAGAGCCCGTCAGGCAGTCCGTCTTCCTTATAAAGCCTATCTAATGAGCTTACAGCCAGAAGTTTATACCAGGGATTACCTGTTGCGGCATAAAGCATGATGGGGAGTTTTAGAAACTCACTCATAGTTACGCCATGCATATTATAAGGCTTTTCTCCCATCAGGAATTCAGGAGTCACCCGGTCATCGCGTTTGATATCAACCCCTTCCAAAAGCTCTTTTCTGAAACGGAATACAGAATCCGCCCTTTCCACAAGCGCCTTGTCTCCGGTCTGTGCGGCGGTCCACAACATCCCTTCAATGGAAATAATGTCGCGTTTGCGGGCCAGCTGTTTAATGGGAATCGAATTATAATGGTTTGTGAGCGCCTCCAATATTGCCGGATCTGGAGAAATGTCATATGCGGCTTTCATTGCCCGGAAGAATACTGCAAAAGGCCAGGTGTTGCTGATTACCTTGGAACCCAGTCGCCCGTTCTCCCATGGATGGGCCAGCGTATAGGAAATGCCCGCCTCTCCCTTGCCGATGAAATCTTTGTCGTCAATCAGATACCCGAGGCGAAGAAGGCCATCGGTATAGTAGGCCGTCTGCTCATAACGCCACCAATCCTGCCCGTGAGTACCCATCCGGGGGATCTCCCCTGCCCAGAGACAGGTATTATAAGGATAGGAAAGCGCTTCCGGATGCCCCGTAAGGCCCTCCTTCTGGTTAAGCAACTGCTGCTTCAGCCAGCCCTCCGGCTGAATATCCTTTAAACTCGTTTCCTGCCACTGCTGGGCCCTGAGCCCTAAGCCAGTAGCCATCAAAATAACAAGAGATAAAAGAAAAATTCTTCCGTTCATAGAATAATCTAAATGGTGTTTCTTTGCGCAAAGATAACAATTACTGTTTTTTATATGCTATCACTAAGTACATGACAAAAAAACAAACAGCTCCATAATCAACTCCACAGGGAGCCAGACATCCTCTCCCTCAAATCTCACATTAACTTGCGTGATTCCGTTATAGTCCTGATAAATCAGAAACGCCTGATTTGATTTCTCAATTTGGGTAAAACAATGGAGCAACAATGTAAATAGTAACTCAGAAGCCACATTATCCCACCACGGCGGAATCTATCAATACTTAACAGATTCCGCTGGCATTGTTATGATTCAGTTGGTAAGATGTTTTTAATCTGATTGTTATGTATTTTATCATCCCCAGCGGAATCTCAAAATTAATTCCAGTTTCCGCTGGAAACTCGCAATAATTGATTATCTTTGTCGCAAAAGACAAACGACCATGATTTTTGGAAGAAGAACCGAACAGGAACGTCTACAGCACGCCTACGAATCTGATTATTCCCGCCTTGTAATAATATATGGAAGACGGAGAGTTGGAAAAACATTCCTAATAAACGAAACTTTCCGCGGCAGGATGTTTTTTGAGCATACCGGAGAATATATATCGCCGGAAAAGAACACCAAAACGGCTAGTGAGATGCTTGAGCAGGAACTCCGCGCATTCCGGGACTCCCTCGTTCGGCACGGACTTAGCCCTTGCCCGCAACCGGCCGACTGGCGAGAGGCTTTCGAGTTGCTTAAGGACCTGGTCGGTGCGGAAGACATATCAGCTGAACATCCGATCAAAAAGGTTCTCTTCCTGGATGAACTGTCCTGGATGGAAACGCCGGAATCGGACTTTCTTCCTATGCTCTCTTCGTTTTGGAACGGATGGGCCTCCAAACGCCACGACATTCTGCTGATCGTCTGTGCATCTTCCACATCCTGGATTTTTAAGAAATTCCTTGCAGATAAGGGAGGGCTCTACCGCAGGCAATCGGACATCCTGAATATAAAACCATTCAATCTTCGTGAGTGCGAGGAGTTCGCCGAAAGCAAGCATCTCGCCATGTCCCGAAAGAACATCATGGAAGCCTATATGATCTTGGGCGGCATTCCATACTATTGGGATGAATTCCTCCCGATGGATACGGTGGCAAGCGGCGTGAACCGCATGTTTTTCGGGGATTCTCCCACCCTGGACAATGAATTTGAGATGCTCTACAGGGTCGCATTTGAACAACCGTTGCCCTATGTGAAGGTAATCAACGCGTTATCCGGCAAAGGCTGTGGCATGCTGCGGGAGGAGATTATCAAGGAAAGTGGACTGGGAGACGGAGGGACCTTGTCCACCATCCTTGAAGATTTGGAGAAAGCAGGATTCATACGCCGTTACACGGCTTTCGGGAAAGCCAAAAAGGATTCCATGTACCAGTTGATTGATAACTTTACGCTATTCTACTTCAAATTCCTGAAGGATGGCATCCGCTACTGCGACGATTTCTCGCAGATTCCATCCAAACTTTTTGATAATTGGGCAGGCCACGCTTTCGAAAGACTCTGCCTTCTCCACGCGGAACAAATCAAAAAGAAGCTTGGTATCAGCGGAATTCCTACACACGTCTGCTCCTGGCAATGCAAAAAGGATCCACAAAATGGAATAGAGGGTGCGCAGGTTGATCTAGTCATCGACAAGGGCAGCCTTGGAGTCACTCTCTGCGAGATGCGTTTTTACGAGGATGACTATCCTCTCTCAGAGAAGGACGAGAAGGATTTCGCACGAAGAAGGAATTCATTCCGTGCTGTCACGAAAACACGTAAACCAATACAGACAATACTCGTAACAACGTATGGTATTGTCAGGAACAAGTATTCCGCAGTTGTGAACGCCGTCGTTACGGCCGATGACCTATTTGCCAAGAACTGACAGCAGGAAGCCTCATTTATGAACACTAATAAAAACATAGAGATTCTCTTCCGCCAGCACTATAAACCGCTTTGCATGTATGCCCTGCATTATCTGGAGAATATCGACGCAGCTGAAGATGTAGTCCAAGAGGTCTTCATCAAGTTTTGGGAGGCAGTGCCGTCTGCAGGAAGCGAGAAATCATACCTATATACGATGACGCGTAACCGCTGCATAGACATTCTTCGCAAGGCTGATCGAGTGAGCCCGATGCAGGCAGATGTTCCTGAAGCCCTGTCAGATGAACAGATAACCGAGCGGTCTGAACTGGAAGTCCGGCTCTGGGATGCGATAGACAGGCTGCCGAAAAGACGCAGGGAACTGCTTCTTATGAGCAAAGGAGAAGGCCTTAAATATGAAGAGATTTCAGAGCGAACCGGCCTTTCAGTAAATACAGTCCGCAACCAGATAGCCCGTGCGCTCAAAACCCTTCGTTCCAACGCCTCCGAAATCCTTCCGATGGTACTTTTTGCCGGACTTTTCGTCTATATGGTAAAAAGAGACCTTTATGAAGGACGATATTCTTGAATTCGTAGCCCGCTACTTCAGGCCAGGCGCCCTTGACATGAGGCGCGCCTGGCGGCACATCAGTACCGGAAGACGTAGCATGTGGCCTTCGATGTATGCCGTAGCCTTCGCACTTGCAGCCATCGTAACCGGCGTTTTTTTATTCACACACGGCAATACTGAATGGACGGATATTCCATCTTCGGCGACGTCGCAAACAGTCGTTTTGCCCGACGGCTCCCTCTGCATCCTCGCCCCAGGATCCACCCTCTCGTTTCACAAAAAGCACTTCGCCCACAATGACAGGGACGTGCACATGAAGGGTAAGGTATTTTTTGAAGTCGAATGCAATGCCAAGTTGCCCTTCAGAATCCTGACATCCGACGCCGTCGTTTCAGTGCTCGGAACCTGTTTCCAGGTGCTGCATAGTACAGACAGCACTTGCGTAGATGTAGTAAGTGGATCCGTATCGCTGGCCGCTTCTGCATATCCGGAAAGTGGTGTAATTCTCGGAGCGGGTATGCACGCATCACTTGCCGCCGGTGCATCCAGTCCGCACATTTCCAAGTCCGGCAGCAGCAATCCTGCCGCATGGGCCAACCACCTGTTTTCATATAATGGGACTCCGCTGGCCGCTGTCCTTCAAGACCTTTCAGAATGTTTTGGGTGCACTCTCAGCTGCGATGAGACGGACCGTAATCTTACCGGAAGCTTCCGCGCCGAATCGGTGTCTGAAGCAGTAAGCATCATAGAAGAAACCATTAACGTAAAGATAACGATACAATGAAAAGAGTGTTTCTGCTATTGGCTGCCCTGTGCTTTTCGTCATTGTTACTTGCGCAGGACCGGATTCTGGATGCAATTGAAAACAGGTTCGGCATCCATTTCATATATGACTCATCTCTTAGTCACAAGTTGGAAAAGCTGAAGCCCAAGCCGGCAGCCACCCTCGAAGCGTCTCTTAAACAGACCTTCACCGGAACGGGAATCGACTGGCAGGTGCGGGGTTCCAACGTCATCCTCAAGCCTTCACGGAAGCCCGTGCGTTACGGGGGAACTGTGACCTTGAGCGGATACGTCACCGACTCGTCATCATCTGAAATCCTAATAGGCGCAGGCGTACTGGCTGAGGGCGGCCGAGGCTTAAGTACAGGGGCAGTCACCAACGAATACGGCTTCTACACCATTACCCTGCCGGCCGGCCTTTACGACATTCGTGCCGCCCAACTTGGATATGCAGATTATGAGGCTTCCGTTTATATCAGGCGCGACACTACCATCAACATCGCGCTGGAATTCAATGCCCGGCTCGACCCCGCCCGTATCGTCTCCAGAAAAGACGCAGGCCTGCAGTCGGTGCTTCCCGGGGCCATTGAAGTACCGGTACTGCAGCTCAAGAATACTCCGTCGCTCCTCGGCGAGGCCGACCTGGTGAAGGCGCTGCAGCTCCTGCCGGGCGTGCAGGGCGGCGTTGAAGGTTTCTCAGGCTTGCATGTACGTGGCGGCGGCCCGGAGCAGAATCTGGTGCTGCTCGACGGCGTACCGGTTTACAATATGGACCATATGCTCGGCTTGTTCTCCATTTTCCAGCCCGAAGCGGTAAAGGATGTCTCTCTCTACAAAGGGGCCTTCCCCGCACGCTACGGAGGCCGGGTCTCCAGCATACTCGACATACGCACCAACGACGGCAACATGAAGCAGACGCACGGCTCTTTCTCCGTGGGCGTACTCAACGACAAGTTCCATCTGGAGGGTCCGATAATCAAGGACCGCCTGAGCTACAGCGTCAGCGCCAGAGGCATTCACAGCATCATTGCCGAGCCCTTCCTTCGATTGTTCCTAAAGGATACGTACGTCAATTATTATTACTATGACCTCAACGGCAAGCTCTGCTGGAGACTGTCGGATGTCGACAGGTTTTACCTAGGGGTCTATCACGGAAGGGACAATGGCGCCTACAGGCGTAACACGGAATGGACAGAGAGCAGGCTGGACGGCAATGAACTGATCAAAGAAGAGACAGATCTCTCTCTTGGCTGGGGCAACACCGTAGGTTCGCTCCGCTGGAACCACGTTATCGGGGGCAAGCTTTTCTCCAACTCCACGGTCTTCTACAACAACTACAATATGAAAGCCGGATTGGGGAACAACCATCTTGTATTTCTGAACGGCTCCGATCTGTCCAATTCCTGGAGCATCGATTATAATTCCGGCATTACGGATATAGGAGCAAGGTCCGACTTCGACTGGATTCCGTCTGCACAACATCTGGTCAAGTTCGGTGCTGAATATATGTATCACCACTTCCGCCCTGAGGCGTATACGGCCACTGTTGCCGCGGTCCACGATGATACATATGAGGAAAGCGGAGAGGATAAAAACACGTACAACGGAAACGAAGCGTCCCTATATATAGAAGATAATATGCAGATAGGTTCCCGCCTTAGCTTTAATCCCGGGCTGCGTTTCACCATGTTCAATACCCAAGGCAGGTATTATTGGTCATTGGAACCGCGGGCCGCGGTCAAATTCGATGCCGGAGCCGGTATTTCACTTAAGGGAGGATATTCCCGAATGTCACAGTATGTCCATCTGCTATCTTCTACCATAATACCGCTGCCTATTGATATCTGGGTGCCGGTCACTGCCGACATTGCGCCGGTCACATCCGATCAGTTTACTCTTGGGGCTTATTACGATGGCCTCAAAGGATGGGAGTTTTCCGTGGAAGCTTATTATAAGCCGATGCATAACCTATTGGAATTCAAGGAGGGTGTGATGTTCCTCGCTAATACCGCTGGATGGGAGAATCAAGTTGAGCCGGGAGACGGTCTTGCCAAGGGCCTTGAATTCTTCGTACGGAAGACTTCCGGTGCCACGACGGGGTGGGTTTCCTATACCCTTGCTAAAAGCGAGCGTGTTTTCCCGGATGGATCAATCAACCTCGGTCGGCCATATCCATATAAGTACGACCGACGTCATAGCGTCAATGTGGTGGTCAACCATAAGTTTTCCGAAAGGGTGGACCTGGCTGTTTCTTGGGTGTTCTATTCCGGAAGCTGGATGACGGTACCCATGCGCCATACGAAAATAATGGTACCGGAGGAAGGATGGGGCGGACATGTCAGTTACAATACAGCCAGGAACAATTACAACCTGCCTTCCACCCACAGGCTAAACATCGGAGTGAATCTCAGGCGCCCTACGAAGCGGGGAGGAGAATCCGTCTGGAACCTCAGCCTGTACAATGCTTACAACGCCATGAACCCCAATCTGATGTTTTATAATTACGATTCATATGTTAATCCCGACGAAAAGCTGACTATAGACAAGGATGTGGTCTTTCTCACAAAAGTAACAATCCTTCCGATAATCCCCGCTTTCAGTTATTCCCTTACGTTTTGATAATTAAGATGAAAAAGATTTATCTGTTCTGTGCATTGCTTCTGGCAGCGGGCTGTACGTCGCGCCTTGATCTTCGTTCCGGGGAGCCGGAGAGTCTTCTTGTCCTCAACGCAAGGCTGCGTACGGACGAATCCTGGCACCGCGTTGAAGTCTATATGAGCAAACTACGTGAGACTTCTTGCGAGTATGTAGATGATGCGGAAGTGGATGTATACATCAACGGGAGCCTTTCTTGTCAGGCCCACACTTACACTTATGAGACTTTTCCGGCCCGTCCGGCAAATGATTACCATCAAATGTTCAAGTATGGCTTCCAGGCCGGCTATTATTTCAATGCCGAATTGGGCGAAGGGGACGAAATAAGGATAGTGGCTACAAGGGGGGAACTTCAAGCAAGTGCGCAGGTAACTGTGCCTGGTGCAGTGGAACTTCTAGCAGTAGATACCGTCACAGTGAAGCAGAACCCATATTTTGATGGTTCAGATGCTCTGGAGTGTACGCTCAAGCTGAAGGACGTTCAAGGAGAAGACAATTGGATGCGTCTGCTGCTTGACTATCATATAGAGGAAGTGTCTCATCACAATAGTGCTCCAGACACACTCAGGATGATCACCACTATGTACAATCTGCCGATGTATTTTGATGATGACCTTAATTTGAGAGGCGGGTTCCATTCTTCACGAGAGCAGTCCGCCTTGAACGAGACCGCCCTGAACCTTCCTCTTGTCACTAACAAGTATTGCATCTTCACCGACGACGGTTTCAAGGATTCGGAATATAAAGCTCTTGTGTACCTGAAATCAAATAGTTTCTATATCCCGCTACCTCATCCGGATTACGACATGTCCTTCACCTCCAGTGTGACCTTCCGCTTACTTACGTTCAACAGAGATGAGTACCTGTTTTATCAGGCATATACAAATGCAATAACAAACGGAACTCTGTCTGCCGGAACCACGTCCCAGATCCTGTTCGAGCCGGTGACTTTTCCGAGCAACGTTGACGGTGGACTTGGCTTTGTTTGCGTCGAATCCGCTTCGAGCATCAGCCTCGATTTCAGCAGGGAAATTGGATCACGTCCAAAACCCTGTGGGCGTTGAGGTTCTGGATTCCGGACCCAAATGACCCTTGCACTTGGGGGAAAAAACCGAGGGGATAGAGCAGAGTGCCTTGCGGCACGATTCAGTGCTAAACTATTTCAGATACCTCTAATAACTGCGATAGTGGCTCCGAACCTTCTCAAGTTTTCCGTTACGGTGACGTGTGTACGCCCTTACCCGGACAAATCTCACTACCTCCACTCCAATGGAGATTTGAATCAGCATCGTATGTGCTCTCATAAGTGATATGGATTTTAATTGTTAACGAGTGAGAGAGCAATCGAGGCTTTCATTCAGTACCTCCCCTCGGTTAAGGGCTTTTGAAATATAAAACAGGCACCCATTTAGAGGCTGGATGCCTGTTATTTGTTAACAATCGTGATTCCAAATCACTTCTGCAAAGGTAAGCATTTTTCCGACACCTCCAAGTCCTCTCCGAAAATATTTCCATTTTTTTATTCCACCCCGCTGGATTTAAGGCCCTTGAAGACGTTTCAATGGTCCGGTAGTTTGACAGTATAATTTTCGATTTTTTCACCAGAAGGCCCTCCAGGGTC
>CAMKAJ010000019.1 GCA_946410455.1 uncultured Bacteroidales bacterium
TCCGCTCCTGCTCACTTCAGATAATATGGAAAACCTGATTTATAGAGGAAAGATAACAATTATACTATTTCCTCGAAAGTACCGTCGCGGAAAAATACAATAATGCGGGATATTTTGCCCTTTCTTCTTACAGAGGGGTTTAGCTGGGATATATCTACCTGATTATCAGCAGGGAAGAGCTCTTGTTCGGGCTCCTGGGACAGGATCATATCGTCCTGAGAATTCAAAAATCCGTCGTTATCGTTCAGATACATGCGTCCTTTGCCCGTAATAAGCCATTCAAGACTCAGATTAGGGTAGCGTTTGGCCATTCTCTCGATAAAGTCGAAGCTTGGTTTATTGCGTCCTGCGACTATGTGTGAGATACTTGCGCGTGCAACGCCCAGACAATCCGCAAACTGGGACTGGGAGAGGTTTTCTGCGTCCAAAAATTTCAAAATCCGCTTGTTCATAATTTTTAATTTTCGATTTACAAAAGTAAATAATAAAAACGAGAGTGCAAAATAGGGGAGAAGTGGCTACTATGACGAGGGCTCAAAAATTGAGCGAAAAAATACATTGATTAATTATTTAGTAAAAACATAATAATTAAATGATTTATTGGTAGTTAGATAGTTTTATAAAAGCTTGTAAACCAAGCCTCGAAGGCCAGATTTGAGACAAAACGGGAATTTTGTTTATCCATTAAATAAATTAAATAGCATAACTTACTGATTTATAATATATTAATGAAACGATAAATACGTTATTGATTTTATTTATACCCTATACGGTGCACTCTGGCGGGGCGTATTGATTTACTCAATCGGAGGTTACAAATGTGAGTGGTGGCAACGTGATATTCTTGTTCAATTTGTAAATTATAAATTGATTAAATTTGCCGTATCAAAAAAATATATGTCCGATGATACCAAAACTCAAGATAGAAGACTTTAATTACGACTTACCCGATGCGAGAATTGCAAAATACCCGCTAAGTTGTAGGGATGAGTCCAAATTACTCATCTACAAAGAGGAATCATGCCGTGAAGATGTGTTCCATTCTCTGCCAAAATACTTGCCAGAGGGCTCTCTAATGGTGTTTAACGACACTAAAGTAGTGCCTGCAAGACTGTTTTTCCGCCGCAGCAGCGGAGCGCATATAGAGATATTCTGCCTGCAGCCAAGCTCTCCGGCAGAATACACAGAAGCTTTTGCAGCATGCGACAAGTGCTCCTGGGAGTGCGTGATAGGAAATGCCAAACGCTGGAAAGACGACATACTGACCTACGACAGCAACGACCCTCGCCTGCGGGCAATTAATTTGAGGGCCAGATTGCTGGAGCGCGAAGGCCAGACAGGACTTGTGGAATTCTACTGGGAGGGAGGAGAACCTTTCTCTGCAGTTCTGGACCTGTGTGGCAGGGTGCCTATCCCTCCGTACCTTAACAGAGATACAGAAGCGATCGACCTGGAACGCTATCAAACCACTTATGCCCGGGTAAGGGGATCCGTGGCCGCTCCTACTGCTGGTCTCCACTTCACAGAAACAACTCTCAAAGATATTGCCTCGCGCAGTATAGATATAGAAAAGGTATGTCTACACGTAGGAGCAGGCACATTTTTGCCGGTCAAAAGTTCTTCTGTCTCGGAGCATCCTATGCACCGCGAGCCTTTCGTGGTAAGCAGGGCGCTTCTGGAACAATTGGCAAACAACTCACGGCCTCTCATCGCAGTAGGTACGACTTCTGTAAGGACTTTGGAATCATTATATTACGCCGGAGTCTCGTGCATAGAGAACGGAAGCCCTGCCGATATAGGTCAGTGGGACCCTTATACCAGGGATTATCAATACAGCACTGCCGAGGCGCTTAAGGCACTTGTAGATTACCTGGATAGAACTGGAAGCGATTACCTCAAGTTGGGAACCCGCATCATTATAGTACCCGGCTTCCGCTTCCGGCTGGTAGATCTGCTTGTAACCAACTTTCATCAGCCTCAGAGCACGCTTTTGCTGCTCATCAGCGCCTTCGTAGGGGGAGATTGGCGCAGGATATACAGATATGCTCTCTCTCACGATTTCAGATTCCTCAGCTACGGCGATTCATCGTTGTTATTCCGCAGATAAATAGTTATATTTGCGTTGTTATACTATATAGTATTATGGTTGACTTGTCAGAATTTGAAGATATTCGTCCTTATAGTGACGAAGAAGCGGTAGAAGCGCTGAACCGGGTATCAAAGCATCCCGCGCTTCCGGTTATTTCTAAATATCTGTTTCCCAAGCAGAACATCAATGCTCTGGCAGAGACGCTATGCGGTGTGAGAAGCATAGATGAATTCCAGACTGTTGTGATGATAGGAGTCATCAGTGCGGTTCTGGCGCGCTCCTCGGAGGGTTTTACCTTTTCGGGGATGTCTAACCTGAGCAAAATCGGGGGGAAATTCCTGGCAGTATCCAACCATCGCGATATTGTACTCGATCCGGCACTTATCTTGTATGCGATGAATGCGTCCGGATACCCCATGGCGGAGCTCTGCGTTGGCAGTAACTTGCTGTCCAGCAAGTTGATAGAAGACCTTATGAAGTCTAACCGCATGATTAAAGTCATTCGCGGAATAAGCGCAAGGCAAATGTATCTGAACTCGCAAACCCTGTCTAAATATATACGTCTTTCTATAACTTCCGGAAAGTCATCGATTTGGATCGCCCAGAAGGAAGGACGTTCGAAAAACGGAATAGACAAGACTGAGCAAGGCTTGCTCAAGATGTTCGACATGAGCGGCGAGGGCAGTTTTGAGGAGAATTTCAAAGAACTGAACATAGTGCCCATGAGCATTTCTTACGAATACGAGCCCTGCGACAGCCGCAAAGCACGCGAATTGCTTCTAAGCCGTGAAGCTCCGTACGTAAAGAAGAAAAATGAAGACCTGCACAGCATCCTTACTGGAATAAGGCAACATAAAGGGCATATTCATCTATCTGTTGGCGAGCCGCTTAGCGCAGCAGAAATAGCAGAAGCTGCCGCACATACCGGTAACGACCGTTATCAGGTCCTGCGGGGTATTCTGGACCGCAGAATCCACGAAGGCTACAAACTCTGGAAGACCAATTACATGGCCTACGACCTGATGAACGGCAGCAATGAATTCCTTGGTGACAAATATCTTCCTGACGATTTAGAGAAATTCGAGGCATATATTGAGCACAAGCTTTCAAAACTTGAATGGCGTCTGGACCGTAAAGAATTGCGCGACATTTTCTTGCATATCTACGGGAACCCCGTCGCGAACCGCTGACGCGCCAAATATGCCCCTTTGTTACACAATTTATATTATGTTAAGTAAACCGTATTTTTGCACTTCCCTGCAATAATACCTATATATATGAGCAGGAATCGAAAACCGGACATACTTCTCGAGGATGTCGTCATAGAAAATGTTGCTGCTGAGGGCAAAGCTATTGCCCACGTTATTCTTCCGGAAGATGAGCCCGACAGTCCGGGGCGAATTCTGTTTGTATCTTTTGCCGTGCCTGGCGACGTAGTTGACGTACAGGTCACGAAGAAAAAGAAAAACTTCCTGGAGGGCCGCATAGTTAAACTCAAAAAACCGTCTGAGCATCGCTTGGAACCTTTTTGCGAGCACTTTGGAGTATGTGGCGGCTGCAGATGGCAGCCTCTCCCCTACGAAATGCAGCTTCAGGCCAAACAACAGCAGGTGTACGATCAACTTACCCGCATCGGGCACCTGCAAGTGCCTGAATTTGAGCCGATTATAGGCTCCGAGAAGACAGTCTTCTATCGTAACAAGCTGGAATTCAGCGCATCAGACAGGCGTTGGATACTCTCTGGCGAGAATCCGGAACTTCTGGACGATAAAGACAAAGGCGGACTTGGCTTCCACGTTGGCAAGTTCTTCGATAAGGTGCTGGATATCAAGCGCTGCTGGCTACAGCCCGAGCCGAGCAATGAGATACGCCTTTTCATAAAAGACTATACACTACGTAACTCGCTGACTTTCTATAACATACGCAACAATTACGGCTTTCTGCGCAATATGTTTGTGCGCACAACGGAAGACGGCCAGCTTATGCTTATAGTGTGTTTTGGCGAGGACTCCCCTGCAATCAAGCCGCTGCTGGACGCCATAGTAGCTCGCTTCCCTTCTATCAGCTCGCTCTACTACGTTGTGAACACAAAGCTCAACGACAGCATCTCCGACCAGGAGTGCATCTTATATTACGGGGCAGACGCCATTTACGAGCAGATGGAGAACTTGCGGTTCAAGATAGGTCCTAAGTCGTTCTATCAGACCAATGCTCTGCAGGCGCTTCAGCTCTATCGAAAGGCGCGGGAATTTGCCGGACTTACAGGCAAGGAAACCGTATATGACCTCTACACAGGCACCGGAACCATTGCCCAGTTTGTGAGCTCTCAGGCAGCTAAAGTCATTGGTATAGAATACGTTCCGGAGGCTATTGAAGATGCACGCGCCAATGCTGCATACAATGGAATCAGCAATTGCAGCTTCTATGCCGGGGACATGAAGGATATACTTACAGATGACTTCATAGCCGCCCACGGGCAAGCGGACGTGATGATAGTAGATCCTCCCCGCGCAGGAATGCACCCCGATGTAATAGCAACCATACTCAGGGCAGCCCCTCAGCGCATAGTTTATGTGAGCTGTAATCCGGCATCCCAGGCAAGAGATATTGAGATGCTGTCCGGCAAATACAAGATAACTGCGGTGCAGCCGGTAGACATGTTCCCACACACCCAGCACGTAGAAAACATTTGCAAACTGGAATTATGCTGACGGACATTCTTTTTTTGATACTCGGTCTGTCTCTCATCATTTTTGGTGCAGACTGGCTCGTGGATGGTGCATCCTCTATAGCCAGGAAGCTGAAAATCAGCGAGTTCGTAATCGGACTTACGATTGTTGGATTCGGCACATCGTGTCCGGAACTGGTGGTTAGCGTTACGGGGGCCTTACAAGGCAACTCAGACATATCTGTGGGCAATGTAATCGGCTCCAATATCTTCAATACCCTTCTGATTCTTGGTGTTACAGCGCTCATAATGCCTATAGGCGTCACCAGTGGCAACAGGCGCAGAGACATACCGGTAACGCTACTGGTAACCATCCTCATGGCGGTTTGCGGAATGAGCAAGACCTTTTTCGGACTCGGAGCTTCAGATGGATTGTCAAGGATTGAGGGCATTGCTTTCCTTGCCGCCTTCGTTGTTTACATCTACTCCTGCTTCAAGAATGACGAAAAACCGGCCGAGGAAGAACAGGCGCCCCAAAAAGAAATCAGCCTGTTCAAGGCTGTTGTGCTTACGCTTGCCGGCCTGGCAGGCATGGTACTGGGCGGCAATTGGTTCGTAGATTCTGCCGTAAGCATAGCCCACGCCATTGGAGTCAGCGACAAGTTTATTGCAATAACCCTGCTCGCCGGGGGCACGTCCCTGCCGGAGCTTGCAGCATGCGTAGTTGCCGCCGCCCGCAAGAAAGGCCAGCTTGCCCTTGGCAACATATTGGGGTCCAACATATTCAATATATTGCTCATACTTGGCACATCGGCTACTATCCACCCCATTTCTTTCAGCGGTATAGACTTGGTAGATATCGCTGTCCTTCTGCTCAGCATAGTGCTGGTTGCCCTCAGCTCCTTTAGCTTCAAGAAAGATAAAATAGACCGCTACGAAGGTGCTATATTCCTGCTGGCCTTCTTAGCATATTATGTTTGGCTCTTCATAAAGCTTTGATATGCAGATTCTTAAATTCAAGCCTACGGAATACCGCCTGGAGAATGTAAAAACCGGACGAGTCTTCGACGATGCCGGCTGGACGCTGAACGATCCCGAGGGCGGCGACCCGTCCCTGGTTCGCGCCGTGTATGCATCGTCGCAGTTCAATCCGCGCAAAGACCTCAAAGGCATCTATCGCTACGCAAACTGGATGCCCGTCAAGAGGACTCTCAAGAACTCTTGCGCCCCTGTGACCTACAAATCCAAGGGACTAGCCAAGTTCTTGGGGCTGAGCAACTTATATATCACTTTCTCCGGCTATAACCCCAAGATAGGGGCAAAGATGCAAACCTGCTCGTTCAAGGAAACCGAGGCATACTCGGTTTGTGCCCGCATAGATAAAAAAGAGAAACGTACACTTATAGTGCAGTCTGCCGGCAACACTGCCAGAGCCTTCGCACAGGTGTGTTCAGACAACGATATTCCTGTAGTTATCTGCATTCCGGAAGACAATATCCACGACCTCTGGTTCCATAAGAAGCTGGGCAAGTGCGTCAAGGTGGTGGCCGTGCCCCATGGCTGCGATTATTACGACGCCATTACTCTGGGTGAGAAACTTGCGCAAGACCCTGCGTTCTTTCTTGAGGGCGGAGCAAAGAATATTGCCCGGCGTGACGGAATGGGCACTACAATTCTGAGTTTTGCAGAAAAGACCGGGCGTATTCCAGACGCTTATTTCCAGGCAGTTGGCTCCGGGACAGGCGCTATTGCCGCATGGGAGAATGCAGAAAGGTTGGCAGCCGATGGCCGCTTCGGCCCCAACAATATGAGGGTTTATGTGGCGCAGAACTCCCCTTTCACCCTTCTCTACGACTCCTGGAAGGCCTGCTCGCGCCAACTTGCAGACATAGCTCCGGAACTTGGACGCCGCCAGGCAGAGGTTATTCTTGCCAAGGTTCTTTCTAACCGCAAACCGCCATACAGCATTGCCGGCGGCCTTTACGACGTGCTGGTGAAGAGCCGTGGCGACGTATTCCTGGCCAACAACGATGATATTATGTACTGGCTGCTGCAGTTCAGGAATACAGAGGGCTACGACCTCCTCCCTGCTGCCTGCGTTGCTGTATCCGCCCTTGCTCAGGCTCTCCGCAACGGTACAGTACACAAAGATGACTGCATCATGCTAAACTGCACGGGCGGCGGCACATTAGCCTCATTCTCAAAGGGTTATGTACTCAAGGAGCCAGATCTGGTATTGAGTCCCGACCTTCCGGCAGAAGAAATAATTGCAAAAGTAAAGGCCCTTTAGAAATTAATCCCGAGCGAGATATTTATTCCCTGGTATTCCGTTGTGTTGTTTGTAATCTTGGTGCGGGGTACCAGGTTTTTTGTGTCCGGATCTACGATATTCTCGTGCTCCTGGGTAAGGTTCCAGCTGAGCATCAGGTCTGCGCTCAAATGCCGGAACAGTGCAATCCTGTATCCTACACCCAGAAGGCCCCTCATGCCCGTCTCGCGGGGCGCAAAAGCCGGGAAAGCCAGCGCAGCACCGCCCTGCAGGAATAATCCGTCGGAGCTAAGACCTGAGGGGAACCACTTGGCGCGAAGCTCTAAGGGCACCATCCAGCGCCTGGAATATACACCGAGCAGACCGGAATATACGCCCAGGTTCCAGTTGCCACCCAAATCTACACCAACATTTGCCAGGACAGCACCGTTGCTGTAATACCACCAACGGCTAGGATTGTCTATGATACGGTAACCCTCGGCACAGATGAAATTGTGCTGGCTGGTCTTCAAGAAGGTGCCCGTATAGCCCCACTCCAGCCCATAGCTTATCTTTGGCTTCCAGGCAAAGGAAACCATTGGCAGGCATAAGAGCAATGCAATTAGTATCAATCGCTTCCCTATCATAACTTAAACAATATGGTGAGCTGCGGGTATATGGCCTGCAGGTAGCCGTTGTTGTAAACGCTGAGGCTGGTTGCAGTGTATTGTCTTTCTTTCTCGTTTCGCCGCACATGCACGCCTGCCTCTGCCATAAACGACAGGTCCAGCGATACCCGACGTCCAAAGTCGAAGCGGCATCCAACGTCTCCGCTCACCGCCAGCATGGCTCCGGGATTCTCGCTTATAAGAGATGTGATATCGAACCAGCGACCCTTGTCGTGATCTCTCACCACTCCGGCAGACACTCCGGGGCCGGCATAAAAAGAAAACTGCACTTCTGAGCTTTCTATCTTTTTCCATATATATTGCCGGGAGAAATTGAAGCGGTACCCAGGATAGAGACAGCGGCTGGTGGGAATGCCGTAGATATCAACAAAGGCCGTACAAGAGTAAAACGTACTGCCGTTGTCTGCAAAACGGAATTGCGCGCCTATGCCCTTGGGGGAATTGTAGATGCCGGCTTCCTGAGCCGATGCCGCAAAACAGCCTGCGCACAGCATTAAAGCCAAAAACACCTTATGAACTAGCCTTTGCACCTTACGAAGGTAGGCAATACTTTGATATTTTCCAATAAAAAGACTATATTAGCGAGTTATTAACTCTTAAGCCATGGCAGTAGAATTAAAGAAAGTTCTAAGCAGAAAACAACTTCGGGAGTTCGTCAACTATCCCGAGAATCTCTATAAAGACAACCCTTACTACGTGCCGCCGCTGGAGTTCGACCAGATGGACACTCTTGACCAGAAAAAGGGCGCCGCCCAGGAATTCTGCGACTCAGAGCTGTACCTTGCCTACAAAGACGGAAAGCCGGCAGGACGCATTGCAGCAATAGTCAACCATAAGGCCAACGAGCAGTGGAACCACAAAGAGGTCCGCTTCGGCTGGTTCGACTTCATAGACGACGCCGAGGTATGCGACGCGCTAATGGAAAAAGTTTACGAATTCGGCCGCAAACATGGCATGGATTCGGTCGTGGGACCCTTGGGATTCACCGACTTCGACCCTGAAGGTATGCTGGTCGCAGGCTACGACAGGCTGTGCACCATGGCCCTGATTTACAATCATCCCTACTACAACGAGCACATGGAGCGCATGGGCTTTGCCAAGGATACCGACTGGATAGAGTATAAAGTATATATTCCCGAGCAGCTTCCGGACAGGCTCACCCGTATCTCCAAGATTGTACAGCAGCGTTGCAACGTGCACATGCGCCCTCTTACCCGCAAGATTGTGCGGGAGGAGAACTACGGCGAGAAGGTTTTCCGTCTCATCAACGAGTGTTACAAAGACCTCTACAACTTCACCGTACTGCCCGACCACATGGCCAAGAAATACCTCGATTTCTACCTTAGCATATTGGATCTCAGGTACTTGTCTATGGTAGAAAACGAGAAGAACGAGCTGGTGGCCTTCGGTATTACCATGCCCTCTATCGTGCGGGCCCTTCAGAAAAACCGTGGGCGTCTCTTCCCCTTCGGCTGGTGGCCCCTGGTAAAATCTATGTACCTCAAACACGAAGAGGGAGTCGAGATGCTTCTTGTGGGAGTGCGGCCCGACTACCAGAACACCGGCATCAATTCCCTGCTCTTTGCGGACCTTTTTGAGAAATTCCACAAGTGGGGCGTCAAGTGGGCCGAGACCAATGCGGTGCTGGAAGACAATCTGAAGAACCAGGGCCAGTGGAAAGATTTCGAGAACGAGTGCGTAAAGAGACGCCGCTCGTACATCAAAGAGCTTAAATAGAGTGTCTTAGTGGAAGCCACCGTCAATTATCCCAGCATACCGCTTCCGGAAAGGATGCGCCCCAGAGGCCTGCAGGAATACGTAGGCCAGAGCCATCTGGTGGGCCCGGGCTGCATCCTGCGCAACATGATAGACAGCGGCAATCTCTCGTCTTTCATACTCTGGGGGCCTCCGGGCGTTGGCAAGACAACTCTTGCCAGCATAATCGCCAACACTCTGGACCGGGAGTTCTACACCCTGTCTGCGGTGAGCTCAGGAGTGAAGGACGTGCGGGACGTCATAGACAAGGCCAAGAACAAGAGCCTCTTCTCTGCTGCCGCTGCGCCCATCCTCTTCATAGACGAGATTCACCGATTCAACAAAGCCCAGCAGGACGCACTGCTCGGCGCAGTAGAAGCCGGCACCGTGGTGCTGATAGGCGCCACCACCGAGAACCCGTCGTTCGAGGTTATTACTCCCCTTCTTTCGCGCTGCCAGGTATTCGTGCTCAAAAGCCTTGAGGCAGCAGACCTTAAGAAGCTTCTGCAGCGGGCACTCACCGAGGACCCCGAGCTCAAGAGACAGAAGATCGTAGTAAAAGAAGACGCAGCACTGCTCCGACAGAGCGGTGGCGATGCCCGTAAGTTACTGAACATCCTTGAGATAGTAATTGGGACCACGCAACCCTCGGAGGACGGCAGCATAGTCATAGACAACAAGACCGTCACCTCCTGCCTGCAGGAGAACATGGCCATTTACGACAAGGGCGGCGAGATGCACTACGACATCATATCTGCATTCATCAAGTCGGTGCGCGGCTCCGACCCCAATGCCGCCGTTTATTGGATGGCACGCATGCTCTCCGGCGGAGAAGATCCGCTGTTCATCGCCCGCCGGCTCTGCATTCTTGCGGCAGAAGATATTGGGCTTGCCAATCCCAACGCCCTGCTCATTGCAGACGCAACATTCCGCATTGTGCACTCGATTGGAATGCCGGAAGCCAGGATTCCCTTGAGCGAATGTGCTATTTATCTGGCCTCATCGCCCAAGAGCAACTCGGCTTATCTTGCCATAGACGGGGCCCTTGCAGCCTCCCAGGAAGACAAGACGGCGCCTGTGCCCCTGTACCTGCGCAATGCCCCCACAAAGCTCATGAAGGAGCTGGGCTACTCAGACGGATACCTATATGCGCACGACTTCAGCGGCAACTTCGTAAATCAGGAGTTCCTGCCGGAAGGGTTGCACGGCACTACATTCTATGAGCCTCAGGCCAATACGCACGAAGACAAACTAAAGGCCTACCTGCAAGCATGCTGGCCCAAGTATTACAGCAAGAAATAGTGAACTATGGAAGTTATCAAAACAGCTATAGACGGTGTACTGATTATCGAGCCCAGAGTGTTCAAAGACGAGAGGGGCTACTTCTTCGAGAGCTACTCTCAGAGGGATTTCGACAGTCAGGTTGCCCCTGTACACTTTGTGCAGGACAACGAGAGCCGCTCTACCTACGGAGTTGTGCGCGGGCTTCACTTCCAGAAAGCCCCATACACACAAGCCAAGCTGGTACGCTGCACGCAGGGCCGCGTCCTCGACGTTGCCGTAGATATTCGCAAGGGCTCCCCCACCTTCGGGCAACACGTCGCAGTGGAGCTAAGTTCAGAGAACAAACGTATGCTCTTTATTCCCAAGGGCTTTGCCCACGGATTCTCGGTTCTCTCGCCTTACGCCGTTTTTCAGTATAAGTGCGACGAATTCTATCATCCCGAGGCAGATGCAGGGTTCTTGCTTACAGACCCCTCGCTTGGGATTGACTGGGGCATAGCTGCAGAAGAAATGATTCTCTCAGAGAAAGACAAGCACCATCCGCTGCTCTGCGAGGATCAGGCCATTTAATACTGCCGTTCTCCGAAAATGGAAGTACCAATGCGGACCATCGTGGCTCCGTACTCCAGGGCTATCTTCCAGTCTCCGGACATACCTATAGAGAGCTCGCGGAAGTCCTGATACTCAGGGAACAGGTCTCGCAGATAGTCGTAGAATGCCTTTATACGGGCAAAATCGGCGCGTATGTCTTCTTCATTATCCGTATTCGTAGCCATGCCCATAAGGCCGCAGAAACGGACGTATTTGAAGGACGCGGCGCGGAACAACAGGTCAAGTATTTCTTCTTCGTATAAACCCTGCTTGCTCTCTTCTGCTGCTATATGAAGCTCCAGCAGCACAGGTATAATACGCCCGTTCCTGGCACCCCAGTCGTTTATGGCATCCAGCAGATGCGTCGAGTCAACAGATTGAACAAGAGAGGCGTAAGGAAGCACCATCTTGAGCTTGTTGGTCTGCAGATGGCCTATGAAGTGCCATTCTACTCCCCTGCCTTGCAGGGCTTGCGCCTTCTTCTCCAGCTCCTGCGGGCGGTTCTCTCCAAAGACCAGCTGCCCGGCGGCAATAGCTTCCTCAATTGTTTCCAGAGGATGGAATTTAGAAACTGCCACCAGTTTAAGCTCTGATGGCAGTTCGTTTTTTATCGACTTGATATTGCCGGCAATACTCATTATCTGCGGTTCTTTTGCTGCTGTGCCTGCATTCTCTGTGCTTCTTCCAGCCTCTGCTGCCACTTGGATTTGGGCAGAGGTTTACCCTCGCTGGCCTTGATTTTGGCATATATCTGCTCGGGATGCACGAAGAACTTCTTGATAACCCAGGTCTGGATTATTGCAATTAACTGAGACAGCAGATAGTAATAACTAAGTGCGGCAGAAAGGTTGTTGCAGATGAAGAACATCATGATAGGCATCATCCAGAGGCTCATGAATTTCATCGAGGAAGCTGTAGGGTCGTTGGACGCAGTCTGGTTGGCCGTAGTCATCTTGGCGTACAGCCACATCACGGCCGCCATGAGCAATGCAAACAGCGAGAGGTGGTCGCCCAGCAGAGGGATGCGGAAACCGAAGTCAAGGATGGAATCGTAAGCACTCAGGTCGTCGCACCACAGGAAGGGCTGCTGACGAAGCTCGATAGATGCCGGGAAGAAGCGGAACATTGCCCAGAGTATAGGGAAGGTCAGCAGCGTGGGCAGACAGCCTCCCATAGTATTGACCCCCGCCCGTTTGTACAGGTCCATCGTGGCCTGCTGCTTCTTCATAGCGTCTTCCTGCTTGGGGTACTTGGCGTTGATCTTCTCAATCTCCGGCCTGAGCACCTGCATCTTTGCAGAAGAAGAGTACGACTTGTAAGTGAGCGGGAATACCACCGTCTTGATTACAAGCGTCATGAGCAGGATGATAAGTCCGAAGTTGCTGATGAAGCGGCTGAAGAAGTTGAACATCGGGATGATGGCGTAGCGGGTAAACCATCCTACCAGCGAGCCTCCCAGAGGGATTATCTTCTCGTACTTGCGGTTGTAAGACTTAAGGGTACTGAAGTGGTTGGGCCCGAAGTAGAATTCGTAGGGCACTGCAACGTTGGCACCCGGACGGAAGTCTGCCCTCATACGGGCGCTGCAGTTCATCAGATTGTGTGACGGATCCGACTCGGGCACGAATTGTACTGCCACCTCACCGTTTGCGAACTCCTGCGGAGCACACATAATGGCAGAGAAGAACTGCTGCTGGAATGCAAACCAGCTCAACCTGGCGCCAATGCTCTTGGAGGAGTTCCTGCCACGTCCTATTTCGTCCGGCTTCTTTTCGCCGTCGAAGTAATAATCGAGCTTGGAGTACTGTGATTCGTTCTTGTAGCCCTTTTCCATTCGGGGCACGGTAACGTTGAAATCAACGTCGTAGGAGCCCACGTTGCGAGGAATGATATCCTGCATACCGACAAACGACAGCAGGTTGTCCACCTTGTACCCGTCGCTCTGAAGAACGTACTTCTGCTCGATATAGCCTCCGCCATCAAAAGGCAGACGGAATACCAGGCTGGAGTCGCTGCTCTCTGCGAGGGTGAAATTGAAGTCGCTTGTACGGATGTACTGACCTGCATAAATGCTTATCGCATATTCGGCACCGCCCCCGTTGAAAAGCATGAGAGGCTCGCCGCCGTAGCTGGAGTATTTCTTTAGCTGGGCGCTGTAAGGCTGTGCTCCTTTGGTGGTAAAGTCGAGCTTTACCAGCTCGTTCTCAAGCGTAACAATCTCGCCTTCGGCATCGTGTGCCGCTGCGAGCATGCTGTCGGAATAGATGGCTTGGCTTTGGGCCTCGGGGGCCGGCTGGCCAGGCAGCTCGGCAGCTGTGTCATAGACGGCAGAAGCCGTGGTATCTACCGGCATATTTGCCAGAGCTATTGAGTCGCGAAGCCTTTGCTCCTCTGCCTGTTTGCGTGCCTGGTTGGATTGAAAGAAGGTGAAGCCGAAGAGAATCAGCGCAATAAGTACAAAACCTATTATTGAATTCTTATCCATTATTCAATCCCCTCCTCCTCTTTCTGGCGAATCTTCTGCTCCAGTTCTTTAAGTTCTGCCTTGGCCTGCTCTATACGCTCCTGCATCTGCTTGATAAGAGGTTCGGAGTTCTTGGAAGCCGAGAAGAAGCCGATGTTGTTCTCGTAAGTAGTAATATCCTGCTGCAGAGCACGATACTTTTCGAGCAGAATATCTTTGGGGCTGCGGGGAGCGCGTCCCTGCCTCGAAGGGGCATGCTGCGCTGCCGGAGCCTGAGGGAATTTTGCCTTCACGGCGTCGCGATAGGCGGCATTGATTGCATCCTTCTCCTTGAAAGGAACGTGGCCGATTTCCTGCCAGCGCGCGTTGAATTCGCGCAGGGCGTCTGAATTGGACTTCTCATCCTCGACGGGCTGATATGCATTGATTTCTTCGATGATGCGTTTCTTAGCCTTGAGGTTTCCGTAGAAATCGTTCTCAGGCTTGGCGTTCTTGTCTCTTTCTGCAAAGAACTCGTCGCAGGCAGCGCGGAAACGCTTCCATATCTGCTCGCTCTTCTTGCGGGGCACGGCGCCGATTTCTTTCCACTCCTTCTGGAGTTCGATGAACTGGTCGGCAGCTTTCTTCCACTCGGTGCTGGACTTAAGGGCCTCTGCCTTCTCGATAATGGCCATCTTCTTGTCCAGGTTGGCATTCATTGAATCCTTGAAGCCGGCATAGTAGTCCCTCTTGCGGCCGTAGAACTTGTCGCAGGCAGCACGGAAGCGGTCGTAAATCTTCTGGTTGTCCTTGCGGGTGGCAAAACCTATCGTTCTCCATTTGGCCTGGATTTCCTCTATCTGTCGAGACAGCTCATTCCATTCGTTGGACGAGCCGATTTCTTTTTCTGCGATTGCCTCTACCTGCTCGCAAAGCTCCTGCTTGGCTGCCAGGTTAGCAACCTGCTCTTCCTTTTGAGTCTCAAAGTGAGCCTGGTAACGCTTGTTGATTACTGCGGTAGCAGCCTTGAAGCGGTTCCAGATCTCATCTCTCTTCTCTTTTGCCACGGGGCCGAACTCCTTCCACTGCTCGTGGAGTTTCTGCAGCTCGTGGAAAGCGCTTACCACGCTCTCGTTCTCGGCGAGCTTCTCTGCGGCCTTGCAGAACTTCTCTTTGGCCTCCAGGTTCTTCTGGAAATCAAGGTCGCGAAGATCGCGGCTGATCTTGACCATGTCGTAGAACTTCTCTACGTAGAACTGGTAGGTGTCGTTGATATCACGGAAAGCGGTAGCAGGCACGGGGCCGGCCTCTCTCCAGCGGTTCTGGAGCTCACGGAAAGCGGGGAAAGACGAGCTGGCATCGTCGGTATTCTCTACCATTGCCTTGAGCTCCTCTATGATAGCCTTTTTCTTTTCAAGGTTCTCCTCCCTGTGCGCTTCCTGCTCGCGGTTATACTCTGCGCGCTCCTTTTTATAGTCGGCATAAACGGCCTTGAAGTTCTCTTCTACAGCCTCAAAGGGGTTGTTCAGAGAATTCTCAGCCTCGGGGTTCTCTCCCTTGAGCTTGCCCAGGAGCTTGTAAAATGCTGATTTGATACTTTCTGCTTCCTTGGAGCGAAGCATGCTGTCGGCGCTGTCTTTGAGGTTACGGAACAAATCGGAGAGCTCCGCCAGACTCTTGTCGGCCAGATTCTCAACCCTTTCCTTGACTTCGCCAAGCTCTTCCTTTACATCTGAAATGACCTCGGCGGTCTTCTCAGGAATAATAGTTTCACTCATAATAAGAGATATTTAATGTTATAGTTTTGCAAATATAATATTTTATTTTTCAACGAGACGCACTTCGTACATACGCGGCCAATTCTTGCCCGTAAGAAAAATGCGCCCGTCTTTCACCGCTATACCATTGAGTACGTCCGTGTCGCGCCGGCGCAGGCTCTGGGGAAGCAGTCCGCCGCAATCTATCACGCCCTCCACCTTGCCGGAAGAAGGGTTGATGATTAGAATCATGTCTGTCGTGTACACGTTTGCCCATATCTTACCGTCTATCCACTCCAGTTCGTTCAGAAGCCTTACAGGGCGCTCCCCCATCATGACCTTGAGCTTACGTTTTACCTGAAAGTCCTTATCCATGAAGTAAAGGAAGGCCGAGCCGTCGGAGGCGATGAGGTCCTTTCCGTCCGTGGTCAGCCCCCAGCCTTCGCGCGGGTAGGCGCAGGTCTTCTCGTATTTTAGGCTTTGCGCGTCGTAAACAAAGGCCACGTTGTTGGTCCAGGTGAGCATATACATGCGGCCGTCAAGCATCACTGAGCCTTCGCCGAAGTACCTTTTGTCGAATTCCAGTTTACGGAGGACTTTGCCGCTTTCCAGATCGAGCTTGCGAAAACTGCTCTTGCCAGTCTGGCCGGTGCTCTCGTAGAGTTCTCCGCCATAGAAGAACAGCCCCTGGGTGTAAGCTTCACGGTCATGAGGATACTCTTTGACTACTTTGAGCCCATACTGCTTGGGGGGCGATGCAGAGCAAGCTGCAAAAGCCAGCAGCAGAGCTGCAGCAAAGAGAATAATCCTTTTCATAACTGCAAATTTAACAAATAAATGCTAATTTTGCAGACCTTATAATAAATTATATGAGAATAGATATCCTGAGCGTAGTGCCGGAACTGCTGGACAGCCCCTTGAGCCATTCTATAGTGGGACGGGCTGTGAAGAAAGGCTTGGTAGAAATACACGTACACAACCTCCGAAAATACGGTATAGGGCCCAGGCGGAATGTAGATGATTACAGCTACGGCGGCGATGCGGGCATGGTGATGATGGTGGAGCCGGTCTTCCGCATGATTGAGGAGCTGCGCTCGGAGCGTGACTACGACGAGATTATCTATATGTCGCCGGACGGAGAGATTCTCAGCCAGGGTATTGCTAATGAGCTGTCACTCAAGGGAAACATCATTATTCTCTGCGGTCATTACAAAGGCATAGACCACCGTATCCGCGAGCACCTCATAACCCGCGAGATTTCTGTCGGCGATTATGTGGTGAGCGGAGGCGAGATTCCTGCCGCGCTGCTCGCAGACGCAATAATCCGGCTCATCCCCGGTGCCCTCACCGACGAGACCTCCGCCCTGTCCGATTCTTTTCAGGACAAGCTCCTCTCCCCACCTGTCTATACCCGTCCCGCAGAGTTCAACGGCTGGAAAGTTCCGGATGTCCTGCTGAGCGGCAACCCAAAACTCATCCGTGAGTGGCAAGACGAGCAAGCACTCGAGCGCACTAAAGCATTGAGACCCGCATTGTTAGATGATAGTTTATAAAAATTTTTAAAAATAAAAAAGAGTTTCTTTAAAAAATTTTCTAAAAATTATTGCGGAATCAAAATATTGCAGTATATTTGCATTCGGAAATCAACAACTATTCTAACCAACAATAATTAACCTTCTACAAGGTATACACTACTAACTAACCGTCCAGGCCCGCTGTGAAGCGGGCCTGAGTCGTTCCATGACCCCAAGATACATAATGCTGGCGCAAACAGGCCACGGAAGGGGCGACTATCATTCCCTAACGTGGTATATTTAATAGAGCCAAAAAGAGGAGTATTGAATTCTCGCGAATTATGCGTATATTTGTGTGTTATGAGAGTTGCTATTGTTGGGGTCAGCGGAGCGGTTGGCCAGGAATTTCTTAAAGTGCTGGAAGATAGGCACTTCCCTATCGACGAGCTGGTGTTGTTCGGTTCTGCTCGCAGTGCCGGACGCAAGTACCCCTTCCAGGGGAAGGACATAGAAGTCAAGCTTCTCCAGCACAACGACGACTTCAAAGACGTGGATATTGCCTTCACATCAGCCGGAGCATCAACATCCAAGGAGTTTGCGCAAACCATCACCAAGCACGGAGCAATAATGATAGACAACTCCTCGGCTTTCAGGATGGACCCCGACGTGCCCCTGGTAGTTCCCGAGTGCAATGCGGCAGATGCTCTCAATCGCCCCAGAAACATAATTGCCAACCCCAACTGCACCACCATCATGATGGTAACAGTACTTAAACCAATAGAAGAGCTGTCTCACATAACACGCATACACGTAGCGAGTTACCAATCAGCATCCGGAGCCGGGGCCCAGGCCATGGCAGAACTGGAGCAGCAATATAAAGAGATAGTTGAAGGGCAGCCCGTCACAGTAAACAAATTCGCCTATCAACTGGCCTACAATGTTATTCCCCAGATAGACGTCTTCACCGACAACGGCTATACCAAAGAAGAGATGAAGATGTTCAACGAAACCCGGAAGATTCTCCATTCCGACGTGCGTTGTTCGGCCATGTGCGTGCGTATATCGGCCCTCCGCTCACATTCAGAGGCTGTCTGGATAGAGACCGAAAAGCCCCTGGAGGTAAAACAGGTGCAGGCAGCCCTTGCAGCAGCTCCCGGAGTCACCCTCCAGGACGACCCCGCCACCCAGACCTACCCCATGCCCCTGTTTACCGGCGGCAAGGACGACATTTATGTGGGCCGCGTGCGCAAAGACCTGGCAAACGACAACGGCATCACCCTGTGGCTATCTGGAGACCAGATAAAGAAAGGCGCCGCCCTAAATGCCGTACAGATAGCGGAATACCTAATCAGCAAACAATCGTAATGCCCGATATTTCCCATAAATCAGCCGCGATGCCGGCATCGGCCATCAGGAAGCTGGTCCCCTACTCGGAGGCCGCAGAAGTGGCAGGCGTCAAGGTTTACCACCTGAACGTTGGCGCACCGGACATCAAGTCCCCCGACTGCGTAAAAGAATCCACCACCGAGTTTCACCACCTCTCCTACACACATTCCGCCGGACTTCAAGTCCTGCGTAATGCAATGGCAGAAAAGTATTACAAGCCGCTCGGGCTGGATGTAGAGGCCTCTGATATCATCATCACAGTTGGCGGGAGCGAAGCATTTGCCATGGCCATGCAGATTGCCGCCGACCCGGGCGACGAGATAATAGTGGTTGAGCCCTTCTACACCAACTACCAGACCTACGCATACCTGAACAGCATCCAGCTCAAGGTCGTACATACAGATATAAAGGAGGACTTCCATGTCCCCTCCATCGCAGAGTTCGAGAAGCAGCTCAGCCCCCGAACCCGCGCTGTACTGCTCTGCAATCCGTGCAACCCTTCAGGAAAGCTCTACAGCAAAGAAGAGATAATGGCAATCGGAGAGTTCTGCAGGGCCAACGGACTGTTTCTGATTTGCGATGAGGTGTACCGAGAATTCTGCTACACCCAAGAAGCTTTCTTCAGCGCACTCCAGATTCCGGGCTGCGAGAATAACGTAATCCTGGTTGATTCCGTTTCCAAGAGATACAATCTTTGCGGAGCCAGGATAGGCTGCCTGGTGTCCCGCAACAAGCAAGTTATGCAATGCGCACTCAAATACGCCCAGGCCCGGCTTTGTCCGCCAGTGTTGGGGCAGCAAGTCGCCCTGCGGGCCCTTGACACGCCACAGGAATACTTCACAGAAGTGCGCCAAGAGTATAAGAAAAGGCGCGACTACACCCTGCAGGCCCTGAACGCAATACCCGGAGTATATGCTCCCCTGCCAAACGGAGCATTCTACACCGTAGCCGAACTACCGGTAGATGACACCGAGGCGTTTGCAAAATGGCTGCTTACCGAGTTCCGTCTGGACGGAGAAACGCTGATGGTAACTCCGGTCGCTTCGTTCTACAAGACCCCCGGAGAAGGCAAACGCCAGGTGCGTATAGCCTACGTTCTGGAACTCGACCAGCTCAAACGCGCAATGACTATATTAGAGAAAGCATTAGAAGAGTACAAGCATGTCTGAGGAACTGAACCTTGTGGCCGACCTGGCCCTTATACTTATTGCAGCAGGAGTCTTTACGGTGATTTCCAAGGCCCTCAAACAGCCGCTCATTCTCGGATACATAGTAGCGGGCTTCCTGATCAGCCCCCACATGAGCATATTCCCCTCCGTCACCAGCGTGGAATCTGTAAAGCAGTGGTCGGAGATTGGAATTATCTTCATGCTTTTCACCCTCGGACTTGAATTCAGCTTCAAGAAGTTGCTGAAAGTGGGGAGCAGCGCCCTCATTACATCCGGCACCAACTGCATAGGAATGTTCACTCTGGGCATCGTGGCCGGCAACGCTCTGGGCTGGACAATGATGGAGAGCATCTTTCTCGGAGGCCTCCTCTCTATGAGCTCCACCACCATCATCATCAAGACCTTCGACGAAATGGGGCTTAAGAAAAAGCCGTATGCCGGACTAATCTTCGGAACCCTTGTTGTAGAAGACCTTATCGCCGTATTGCTCATGGTGCTGCTGTCCACGCTTGCAGTCTCAAACAAATTCGCCGGCGGAGAAATGGTAATGAGCCTTGCCAGGCTGGCTTTTTTCCTCATACTGTGGTTCCTGGTGGGCTTGTACGTGATTCCTATACTGCTCAAGAAAGCAAAAAAATATTTAAGCGACGAAATACTTCTCATCATCTCTATAGGACTATGCTTCGGCATGGTTTCACTGGCCTCACTGGCAGGTTTTTCCAGCGCGCTGGGAGCCTTTGTGATGGGATCAATCCTGGCAGAAACCATTGAGGGAGAAAGGATTTCTCATTTGATGGTAGGCATCAAGGACCTGTTCGGCGCCATTTTCTTCGTGTCCGTGGGCATGATGGTAGATCCGGCGGTCATCGCAGCCCACTGGGGGACGATACTTGTAATAACGCTGGTGGCGGTAATCGGCATCCTCACTTTCTCTACCACGGGAGCATTGTTAGCAGGTCAGGGGCTCGATACAGCCGTGCATACCGGATTCAGCCTCGCACAACTTGGTGAGTTCTCCTTCATCATTGCAAGCCTCGGCTGCAGCCTGGGAGTGATGCGCGAGTTCATCTATCCCGTCATCATATCGGCGTCTGTAATCACCACATTTGCAGCGCCATACATGATCAAGGCGGGCGATCCGGCCAGCAAATGGCTCCAGGCTCATCTACCCAAATCTATCCTCGACAGAATCAATCCTACCCAGTCTGACCCTTCACGCAACTCACAGGCAGAAAAGAATATTTGGGGCCAGTTGATAAAGAGTTACATAGTGCGCGTAGTGCTGTACGGGGTAATAATTATCGCTATTCTGCTGGCAGCTCCCAAGCTCCTCGGAGGCATAGCCGAGAATCTTCTTCCCGAGGTCAGCGAGGCAGCCCGCAAGAGTATCTGCCTGATTATCGAGCTGATAGTAATGACGCCCTTCCTTTATGGCCTGGCCATCACCAACGGCAGCATCAGCACTCATGCCTCGCGCCTGCTCAAGGCCAAAGCAAGCAATCGCTGGCCTATTCTCTCGCTCCTGGTGCTCCGCATCCTCATAGCCATAGCATTCATTCTCGCAGCCATTACGAGCTACTTCAAGCTTGGAGGCTGGGGCGTGTTGATTGTGTTCGGAGCCGGTCTCATAGTGCTGCTGACCGCAAAACTGACCTTTAAACGCTTCTCCGGACTGGAGAAACGCTTTATGGAGAACCTGAACGAGAAGGAAGCTCTTGAGAGGAAGAAGGCGCCAGTAACCTCGTCGGTTAAAGAAAAAATGTCTCGCTACGATATTCAGACCAGCATAGTGGAAGTGGCGCCCGAATTTGCGTACATTGGAAAGCCCCTCAGGGAAATGCCCTTCCGAAAGCATTCGGGCGTAAATATCATAAAGATACAGAGGGGCTCGATTGACATCCAGATTCCCTCAGGAGACGAACCCATTTACCCGCACGACAAGCTCCTTGCAGTGGGGACCAACGAACAGATTAGCGCATTCAAAGCTATAATTGAAGAGAATACAACGATTAATGTAACTGATGCTGAACCCAATTTTACCGTAAAGGCGAGAACTGTGGAAGCAGATTCGTATCTTTGCGGCAAAACTTTGAGGGAAACCGACATGCGTAAGTCGGGATGCATGATAATAAGCGTGTTGCACAACAACAAGCTCATAGCCAATCCCGGAGCCGATTATCTCTTTGCAGAAGGCGATACGGTCTGGATAGCAGGAGAATCGGAATCATGTGATTTGTTTTTGAAATAGATATGGAAAAAATTATACTTACAGGCGACCGCCCTACCGGAAGACTACATTTGGGCCATTATGTTGGCTCTCTGCGGAGGCGCATAGAGCTCCAGAATTCTGGAGAATTCGACAAGATTTTTATTATGATAGCTGACGCCCAGGCGCTTACAGACAACGCCGACAATCCCGAGAAAGTGCGTCAGAATATCATCCAGGTGGCACTGGACTACCTGTCCGCCGGGCTCGACCCAAGCAAGGTGAATATATTTATCCAGTCGATGGTGCCCCAGCTCACAGAGCTCACCTTCTATTACATGAACCTGGTTACTGTGCAGCGCCTCCAGCGCAACCCCACTGTGAAGCAAGAGATCAAGATGCGCGGGTTCTCGGAGAGCGAAGACGGGTCCGACAATAAGGCCGGCACACCTGTAGGCTTCTTCTGCTACCCTATCAGCCAGGCCGCCGACATTACTGCATTCAAGGCCACTACGGTGCCCGTAGGCGAAGACCAGGAGCCCATGATAGAGCAGTGCCGCGAGATTGTGCGCAAGTTCAACTCCGTATATGGTCCTACCCTTGTAGAGCCGGAGATTTTGCTCCCCGACAACGCTGCCTGCCTGCGCCTTCCCGGCACGGATGGAAAGGCCAAGATGAGCAAGTCCCTGGGCAACTGCATCTACCTGTCCGACTCCGAAGAAGAGGTCGTGCGCAAGGTCAAGGGTATGTTCACAGATCCGGGGCACCTGCAGGTAAGCGATCCCGGCAAGGTGGAGGGAAATCCCGTATTCACCTATCTGGATGCGTTCTGCCGTCCCGAGCACTTTGAGCGTTACGCATCGTGCTTCGTGGGCAAGAAGTCCAGTTTCGAATTCCACTCGCTCGACGAGGCAAAGGCGCAATACAGGGCCGGAGGACTCGGAGACATGATGCTTAAGAACTTCCTCGCAGCAATTCTGAACGAGACTCTGGAGCCCATGAGGCAGCGCCGTGCCGAGCTGGAGAAAGACCTGCCCGCAGTATGGGAAATCCTGCGCAAAGGCACCCAGGCAGCCGAGGCAGTCGCGGCACAGACTTTGGACGACGTTCGCAAGTCTATGCGCATCAACTATTTTGACGATTCAGAACTGACCGGACTCAAATGAGCTACCTGATTCTACCCAAAGGCTATAAGTCCGCACTCACTCCGGACGAGACTGAAAAGGGCATCAAGCTGGTAAAGGACTTTTTCCAGCAGAGTCTTGCAAAGGCTCTGAGCCTCAGGCGTGTGACCGCTCCCCTCTTCGTCCTAAAAGGACAAGGCATCAACGACGACCTGAACGGCGTAGAGCGGGCAGTCACCTTTCCTGTGAAGGACCTGGGCGATGCAAAAGCAGAGGTGGTGCACTCACTTGCAAAATGGAAGCGACTGAGCCTGGCGGAGTACAAAATCCGCTCCGGCAACGGCATCTATACCGACATGAACGCTATCCGTGCCGACGAGAACCTTGGCAACCTTCACTCGCTGTACGTTGACCAGTGGGACTGGGAGAAGACCATGAGCGCCCGCCAGCGCAACCTGGGCTATCTCAAGCAGACCGTGCGCAAAATTTACGGCAGCCTGCTTGATACAGAGCAGTTTATCTGCACCTGCTACCCTCAGCTGAGGGCCTTTCTAGCTCCCAGGATACACTTCATCCACGCCGAAGAACTGCTGCAAATGTATCCCGGGCTCGACGCCAAGGCTCGCGAAGATGCAATCTGCAAGAAGTACGGCAGCGTATTCATCATCGGCATAGGCGGAGCCCTGTCGGACGGCAAGCCCCACGATAACCGGGCGCCGGACTACGACGACTGGAGCACCCCCAACGAAGATGGATATCTTGGGCTCAATGGCGACCTGCTCGTATGGAATCCGGTCCTGGGACGCTCTTTCGAGCTGTCTTCTATGGGAATAAGGGTTGACGCAGCAGCAATGCGCCGTCAGCTGGATCTGTCTGGTAAGCAGGAGCGGGCATCTCTGTACTTCCACAGCAGGCTACTGGACGGCAAACTGCCGCTCAGCATTGGCGGAGGCATAGGCCAATCCCGCCTCTGCATGCTCTTCTTGCAGAAGGCCCACATTGGCGAGATTCAGGCAAGCATCTGGCCAGAAGACCAGCGTGCAGCCTGCCGCCGTGCCGGAATCAAGCTGATTTAACTATTCCTCCCAGCCGGGAAGCACAGGGTATGAGGGGCGCTTTGCAAGGGCGTCGTAGTCTGCTGTAGTTGTTACCTTGCTGCAGCTGAATCTTCGGCCGCTGCGGTCGTACACCACCACTCTTACCTTGGATGCAGGATTCTTGAGCGTGTACTTGAACATGTGGTAGTTCTTGGAGCAATAGTTGTTGCGGGTACTACCCTTGAAATGCCCGCGCCCCAGCACTCCCACATTGTAGCCAATGGCCCACCAGTCCTTGCTGCCGTTATAAGGAGCTGTGAACTCGGTACTTACGGGCAGATGTTCCAGGTTGCCGCAGAGCTTTCCGTTCTCATACACCTCGGACCGCCAGCCCTCGTCCCAGTTCCACACATTCACGAGAATGGTGCCGGCCCCGTGCTGCAGCGGGAACTGCTCATATTCGCCTCCAAACACGTCGTCACCCCTGTAAATGCGCATCTGATAGTCGTCCGGGAAGTTCTGGCCCTTGTAGATGTCGGCCACTACCTCGTTGCCTTTGATGTGCCAGACCGAGTAGCCGTTGGGCGCTCCGTCGGCGCAGTTCTTGCTCCACCACCAGCATCCGCACATTGCCCCGGCAACCATCTCGCTGACGCCGTTGGGATAGTGTAAATGCTTGATTGTGTGCGTATGCCCGCTCACGATTCGGGACTTATGAGCAGCCAGCAGCTCCATCACGCGGCCCACATTAGCCTGCTTGGTGTAAACACCCTCGAAGGGAATGTGCACGCAAAGCACCACCAGCTTGTCTTTATCTATTGCAGCCAGGTCCTGCTGGAGCCAGCTTACCTGGGCATCGGAAAAATCTGCATGATACTTTCCGGGAGCGCCGTAAGACTCAAAGCACACGTTGTGCATAGAAACAATATGCACGTCTCCCCTATTGAATGAGTAATTTGCAGGGCCGAAGATATCCTCGAAATAGCGGTGGCGCCGCAACGATATGCTGGGGCTCCCCTCGTCCAGGGCTGTAAGCGGATATTCGAAGTCGTGGTTGCCAAGTGTCTGGAAAACAGGCATTCCCGTCTTTTCTACCGTCATCTCGTTCCGTATAAGGCTCAGCAGATAATTGGTATTGCGGAATCCCTCGCTGTACGCAATATCGCCAAGGGTGATGGCGTAGTCGGGGCCCTTGCACTTGCGGGCGTAGGCCTTGAGGTCCGGGATTGCCTCCTCAGAGAGTCGGCGCACATGCCATACCCACTGGCACTGGGGATCGCCAATCAAGAAGAGGTTGAACTCCTTCTCGGGGCCGTTTTTGAGAGGCTCCAGGCAGAAATTGTACTCGGGACGGTCTTCCAGTTTCTTGTAGAAGCAGGGCTGGCCCTGACGGATAGGGATTTTGTACTCAGAGGGTATGCTCACAAATACATAATAAGCCTCCTTCAGACGAGGGAAGCAATACTTACCCTCTCCGTCTGTTGTGACAACCTGATATCCGTCAGACACCACTGCCCCAACCACCGGACGGCCATCCACCGTGGTAACGGAGCCCTTCACTTCTCTAGGCAGGACTTTTGGTGCAGCGAGCGCAGCTAAACTTATAGCAACGCTTACGATGACAAGAAATAACTTCTTCATCTGCTATTTGTTATGCAAATCTTCTTCTGAGTAGCCAGTGGCTTTTGCGCCCCATATCGTAGATACAGTTGCAAGGCCTATGATAGCGCATACAAAGATGGTAATGTAAGCTGCATTCCATCCGTAATGCTGTGCCACAAAGCCGAAACCGAAACCGGAAACGATGGTGCTCAGATAACCGAAGATTCCCAGAATACCGTTAGCCGTAGCAGAAGCCCTGTTGGTAGCATGTTGCGCGGCGCAGATGCCCAGAAGGGCCTGGGGACCGTAAATACAGAATCCCAGCAGCGTGAAAGGAATCAGCATCAACCACCACGCGGCAGTTGTGGGGAGCATCCAGAAAGCAGCAATACAAAGCGCTACCCCAATCATGCACACAACGCATGTATGATGGGCCTTGTTGCCAAAAATGTGGTCTGTAGCCCAGCCCCAGAAGAGCATGCCCAGGTTGCCGCCAATGAGCTCAAACACCACGCACAAAGTAGTTGCGTTGGCCATAGAAAGCCCCTTTGACTCGGTGAGCAACGTGGGCCCCCAGTCGAGGGCGGCAAACCGCACCACGTAAACGAAGAAATTGGTGACGGCCAGAGTCCAGATAACACGGTTGCCGTAAACATGCTTGTTCACAAACGCGCGGTGCTCGGCAGCCTCCTCGGGAGTAGTGACAATGGCTTTTTTCTTTCCTACAACCTCGGGCAGCCCCACGTCTGAAGGGGAATCCTTCATTGTAAAGAAGAGCCATACGGAGCCTAAAACAGCAACTGCAGCGGGAATAAGGAAGCACCAGCGCCATGCCCCGAAGTGGGCGGCAAATGATGCCACCTTCTGCACATTCGCAGGATCTGCCATGTCCAGATTGAGATTGGCGGTAATAGAAGCCACTACCTCCGGATTAAGGCTCATATCTACACCCAGATGAGGCATCACCAGCCAGCCGCACAAGGCCATGGCAAGACCGGCGCCAATAGAGTGGGACATATTCCAGAAACTCATCTTGGTGGCCAGCTCCTTGGGGTGAATCCACTGAGTGAGGGTTTTGGTACATGGCGGCACACCCATCCCCTGCAAGAATCCGTTGACCATCCACAGCACGCCCATCACATACACCAGCACAGATGCAATTGCAGCGCCATCCCCGGCCCTGCCGGCCAGAGCCACAATCCATCCCGCCACAGCATCGCTGGTGCCGAAAAGTATGTTCACGATGGCGCAGAGCATGAGGCCCAGCGACATCACCTTGCGGGCGCTGTTGCGGTCTGTGATTATACCGACAACGTAACGTGAAAGGCCGTAAATAACTCCGTGAAGGGTGAGGAAGAGACCCAGCTGGGTTTTGGTAATCCCGAATTCAGCTCCCAGTCCGGGCATAGAGAAAGAGAAATTCTTGCGGACGAGATAGAACATTGCGTAACCTATCATGGTCACGATGATGGTCCGCCACTGCCAGTATTTTAGTGTCTTTGTGGTTTGCATGGCTATTACTTGACTTCCCAGATTCCGCCCTTGCCGAAGAGCCTCTCTGTGAGCTCGGGCATAAGGCCAAGACGATAAACTACATCGATATTGGTGAAACGGCTGCGCATGTACGGGATATAAGAGAAGGTCTTGCGCATACGTGCGCGGTCCACGCATATCATTTCCGGCTCGTAAGGAGCGCCCACAAGCTTCAGGTCTTCATAGACTTCATGCAGCGGGATAATCTGAGCACGAATCTTCTCTTTAAGCTCGGGCCAGGCAGCCTTGAGCGCCTCAAGCTGCCTGCGCAGGCCGTCCTTATCTACGTATTTGCCCTTGGTCTCCTCCAGTCCACGGGCCAGATGCCCCGGCTTGCCGGCAAATACCTCGCGTATCTCCTGTTCCATCTGCTCCCAGCTCTTCCACTGCGCAACGCACTTTTCTACGTCTATGGTTTCCAGATCTTTCTCGAGCAAAAACTCCAGAGATGCAGTGCTGGCAAGTGTACCAATACCCACTTTGAAGCCATGAGAGACGTGCTTACCGTTGGGATAAGCCAGATTCTCCATGTCCCAGCAGTGCGAGAACTGATGCTCGGTACCGGAAGCCGGACGGCTGCTGTGAATAGCCTGCATTGCAAAACCGCTCATCAGCAGGCCCTCGCTCAGGCGTTCCGTCATTTCTACGTCTCCCGCATGCACGGCTGCAGGCGCGCTCAAAGACTCTTTAAGGCCGTCCTGAACCAATTCCCAGCCGAAGGGATCGATCGCTTCGGCCCCTACAGCATCGGCCAGCATCCAGTCTGCAGCTGCAGGAATCTTGGCAATGAGGTCGGCGTAACCAGACGCAGCCAGCTCCTTGGGCGCAGCGGCGGCGATTACAGGGTCCATCACAAAGCCATAAGGCGCCGGGCAGCTGAACGTCTGCTTGTTGCCGTCTTTGGTAATGGAAGCCCCGTATGCGGTGTATCCGTCCATAGATGCGGCAGTGCCAACGCACATGTACTTGCGCCCCAGCAAATGGGATACATATTTTGTGAGGTCATTGATAACGCCGGAACCAACCGCTATAGCAATCACATCCAGAGGCTCCAGTTTAGCTTTAAGCTGCTCTACGAATTTCCACTCTGCATACAAGTCTGGATCGTCTAAGATAAAAGACTGCTCATAAGGCACAGAAGCAGCCTCAAGAGACTGAAGCACTGCTTTACCTGCGACCTCCCAAGTATTTGTGTCAGCGATGATTATTGCTTTCTGGCCCGGGAATAGTTTGAGAAACATTTCGGCCGTACGGGCCACTACTCCGGAGCCAATGAAAAGGTCTTTGGTGTCGGTTGTGCGCTGGAGCGCACGTTCGATTTTGTTCATATAGATATTGCTTTTCTAAAAGTCGGTATTGTATCTGTGAGCGACATGCCCTTGCGGTAGATTCCGGCTGTTCCGCCCACGAATATCTGGGCGCCCATTCCGGCCATAAGGGCGGCACGTTCCGCGCTGACGCTTCCGTCCACACTAATCATTACATCATTCAAGCCCCTGGAATCCAGCCATTTGCGCGTTTCGGCAACCTTATCCATAATCCCCTCTACCATCTTGGCTCCGGCATATCCGGGGTGCACCAGCATCAGAGTTACAGTATCAAACAGCCCTATGTGCGGTTCCAGAGCCTTGACGGGGGTCTCCGGATTAACCGCAAGCCCGAAGCGGCAGCCCTGAGCCCTCACAGAGGCACTCAGTTCGTTGAAGCTTCGGGGCAATTCTACGTGCACGCTCAAACAATCGCCCTTACGGAGCTCGAAGCGCTCCATTACAAGTTCCGGATCGGTAACCATCAGATGAATATCCAGAGGCTGAGTAGTCCTTGCATGCATAGCCTTTATAAAATCTGGGCCGAAAGTCAGGTTGGGCACAAAGTGCGCATCCATTACATCAACGTGGAGCCAGTCTACTCCCTGCTCCTTTAGGAAGTCTATATCTGCCCCGAGATTCATGAGGTCGGAGCACATTACAGATACTGAAATATATCTCTTAGTCATATTATCCAAAGTTAGCAAAATCTTGCCACATTATCCTATCCCAAAATATCTTTTTTACCGGTTTATTCCCTGTAACATTTTTGTTTATATTATTAACATTATTGTTTCTTGCATTAATTTCCAATGTGTTACATAGAGAGGTAAATTAAATCAACAAAAACACCCATTACTGTGAGAAAATGCCTACATTTGTGTGTTCTTAAGAATTGATTTATGGCATACGACATCACCCTACCCCTCTCTCCTGCCTGGACAAGCGAGCAGGACCGCTACGAAGAAATCGACGGCGTTCTCATTACCCACCTTGAATGCCACCTGCCAGCCGGCGACGGCAAGAGCGACGAGGCGTTTCTCGACCTCTACGTTGGCGACCTCCCCTCCGACACTACAGCCGAAGACGAAGCCTACGCCAACTACGCAGAAATTATTGGCTGGGACGACGAAGAGGACGAAGAAGAAAACCCCATCGCAGAATGGAGGTTCCAGAAGAAAAAGGCTTTCGGTTTCTCCGGGGAGTGCGAAGATGGCTCCATCATGCTCCTCATGTGCGTAGAAATCATAAAGGGCGGCCTTCTTATCTGCAGCGTAATTGCCAAGAACGACGACGAGGTATCTAAGTGGGCCAAATACGTGGAAGACAACCTTAGGGTCGTAAAAGAAGGCTAACTGAACAGCTTTCCGTGGCATAAGCGGTACGAGAGGCCGCTACCGCAAGGACAAGGATCGTCCGGTGCTACCGGGCGAACTTTATAAACACTGTCAAAAAAGCGCATGAGCTCCTCACTCTCTGCATCGGACAGCTCAACTCCATACAGTTCTTCCAGGTAATCCTCCGTAGCAGAGTAGCGCAGGAGTCCGGTTTCGTGGGCTGAATGGCCCTTCAGAAGCCATTTGGGGACGGAATTGGCATATTCCAGGATGATATTGGCAAACTGGTTGAACTCTTCTTGCGAGGCTACGTCTGCGGCAGCAGAAGACAGTGGAGACATCAGCAAATCCAGATTGTGCTCGTCCGGCGCATACTGTGCATTCAGCCACACTGTATGTGCAGATGCAAACAATGAATCTCCCTCATATCCCAGGCCGGAGAGCATAGTTATGAGTTCGGATCCTTCCGGAGAATCGAGCCCGAAAGCGCAAAAAGGAGCCCTTGCGCCGCACTGCTCTATCTCTTCACGGGAAAACCTGGCATATTTGCGGGGCTGCTTGTAGTGCACACGGCGGGTTTTCATGAGTTCCTCGAAATTCTCTACAAAAGGAGAGACCAGATAGGCCTCGCCTTTGTACGACTCCTGGTACAGTCTCACTGCCGGATGGCGGGAAAGGTTAACTGCCAGCTCCTTAGCCTGGGAGAAATCGTAAATATCGTCGAAAATACAATCAACGAAAGTCTTGAGGGGCACTGCGCCAAACACGTTCACAGCCCCCAGAATGAGATGCTCCAGCTCAAATGAACCATCTCTTTCTTTTCTTGAGATTATTTCGTCTATCTCTCCGGATATCAGCGTATAAAATTCCTCAGAAATTCGCACTGTCTGGAGTTCTTCCCCAGGATTGAAGGTATCTGCATCTATGAAATGCAGCACCTCTACTGCAGACGGATAGGCACCGGGGATAATACTCACCGGCTTGCCCGGCCCAGCCTTGCACAAGGCCTGAAGCAAGCGCAGGTCAGACTCCATCAGCTTGTCCAGCCACACCTTGGGGGCGGACAGGTATGCAGAAAGAGTGCGCACCAGTTCCTTCTTGCGCATCACCCTCATGGGGAGCGCGTCAAAGTAATCAAGTGTGGCTTCAATCTCCTCCTGCGAACGGGAGCTGATTATGTCGCTAATTAGACGCATGAGCGGCAAAATTAACATTTTTCTGCAGAAAGCACAAATACTTGCTCTCCATCTACCCGGAATTTTATTTCAAATCCCGAGAGCACGATTCCGTACACTCTCTGGGCGTCGTGATGGTAGGCAGGTCTGGGATCCTGCGAAAGGAGCTGGACAAGCGTCTCCGCGAGCTCAGGGCCCAATTGCAGGGCTGTTTCTTGCGGAATATGCACCTCCAGAGGCTCCCAGGGGCTGGCGTCCACAAAACCGCTGCCGGCACCCGGGCGACTGTCGGAGTACTCTATATATGGCTTCACATCATATATAGGTGTCCCGTCCGCCAGATCGGCACCCGAGACCCTGAGTACCCCGCCGGAAACCGACTCAACACGTACGCAAGAGAGCCCGAGGCCGTTGGGCCGGAAGGGCGAACGGGAGGCAAAAACTCCCACTCTCTTGTTTCCTCCGAGTCGTGGAGGACGCACCGTAAGAGCAGAATTAGAGTCCGCTCTCATAGAGAAGCCCCAAATCAGCCAGCAGTAATCAAACTCTTCCAACCCACGCACAGCCTCCTCTGCATTGTAGGGCGGCACAAACCGTACTTCACCGAGGAGTCCGGGAGCAAGTCCGGCCTGGCGCGGAAGGCCGAATTTCCCCTTCAGCGGAGAATGATAATATGCTATCGGCTCTATAATCATCGTGCCAGCTCCTCTTGATAAGCGGCGCAAAGCTTCTTGAGAGAATCAAGATTAGCTGCCTTCAGCGGTTCTGCAGGAGGAGATATCATCTTTAGCGGATCTACAGGAGTGCCGTTTTTCCAAACCCGGAAGTCCAGATGGGGGCCGGTGGAGTGGCCGGTAGAGCCCACATAACCTATAGTCTGTCCCTGCGCAACGCGCGCTCCGGCCTTGATGCCCGATGCGAATTTGGACAGGTGCATGTAGCAGGTCTCGTAGCCGTTCATGTGGCGTATCTTGATGCGGTTGCCTCCCCCGCTGCCGTCCCAGCCGCATAGCGTAACCGTGCCGTCGCCGATAGACTGCACCGGCGTACCGGTGGGCGCAGCATAATCCACGGCCGTATGCGGCCTTACCTTGCCGGTAATGGGATGCTTGCGGTGGTAGGTAAAGCGGCTGCTGATGCGATTGTAGCGCAGCGGCGCCTTGAGAAACGCCTTGCGCATGCTCTCGCCAGTCTCGCTCCAGTACTTGTTTCCTCCGTCACCCTGGTTGAAACGCACGGCGCATGCCTGATAATTGCCGCTGTTGTAAATTGCGAAGAGCACGCTGTCTATGCGTACCACTTCGCCGTCGGCCACGGTCTGATTGTACAGCACGCGGAAGCGGTCGCCCTCTTGCAGGCCGAAGAAATTCACCGTCCACGCGTAAATATCTGCAAGGTCTACTATGAGCAGCGGAGAAATGCCGGCGTCGAGCATATCGTTCCAGAGAGAACTGCGGATGGTCACGTCTGCGCTTTTGCGCTCATGCTCCACCGGCCTGTCCCAGGTCCAGGCGCAGAGCGAATCGGCGCAGCAGAATACGGTAGAACGGATTCGGTCGTTGTGGTAAACCAAGTATTCAAGTTTCCGGCCGGTAGAATCGGGGCTGTAATATGCTTCAACGGGATTGCCGGCACGCATACGCCGTACATCAAAAACCTCCTTGCTGGCATCTGCCAACGAAAGTGCAGCTCTGTGGCTCATGCCCATACGCCCCATGAGAGCCGTAAAAGTCTCTCCATCACGCACCTCGGAAGAGTCGGACTGATATCTGTTTGTATAAAAGCCGATTGCGGGCATTTCCTCAACAGAAACTTCAACTTCGTTTTCTACGCTCCGACTGCACTTGCAAGAAGGAAGCATGGCCGCGAGGGCTAAAAACAGTACAAAGTAGCGTCGCTTCATCATTTGATAAGGTTTCCTAACAAGCTGCGGGTGAGTTCCTTAGCTATAGTATTAGAAGCGCTGCGGGTAGCCTTGCTTACAGCCTTCTGCGTGGTAGTAGTCTTGGACTTTTTCTTGGGTGCTCCGGTAACTTTGGTCGAAATAGTATCGGCAAGTGCAGCAGCGGCAACACCGGTTACGGCAGTCATTACAGAACGCAAGACCTTACTGCCCAGGCCCGTAGATTTCTTCTTGGCTTCTCGTGCCTCTGCTTTTGCCTGCACTGCCGCCTGGTGTTCCGCCTCGGCCTGTGCCTCTGCTTCTGCCTTGAGGCGCTCTGCCTCCTGACTTGCGGCGGTAATAATTTCGTAAGCACTCTCCCTGTCTATTGCGTGGTCGTAGCGGCCGTAGAGCCGGCTGCGCTTTATCAGCTCCTCTCTCTGGCCGGCAGACACAGCACCTATTTGGCTGAGGGGGAAGAGGATTTTTGCGCGCTCAACCATTGCCGGGGTGCCTTTTTCATCCAGGAACGAGACCAGAGCCTCGCCGGTGCCGAGTTCGAGCAGCGTATCGTAGGTCTTGAACTCGGGATTGGGACGGAAAGTATCCGCCGCCACCTTTACCGCCTTCTGGTCCTGGGGACTGTAAGCACGGAGAGCATGCTGCACCCGGTTTCCCAGCTGGCCAAGTATGCTTGCCGGGATATCGGCCGGGCTCTGGGTAATGAAGTAAACCCCCACTCCCTTGGAGCGAATGAGTCTTACAACCTGCTCGATCTTATCTGTAAGTGCCTTGGAAGTACCCTCGAAGAGCATGTGCGCCTCGTCGAAGAAGAACACCAGCTTAGGCAGGTCCATGTCTCCCACCTCTGGAAGAGTGGCGTAAAGCTCGGAGAGCAGCCAAAGCAGGAAGGTAGAATAGAGCTTGGGCTGAAGCATCAGCTTGTCTGCTGCCAGCACATTCATAATACCCTTGCCACCCTCGCATTGCAGCAGGTCGTAGATATCGAAATCGGGCTCTCCGAAGAACTTTTCTGCGCCCTGGTTCTCCAGGCTCAGTAGAGCTCTCTGTATGGCTCCCACAGAGGCAGAAGTGATATTTCCGTACCGAGTAGTGTATTCCGCAGCATTCTGCCCAACGAAATTCAGCATGGCCCTAAGGTCCTTGAGATCGATGAGAAGCAGACCGTTGTCGTCTGCTATGCGGAATACTATATTAAGTACGCCGGTCTGGGTTTCATTCAGGTCCATAAGGCGGCCTAGCATCTCTGGGCCCATACGCGAGACTGTGCTGCGCATCGGGTGCCCCTGCTCGCCAAAGACATCGAAAAAGCGCACCGGGCACGGCTCGAAGGCAGGGTCTGATATTCCGAATTCCGCGCAGCGCTTCTCTATGAATCCGCTCATGCGTCCGGCCTGGCTGATTCCGCTCAGGTCGCCTTTCATGTCGGCCATGAAACAAGGCACGCCTGCCTGGCAGAAAGTCTCTGCAAGTACCTGGAGAGTAACTGTTTTGCCGGTTCCTGTAGCCCCTGCAATGAGGCCGTGACGGTTAGCCATTTTACCTGTTATACTGATAGGGCCCTTGGGGCCGTGGGCGACGTAGAGACCGTTGATGGGAGTGTACATAGTGGTTTTGTTTTTGGCAAATATACGCTATATTTGTGGAAAAACATATCCAAAAATGAAGATTGCCCACTCATTGATGGCAGCCGCGCTGCTGCTTTTATACCCTCTGGCCAGCTTTGCCCAGGGGATGTTGACAGAACAGAACTCACCCGTTGTGAAAGAAGTAACGCTGGAAAGCGACCTGGTTGTTGCCGGCGGCGGCCTGGCCGGCGTGTGCGCCGCTGTTTCTGCCGCCCGTCACGGAGCTTCCGTCATTCTCGTACAAGACCGTCCGGTCCTGGGCGGCAACGCCTCCAGCGAGATGCGCATGGGAATTGTGGGCGTACTCAAAAGCCAGTACTCCGAGGCAGGAATCCTGGAAGAAATGCAATTGCGCAATTTCTACCATAACCCGCTCCAGCGCTACACTATGTGGGACGATGTCATTTATTCCACGGTTGTTTCCGAGCCTCGTATCAAGCTGCTGCTCAATACTTCTGTAGAAGATGTTGTGATGGACGGGGAGCGCATTGCGGCCGTGAAATGCTGGAATATCAACGCATACACGCGTTACATTATTAAAGGAAAGATTTTTGCCGACTGTACCGGCGACGGCATACTGCGGCTGTCCGGAGCCAAGTTCCGTCGCGGCCGCGAGTTCCCGGAAGAATTCGGCGAGGACTTCCAGCAGTCCGGCGGAGACTCCCACACCATGGGTAATTCCATCCTGCTGCAGCTTCGCAAGACCGACGAAGAGCACCCCTTCATTGCTCCCGAATGGGCATATCATTTTACGGACGACGACTTCGACTATGAGGTCCCCAGCTCCACCATCCCGGGCGTGAAATTCAACTACAAGCGCATCTACAGCCCCCGGGACAACAACTTCTGGTGGATAGAATTCGGAGGCCTGTACGACACCATTTTCGACGCTCCTGACATCCAGTTCGAGCTTAAGCGAATCGCGTATGGCATCTGGGAGTACATGAAGAATCATCCCGACGGACGCTGCAAAGGGTACGAGCTCGACTGGATAGGGTCGCTGCCCGGCAAGCGCGAATCTACCCGGTTCATCGGCCCGCACATCCTTACGCAGAACGACGTGATGAGCGGCGGGCACTTCGAGGATGTTGTGGCTTACGGCGGATGGACCCTGGACGACCATGACCCAGAGGCGTTCCACAAGAAGGGCCGCATCAGCGTGGAATATAAGACTCCGGACTACTTTGGCATACCGTTCGACTGCCTGTATTCAGTGAACGTACCCAATCTGATGTTTGCCGGACGTGACATTTCCTGCACTCACATGGGCCTCTCGGCCACCCGCGTCATGGCCACAACGGCCCTCCTGGGCCAGGCCTGCGGTACCGGCGCCGCCGTGGCTCTGCAAAAAGGAGTTGATCCTGCCGGCGTGCGCGCCCAGTACATCGGAGAGCTCCAAGCCATGCTCGAAGACGACGACTGCATGCTCCCCTACCGCTGGCGCAAGCCTTCCGACCTTACCATGAGCGCCTCAGTAGCCAAGGAGCACGAAGTGCTGCGTAACGGAATAGACCGCGCCTGGGACAGCAAAGACAACGGCGTGTGGCTGACTCCCGGCAAGGATGCAGTGGTGTACTCCTGGGAGAAGCCAGTTACCGTAAGCGGAGCGCGTCTAATCAATGATTCCAACTTCAAGGTCCGCAGCAAGCGCATGCGCAAACTCGAGGCTACCACGGAGCGTGTAAAGATGCCCGAGATGATGCCCAAGGCATACCGCATCGAGGTCAAGCTCAAGAAGGGCCCCTGGACAACTGTCTATGAGTGCCCGCTCAACTACGAGAGGCTCAACAAGATTGCTTTCGCCCCTGTGCAGGCCGATGCCGTGCGCCTGGTGGTTACCGACACCTGGGGCGCCCCAAAGGCTCATATTTTCGCCTTAGACGTCAACTGATCGCGACGCGGAGCGGGCTGTTGAAATGTCTGTTGAAAACTTCTGGTGAAAAGTTGGTTTTTGCAGGTTTCTATTGGTTAAATTTGTAGTCCCAATAGTAAAAAATCAGACTTTTAACTACGAATAGTAATGGACGTACGTAAAACCAACGGCTCGATTGAAGAGTACGACAAAGCCAAGCTGGCCCGTGGAATACACGAGGCCTATAAATCAGCTGGCGAATACTGCGACGACGCGGTTGTAGTAAGCATCATCAACAACCTGTACATATACGAACAGATTACCAGCCGCGAAATCCGCAGGCAGGTAGAAGATGCGCTGATGGGCATCAACAAGAAAGTGGCCCTCGCCTACATCCACAAGTTCGACGCCAACCTCGACCTGCGCAAGAAGCGCGACTTCATCAAAGGCTACATCAAGGCCTCCAACGCCGCCACCGGATCCAAGTTCGACGCCAACGCCAACGTCACCCGCAAGAACATCGTGACTCTGGGCAACGAGCTTTACAAAGAGAACAATATCAAGCAGAACCGCTACATCATGCAAGACAAGATAAAGGCCCTCTATGGCCGCCATCTTGCCGACCAGTACATTCAGGACCTGGAATCCCACATCCTGTACAAGCACGACGAAAGCGGAACTCCCGGCTTCCCCTACTGCGTGGCCATCACCATGTATCCCTTCCTCATCAGCGGACTCAAGGAACTCGGAGGCGTATCTGTAGCCCCCACCGACCTCAAGAGCTTCTGCGGCGAGTTCATCAACCTGGTGTACTCCGTCTCTTCCCAGTTCATGGGCGCAGTGGCCACTCCTGAATTCCTGATGTATTTCGACTACTTCCTGCGCAAGGACTATGGCGAGGACTACCTTGAGCATCTCGACGAAGTAGTGGAACTCAACGCCAAGAAAAGGACTCTCGTGAAGGTCATCGACAACTGCTTCCAGCAGGTAGTCCACTCCATGAACATGCCCGCCGGCAACCGTGGCTACCAGACCGTATTCTGGAATATCGGTTACTTCGACAAGCCCTATTTCGAGGGTGTATTCGGCGACTTCTTCTTCCCCGACGGCACCAAGCCCAAGTGGGAGACCCTCGACTGGCTGCAGAGGCACTTCATGAACTGGTTCAACGAGGAGCGCAACCATTATATCCTCACCTTCCCCGTGGAGACCATGGCCCTGCTGACCGACGGAGGCGACGACTTCGCCGACAAGGAGTACGCAGATTTCACCGCAGAAATGTGGTCTAAGGGACACAGCTTCTTCTGCTACCTGAGCAACAGCCCCGACTCCCTGAGCAGCTGCTGCCGCCTGCGCAACGAGATTCAGAAGGAAGACAACCACAACCACACCACCCACCAGTATTCCATGGGTACTGCTTCTGTAGCCACCGGCTCCAAGTCCGTGATGACCATCAATCTCAACAGGCTCATCCAGGACTCCGTACGCCGCTATTTCCTGGAGCGCCGTGGTGTGCAGCTCGAGAACGGAAAGCCGCTCGACCCCGTTTCCAATTTCTACGACAAGGACGACCTCTTTGTGAACTACATAGACAGGGACATCCGCGAGATGACCGAGCGCGTGCACAAATATCAGATTGCCTTCAACGAGATTATCAAGGACTTCCTCAAGGCAGAGATGCTCGACGTGTACAAGGCCGGCTTCATCGATATGAAGAAGCAGTACCTTACCGTGGGTGTAAACGGGCTCACCGAGGCGGCTGAGTTCCTTGGATTGGATGTCTCTCCCAATCCCGAGTACGGCGCCTTTGTGAACACCATCCTCGAGACTATCAACATAGCCAACCGCAAGGACCGCACCCCGGACGCCATGTTCAACACCGAATTCGTGCCCGCCGAGAACCTCGCAGCCAAGAACTATGCATGGGACAAGAAAGACGGCTATTTTGTATCAGATAAGCACAACCTCTACAGCTCCTATTTCTACAACCCCGAGGATGTGAACGTGTCTATGATAGACAAGTTCAAGCTCCACGGCGAAGACTTCGTGAAGTATCTGGACGGAGGCAGCGCCCTGCACATGAACATTGCCGAGCACCTGTCCAAAGACCAGTACCGCCAGCTGCTGAAGGTTGCGGCCCACTATGGCACCAACTACTTTACCTTCAACTGCCGCAACACCGTTTGCAACGACTGCGGATATATCAGCAAAGACACCCTTACCAAGTGTCCTAAATGCGGAAGCGAGAACCTGGATTACCTGACCCGCGTCATTGGCTATCTTAAGAGAATTTCTTCCTTTGCAGAGCCGAGGCAGGTAGAAGCAGGCAAACGCTTCTACAACCCCAAGGAAGATAATGCTTAAATACATCCCCTCGCTTACCGATACGGTTATCGAAGAGATACCCGAGCGCGTTACCCTGGCAGTGGAAATTTCCAACTGCCGGGGTAATTGCCCCGGATGCCACTCCCCTTTTCTTCGCGACGATATAGGGGAAGAGCTCACCGAATCTGCCATCGACAAGCTTCTGGGCGGTAATTTCGGGGTCAACTGCTTTTTGTTCCTGGGAGAGGGTTCAGACAGCGCGGCGCTGCTCTCGCTGGCCCGTCATATCAAAAGCAGATGGCCTGGAGTTGAGACCGCTGTTTACAGCGGACGCGACAAAGTGGAGGATGAATACTACGAGTGCTTCGACTACGTAAAGACCGGTCCTTATATCGAAGCCCTGGGCCCGCTCAACAAGCCCAGCACCAACCAGCGGCTGTTCTATCACAGACAAGACATAACCTCAAGATTCTGGAAACGATAATATGGCACACAAAAGACTGCTCGATCCGCACTGCGAAATGATTCTGCAGGAATTCCGCGACAACCTTCCGCTCTTCAAAGAAACCAGGGCCTTCCTGGATAAGCGGCTTAAAGAGGTTCTCGGCGAGGCCGGACTCATACTCGCAGCCCTTGAATCCAGGGTAAAGACCGAAGATTCGCTTGCTGGGAAACTTGAGCTCAAAGGCAATAAGTACAAGTCTCTCAAGGACATAACCGACATCATCGGGCTCCGTATCATCACCTTCTATACCGATGATATCGCAAAGGTATCAACAGCCGTAGAGAAGCTTTTCGAGATAGATTGGGAGAACTCTGTAGATAAGCGCAAGCTGCACGAGATAGACAGTTTCGGATATCTCTCCATCCACTATATCTGCTCAATCCCCGACTTCCCCTACCGCGTCGAGATACAGATTCGCACTGTCCTGCAGCACGCGTGGGCCAACATGAACCACGACACAGGCTACAAGAGCGGCGTAGAGGTTCCCAAACGCTACCTTCGCAACCTGAACCGTCTTGCCGGCATGCTGGAGCTTGTAGATGAGCAGTTCAGCATCATCCGCACCGAGCTTACCGACTACAGGCGCAGGGTGCACGCACTGGTGGCCTCCGGCAACCTGTCCGATGTGCCTCTGGACGGCGATACATTCAGGAGCTACATGGAGCTCGAGCCCTTCGACGCCCTCAACAAGCGCATCGCAGCCGTCAACCAGGCAGAGATACACGAAGTGTCGTTGCTGCCCTACCTCCCGGTATTCAAGCGTCTCGGCTGCAAGACGCTTGGAGACGTAGACAAGATTATTAAGGAGTATTCCGATGCCGCCTATCAGTTCGCCAGTTTCCAGCTTGGCCTTACCGACCTGGATATTATGTCTTCCTCTATCGGCCCGCAGGATATTTGCATTGCATTTATTCTGAAAAACGGTGGCGGCCGGGTAGGCCTGAAGGTCATGCTCGACATCTTGAACGGCGAATCGGAGAATAACGAAATGATGGCCGAAGTGATAGAAGAACAGGCGTCCAGCCTTCCTTTTATGAACAAATAAGATATGGCAAACAAACCTTTGAACACCGAGCTGCTGGACAGGGCTATTGTTTTCGCCGTCCACGCACATGCCGGCACCGAACGCAGGGGCAAGGGTTTCCCTTACATAGTTCATCCTATGGAGGCCGTTGAGATTGTTGCCAGCATTACTTCCGACCAGGAACTGCTTGCCGCTGCCGCTTTGCACGACGTGGTAGAAGATACAGATGTAACGATAGAAGACATCCGCAAGGAATTCGGCGAGCGCATTGCCCGCATCGTAGCTTCTGAGAGCGATGTATTCGAAGCTGGTGTAAGCGAAGAAGACAGCTGGCACGCTCGCAAGCAGGCCGCAATAGACAGGCTCAAGGCAGCTCCCCTGGATTCCAAGATAGTGGCTATGGGAGACAAGCTCTCCAACATGAGGGCCATAGCACGGGACTACGCTGTCAAGGGCGATGAGCTTTGGAAGATTTTCCACGCAAAGGACCCTTCAGACCATGAATGGCATTACCGCGGGCTTGCCGATTCTCTTAGGGAACTCGAGGACACATTTGCTTTCAAAGAATTCGAATCTCTTATAAATCAAGTCTTTAACAAATAGGATATGGAAGCTCGATTAATAAATCTTGACGATTTTGTCCTTTTTGGAGGAGGGGCAAACGGAGACAGTTACAACAGCCGTACCGATACTGATATAATGCTCAAACTCTACGCCCCCGGCAAACAAAGGCAGTCAATCGACGAACTCCTTGCAGCCCGTAAGGTTTACGAAGCAGGAATTCCTTCTCCCAAACCCGGAGAGCTGGTAAGAACCGCTGACGGGCGATTCGGCGTACTGTTCAAAAGAGTCAACGGCAAGAAGTCTTATGCCAGGGCGATCGCAGACAATCCTGAGAAAGTGGAACAGTATGCCCGCCAGTTTGCGCTGATGAGCAGAAAGTTACACGCCACCACAGTCAATACAGCAAACTTCGAGAGCATAAAAGACCGCTATTGCCGGCTGCTTAAAGAGAATCAGTTCTTCACGCACGCAGAAAAGCGCAAGCTCTCCCGCTTTATACAGGATGCCCCCGATACCAATACAGCACTCCACGGAGACCTGCAGTTCGGAAACCTGATCTTCGTAGGCAACACCAATTACTTCATCGATTTGGGTGATTTTGCATACGGATACCCCCTCTTTGATTTGGGTATGGTTTACATCACCTGCATCCTTTCCGATACCGCGTTCCGCAAAGAGAACTTCCACATGGACGACGACGTGGCCGCCGAATTCTGGAGAATATTCGCTCGCTCCTATTTTGGAGAAGACCGGCCCCTTGCCAGCATAGAAGAAGAGGTTCGTCCCTACGCCGGGCTCAAGACTATAATAATAGAAAGAGACACCAAAAGGCCCATGCCTGAGTTCCGGGCCGCACTCAATAGTATATTATGAGATTCAAAGAACTACCTACCGCAATCAAGCAATCCGCCAGAGCCGGATTGGGATTGGTCATTGTAGCAACGCTGACACTCGAGGCGACTGCTATTATTCAGTTCGCTTATTCGCAAAAGGGCATTAAGGAAGAAGCATCTATGCGCGCGCAAAGCGAGATGGAAGCCACCAAGCTCAAGATTATTGACATTGTAGACCAAACCGAGACCGCAGTCCGCAACAGCATATGGATTGCTTCCTGGTGCCTCAATGTCCCGGACAGCATCAAGAATATCACCCACCGTTTGGTAGAAGACAATCCGGTGATCATGGGCTCAACCATGGCCATGGTGCCCGGATACTTAAAGAAGTACCCGCTTTTCTCTCCGTACAGCTGCATTAATCCGGAGACCGGAGAGATCGAGCTTAAGACTCTGGCCACACAGGAGTACGACTATCCTTCGCAGGAGTGGTTTACCAAACCTATTGAGTTTGACGCTGGCTATTGGTCTGAGCCATACATAGACGAGGGTGGAGGCAACGTTCTCATGACTACTTACTCTATGCCTATTCATGATGAGAAGGGGCGCATTGCCGCAGTGCTCACGGCCGATATTTCACTGGATTGGCTCACAGAGCTGGTTGGTAACGTGCAGGTGTACTCTTCTGCATACAGCTTGCTGTTCAGCCGTGCCGGTCAGATTATGGTCTGCCCTGCCGAGTCGCTTATCATGAAGCGCAGCATTGTAGAAATGGCCGCAGAGAGTAAAGACAGTTCCACATACGGAGAGCTTAGCAGGGCTATTCTCAGCGGAAGCGCCGGCAATCAGGCCATCAATACCAACGGCTCCAAAAAGTATGTGTACTACGCTCCTATTGAGCGCACCGGGTGGTCTATGTCGATCGTAATTCCAGAATCCGAGGTTTTTGCTAGCATACGCCGCATGGGCATGATGATTAAGTTTCTTCAGATCTTGGGAATTGCGCTGATTATTGTCATACTCTGGATTTTCACTAAGAACCAGCTCAAATACAAGCTGTTGGAAGAGAATAAAGAGAAAATGGAAAGCGAGCTGCATATTGCCCGGAGTATCCAGATGTCCATGCTCCCCAATATCTTCCCTCCTTTCCCGGAACGCCACGACATAGATATGTGTGCAGACCTGGTGCCTGCGAAGGAAGTCGGGGGTGATCTCTACGACTTCTATATACGCGACGAGAAACTCTATTTCTGCATTGGAGACGTTTCCGGCAAGGGCGTGCCAGCGTCGCTGGTGATGGCCGTGACGCGCAGCCTGTTCCGTACAGTTTCGGGCCACGAAAAGAGCCCCCAGCGCATCGTCACCATGATGAACGATTCTATGTCGGACATGAACGACAACAATATGTTCGTCACCTTCTTCTGCGGTGTGCTGGACCTTGCAACCGGGCACCTGCGCTATTGCAACGCCGGGCATAATGCTCCGCTTATTTTCCGCGACAGCATTGAGATGCTGCCCGTAGTGCCAAATATCCCCCTTGGTGTAATCCCTGGCATGACCTTCCAGGAGCAGGAAACCGACATGCACTACGACGATGCTCTCTTCCTCTACACCGACGGCCTGAGCGAGGCGGAGAACATAGAACACGAGCTGTTCGGCGAAGACAGGATGAAGGAGGTCATGTCTGTGCGCCGTTATTCCCAAGAGCACCTCAAGGCAATGCAGAAGGCAGTTGCTGAATTCGTGGGCGAGGCAGACCAGAGCGACGACCTTACCATGCTCTTCATCCATTATCTTAACGCTGAGCGTCCCGACTCTTCTGAGCGTCACCTGATTCTGCACAACGATATACAGCAGATTCCGCAGCTCGCAGACTTTGTAGAGACCATAGCGGACGAGGTAAAGCTGGACCAGTCGCTCGTAATGAGCCTAAATCTGGCCCTGGAGGAAGCCGTTACCAACGTTATCCTTTATGCCTACCCGGAAGGTTCAGACGGTCTGGTAGAGGTGGAAGCTATACTCAAGCCCGGTTCCCTGGAGTTCATACTGACCGATAGCGGCAAGCCTTTCGACCCCACAAGCGTTCCCGATGCCGACGTGAGCCTGGCTGCCGAAGACCGGAAAATCGGAGGCCTGGGCATTTATCTTGTGCGCAATATCATGGACACCGTGTCTTACAAGCGCGAAGAAGGAAAGAACGTATTATCAATGACTAAAAACGTATAACAATATGGAAGTATTTATCAACAAGACTGATTCCGAGACCACGGTCCGCTTCGTAGGCCGACTCGACACCCCCGCATCTGCAGATGTATTCAAGGCTCTTGACCCTGTTATCAACGATGCAAGCGGAACCATTATCCTGGACTGCAAGGAGATGAGCTACATTTCCAGCTCGGGCCTAAGGATTTTTCTGACCCTGCGCAAAGCAGCCTCAGCCAAGGGCGGACGCATCATCGTTAAAGATATCTGTAACGATATCCGCCAGGTTTTCATGATGACCGGTTTCCTTAACCTGTTCGAAATTCAGTAATGAGAAGGTGGCTCTGTGCTGTTGCCGGTATTCTGCTTTGTGCCGGCCTGTCTGCCCAGACGCTTAGCGGCACCTACACCGTGGCCCAGCGCGACACCTGCGTGCTGATGCTCGACGTGTACCTTCCCACCGCCGGGTCTCAAACCAGTATCAACGGCAATCCGAAGCCCTCAGTGCTGTTTGTCTTCGGTGGCGGGTTCGTTACGGGCAGCAGGAACGACGCATTCTACATGCCATGGTTCAAGTTGCTCAACGACAATGGGTACGGGGTTGTGTCGGTAGACTATCGACTGGGGCTGAAGGGCAAGAAGATGAATTTCGACATCTTCCATGTCCTTGAATCTGCGCGCATTACCAAGAAGGCAGTAGAAATCGGAGTCGAGGATGTATTTGCGTCTGTCCGCTTCCTTATTGACCACGAAGTCGGCATCGACCCTTACAACTTGGTTATATCCGGCAGCTCTGCAGGTGCAATGATCTCGCTGAGCAGCGCCCTGGAGACCTGCAGCCGCACGGAGCGTAGCGCAATTCTTCCGGAATTCTTCCGCTTCAAGGGGGTAATTTCGTTTGCCGGAGCCATCATGACCCTGAGCGGAATGCCCGAATATCGCAGCACTCCCCCGCCACACCTGTTTTTCCATGGCACCGACGACGGAGCTGTAGTGTACGACAAGATTAAATTCGGACGCTACGGATACATTGGCAGCAGTGCCCTTGTGCGCGACGTTTTTGCTAAAAACAATTATACCTACGCCATTTACCGCTACCCGGGACATAGCCACGACATTGCAGCCAACATGTATGCAACATGGCCCGAACAGCAATTATTCCTGGAGAGGAATGTAGTCATGGAGATGCACAGGGTCATCGATGCCACTGTAGTAGATCCCGCCATTCCGGTATACAAAAGCCTGGCAATTTCCGTCAATGACATATATTGACCAGATGTAGCTGAGAATTTAGATTTTTTTTATAAATTTGCAGCCGCTTTGGGGCATTAGCTCAGTTGGTAGAGCGCTAGGTTCGCAATCTAGAGGTCGGGAGTTCGACCCTCCTATGCTCCACAAAATACGCTGATAATCAGTGATTTAAGGCACTTACGCAGAAACTTACGCAGAAAATTACAAAAGTTTCTGCGTATTTTTTGTTTTGTCCCTCCCCTCTACTCCGTGACCTTATCGGGAGGTCACTACTGGGAACTGACCCGGGACAACCCACGCCATACGTCCGGATTGACACAAAAAAATCCTGCCCCCCGAAAGGAAGGCAGAACCTTTTTCCTGACTTTATCAATGCGTCACCCAAGTTTGCTTAGCCAGTCGTCGGTCTCG
>CAMKAJ010000020.1 GCA_946410455.1 uncultured Bacteroidales bacterium
CTGCAAAAACCGTCTGCGAAAGGACTGCTGCACCCTCCACAGTCCTTTCCCGGCCCCTTTCCGGCCGTTTCTCTGCAAAAACCGCCCCCGAAAGGACTGCTACACCCTCCACAGTCCTTTCCCGGCCCCTTTCCAGCCGTTTCTCTGCAAAAACCGCCCCCGAAAGGACTACCGCACTCGCCACAGTCCTTTACCGGAGGAGAACTCTCTATAGCCAGCGGCCGAAGATGCCGAGAAGGGCTTGCTTGAAGCGCTCGGAGCGGTCCCAGGAGTCGACGAACGACTGGTCGGCGATCCACCCTTTCTCCTGCTCGGTACTAAGATACGCCTTGTGCTCAAGAGCAGTGGACTCATCATAAATCAGCACGTTAAGCTCGTAAATGCTCAGCAGGCTCAACTTGTCCAGATTGGACGACCCAACGCAGGTGATATAGTCGTCGCACACAAAAGTTTTGCTGTGGTTGAACGGGGGCTTTCGATAGACTACCTTGATGCCGTGCTTAACGCAGTCCTTGACTGGAGACCGGTAAACCGGGTCAAACGAAGTCATATCGCTGACCTCCGGCAAAAATAGCCGCACGTCAATACCTCTGCGAGCTGCTTTCTCCATTGCTCTCATCACAGGGCGTGTGGGTAGAAAATACGGAGTCTCAAACCACACGTACTCCTTTGCGTTCTCCAGCAGCCACACGATGGTCTCTTCCATCATGTAGGCCGGTTGGTCAGGACCGTCGGCAACGAGCTGGAGGACTTTCCCGGAGCCGTCGCTTACGTTGCTGATAATCTCTTTCTGCAGCTTTTCAGGTTTTCCGAATTTGTTCCAGTCTTCCAGAAAGACCGCCCTCATGTTTTGTACTGAGGGCCCCGTGATGCGCAGCTGGGTGTCGCCCCATCCCGACATACTTCCGGTGGTTATATTCATGCCTCCGGTATAGCCTATTTTGTTGTCTATCAGATTGATTTTGCGGTGATTACGGGCATCAGGAGCAGTATAGGTGGGGTCCGGGAGCAATAGCGGCGTGATAACTCTCATGTCGATACCCATCTTGCGGAACCTGCTGAAATAACCCGTAAACACAGGACGCCCGTCGAATACGTTGTCGAAGAAATTGCCGAAGTTGTCGTGAATGTAGCGCACCTTAACACCCTCGCCTATCTTGCGGCTCAGCACATCCAAGACCCTTTTCCCGTCCTTATCTTCCCCAAAGAGAAAGACTTCCAGTTCTATGAGACTTTTTGCAGCCTCGAGGTCCTGAAGCAGGAGTTCCGAATACCGACTTCCTGTCCTGATCAGCTCAAACTCGTTGCCAGATGTAGGAGCGAACACAGGCTTAACAGCAAGCATGCGGGCGAGACGGGCATAATATGGCTGGATGTAAGGAGTTGTACTATCGTGATTTATAGTGGCGCTGCTGTCCGGGGAAGCAGACAGCATACATATTCCAGCAATGAGGCATGTAAAAAAGCTCATAAGTTTTTGAACAAAAACGGAGTGCAATATAGGAAAAATCCTTAATTTTACGAGACAAAAAATATTGTAATGAAGAGAATCCTGACAATTGCCTCAGCTGCTATATTATTGACCTGTTGCCCGTTTCTTTGCGGAGCGCAGGAGTCACCAGATAAAGCCGACCAGACGCTCGATTCCGGGAAGCGCATCACACCATCTTTCAGGGTCATTCTTCCCGCCTTCCTGGGGATATCTGCCTTGACCGATGCGCCACTGAACCAGACAATAGGCTTCAGTTACGGCATGGAGATCATGGGCGTGAGGCTATCTGCCAGGAGTTACCGCACAGAGGCCAATATAGGCCTTCGCTGCAGCGGAGTTGTCCTGCAGTCTATGCCTAACGTTGTCCATCTCGGAATACCTGTACGGGTTGCATACAAGTTCGGCAAGAGCGGAAAGGCGTATCTTGGAGCAGCGGCCGAGATGCGGCTGGGAAAGAACGAGAGTTATTCCCGCTTTATGGGAGTTGTAGAGGGCGGCGTTTCTTATGGCGGCTTCGGACTCCGCGCCAGCTACACAGTAACTCCGATAGTAAACAGCTCCAGAGCAGTCTCGCTGGGTCTGATTATCGGACTCTAAACTACTTGAATACTATCTTGCAAATAAAACTCTGAAGACCTTCGTGGAGGCCTTCTACGTGCCACGCACCGTCCTGTCCCTGCGCGCGGGCCAGTTTCACGGTATCTCCCAGACGCACCTCCCGGTTGTAGTTTATGCAAAAATCCGTAACTTCCTGATTTGTGGTCACTTCTTGCGGCAGACAGTCCATAGCCCAGTGAGGGTATTTAGCATTGTTTGCGTGGCAGTTGTAGTCCAGGTCGGAGTAAGTTACAAGATGATTACCGGCCTCTTCTGCCAGGCAGTCCTTCGGCATAATAATCTTTGGTGCATCGGGCTGCAGGGCGCGCTCGGGGCTCTGCGGCTCTCCCGACATAAGGTCGGAAATCCGCTCGGGTTTTGCAAGAATGCGGCTCTGCATGTCCATCAACGCCCATGAGCTTGTGCCCCGCACCATTACGTTGCCGGCTTCGTCCAGGCAGAGGTAATCTCTGGTAGAAACAGGACCGCGAACTCCGCTGTGCCAGGAGAGCAGCCGAACCTTCTCCTCGACTCCCGGATACTTCTCGTAGTGTATGGCCGTACGCAGTATAATCCAGCACAAACCCCTCTCGTGAAGTACAGGATCGGGAACACCCAGCTGAGTGGAGCCTCTTACCGCCAGTTCCTGTGCAATGTCAAAGAAAGATGATGGACGGAGCTTATATCCTAGGCTGAGAAAGTAGCAGGGGATAATATAATCTTCTTGATACTTATCGGGAGTCATTGCGAATAGGATTAGTGTTGATAGATGTCTTCTCCACTTCAAGATCAGGGAAAGACTGGGAGAGTAGCTCGGCAACAAGGTCGATGGTGTATTGCTCACTCTGGTAGTGCCCCAATTCGGCCAGCAACATGCCGTCGTTTTCGAAGTAGTCGTGATAATGGAATTCGCCCGTGATAAAGCAGTCAGCTCCTTGTTTTACGGCATCTCTCATCAAGAATCCTCCAGACCCTCCACACAGGGCTATGGTCTTGATTTGCCGTCCGATGCACTCGGAATGACGCAGACATTCCACTCCGAAAACTGATTGTATGCGATGCAGGAAATCGGAGTCGTGCTCTGGAACGTCCAACTCGCCAATCAGTCCGGAGCCGCTCTCTTCGTCTCTCGGCTGCAACCATTTAAGATTCTGCAGGCCAATGAGTTCAGCTATTTTATGGTTGACCCCGCCCGGAGCGTTGTCCAGACTGGTATGGGCGGAATAAATTGCAATCCCTTTGCCCAGGGCCTTTACCACACAGCGCTGCTGGTAAGTAGCGTCACTCACCTGATTCAAGGCCTTGAATATCAGCGGATGATGAGACACAATCATTTCGCATCCAAGCATCGCCGCCTCTTGCACCACGATTTCCGTGACGTCAAGACACACAAGGACTTTGTTCACCTCATCATCAAGAAACCCCACCTGAAGCCCGGAATTATCCCAATCTTCCTGGAAACGCAGCGGTGCCCGGCGTTCTATCGCCTGAATAATATCTCTGACTTTCATAACAGGGCAAAGATAATGCTTTTTTACGTAAATTGTAAGTGCCTGATGACTAGCACATAACAAATCTCCATGGTGTATATTTGATATCATGGAGATCTGGAAGTAATTAAAAACCAGCGCTTTAAGAAAAACGCTGGTGGTAGAGTTATTGCTGCGCCGCAGCGGGGGTTGGAAGACGAAACTGTTTACAGCTGCGGACCAGCTTTAACCAGCTTCTTGCCGGCGGCGTTGCTCTCGTACTTGTGGAAGTTCTTGATGAAGCGTCCAGCAAGATCGCGTGCCTTCTCGTCCCAAACCTTGGGATCTGCATAGGTGTCGCGAGGGTCTAGGATGCCGGTGTCAACGCCCTCAAGCTTGGTAGGGACCTCGAAGTCGAAGTAAGGGATCTTCTTGGTAGGGGCCTTGTCGATGCTGCCGTTGAGAATGGCGTCGATGATGCCACGGGTGTCGCGGATGCTGATACGCTTGCCGGTTCCGTTCCAGCCGGTGTTCACCAGGTAAGCCTTGGCGCCGCTCTTCTTCATCTTCTTCACGAGCTCCTCGGCATACTTGGTAGGATGCAGCTCGAGGAATGCCTGGCCGAAGCAGGCGGAGAAGGTAGGAGTGGGCTCGGTAATGCCACGCTCGGTTCCTGCAAGCTTGGCGGTGAAGCCGGAGAGGAAGTAGTACTTGGTCTGCTCAGGAGTAAGGATGCTCACGGGAGGCAGCACGCCGAATGCGTCGGCGCTCAGGAAGATAACCTGCTTGGCTGCGGGGCCGTGGCTGTCCGGGCGCACGATCTTCTCTATGTGGTAGATAGGATAGCTCACGCGGGTGTTCTCGGTGACGCTCTTGTCGGCGAAGTCGATCTTGCCGTTCTTATCTACTGTAACGTTCTCCAGAAGAGCGTCGCGGCGGATTGCGTTGTAGATATCGGGTTCGCTTTCCTTGTCGAGGTTGATAACCTTGGCGTAGCAGCCGCCCTCGAAGTTGAACACACCCTTGTTGTCCCAGCCGTGCTCGTCGTCACCGATGAGGAGGCGCTTGGGGTCGGTGCTGAGGGTGGTCTTGCCGGTACCGGAGAGACCGAAGAAGATAGCGGTGTTCTCGCCGTTCATGTCGGTATTGGCTGAGCAGTGCATTGCAGCGATGCCCTTGAGAGGGAGGTAGTAGTTCATCATGGAGAACAAACCCTTCTTCATTTCGCCGCCGTACCAGGTGTTCAGGATAACCTGCTCACGGCTGGTGACGTTGAAAGCCACGCAGGTCTCGCTGCGGAGTCCCAGTTCGGCAGGGTTTTCCACCTTCGCCTTTGCTGCGCAATAGACCACGAAATCGGGCTCCTGGTCGAACTCTTTCTGATTCTTGGGACGGATGAACATGTTGGTCACGAAGTGGGCCTGCCATGCTACCTCCATTATGAAGCGAACCTTCATACGGGTGTCGGCGTGGGTGCCGCAGAAACCGTCCACAACAAAAAGGCGCTTGCCGCTGAGCTGCTGCTGGGCAAGTTTCTTCACAACCTTCCAGGTTTTCTCGGACATCTTGTGGTTGTCGTTGTGATAGCCCTCGCTATCCCACCAGATTTCGCCGGGTGCACCTTCCTTGGTGGTCTTGTCGTACACAATGTACTTGTCCTTGGGGGAACGGCCGGTGTAAACGCCAGTCATCACATTGATAGCTCCGAGCTCGGTAAGCTGACCTTTGTCAAAACCTTCGAGACCGGGTTTGGTCTCCTCGTTGTAAAGAACCTCGTACGTAGGGTTGTAAAGTACTTCTTTAACACCTTTGATACCGTACTTAGCAAGATTGATATTAGACATAATTGTATTGAAATTATTTAGTAATATTCCAGTCCACAAAAATAACCATTTTTGCCGTGAAGTCAAAGAGTTTATCATTATATTTGTAGTCATGAAAGGAAAGTTGTATCTGATACCGTCGCCGCTGGGCGAGTATGAGCCGGAGTTGGTGCTGCCGGAGCCGGTGCTGCAAAAAGCGCGGGAACTGAAGGTGTTTGTGGTGGAGGAGGTGCGCACGGCCCGGCGCTTCTTGTCTAAGGCGGGACTGAAGGGACAGATAGAAGGCCTTGAGTTTCATACGCTTAACGAGCATACTGCGCAGCAGGAGGTGGAGACCATGGCAAGGCTCTTCGAGAACCAAGACGTGGGGCTGATTTCTGAAGCCGGGCTCCCTGCGGTGGCCGATCCCGGGGCCGCACTCGTGGCGCTGTGCCACAGAAACAATATAGAAGTCGTCCCTCTCGTTGGCCCTTCTTCCTTGATGCTGGCGCTCATGGCCTCCGGGCTTAACGGCCAGAGTTTTGCTTTCCGGGGCTACCTGCCAGCAAAGACCGACGATCGCCGCAGTGCCCTGAAAGATATTGAGCGCGAGTCCAAGCAGAAGAACCAGAGCCAGTTATTCATAGAGACTCCTTACCGTAACGACGCGCTGTTCAGGGACTTGCTGCAATTCCTGCAGCCGGGCACAAAACTCACCGTGGCAGCAGATATAACCCTCCCGGACGCATTCATCCGCACTCGGACTATCGCCGAATGGCGCCGCCAGCCCGTAACAAACGGCCAACCCGAAACCACCGGCCCCATCGGCAAACGTCCCTGCGTCTTCATTATACTTGCCTGACGCATGACTCCGGAGCAAACTCTCAAGCGATGGTGGGGCTACGACAGCTTCCGCCCGATGCAGAAGGAAATAGTGCAATCTGCATTGGATGGGCGCGACACCCTGGCTATCATGCCCACTGGTGGCGGAAAGTCTATCTGCTTCCAGGTGCCGGCAATGATGCAAGACGGTATGGCTCTGGTAGTTACGCCGCTCATTGCGCTTATGAAAGACCAGGTGCAGAATCTCCAGCAGAAAGGCATTAAGGCCATTGCGGTGCACGCCGGGATGAGCCGCAGGGAGGTTGACCTGGCGCTTAACAATGCTGCGTACGGAGACTACAAGTTCCTGTATGTGTCGCCTGAGCGCCTGGGCACCCCGCTATTCCGTTCCTACCTGGAAGAGCTGAATCTCAATTATATAGTAGTAGATGAGGCCCACTGTATCTCGCAATGGGGCTACGACTTCCGCCCTGACTACCTGAAAATAGGCGAGTTACGCTCCATAATAGACGTCCCGGTAATAGCCCTCACGGCAACCGCGACGACCAAAGTGGCCGAAGACATAGCCACCCGCCTTAGCACCATTCCCGGGCGCGCACCCTTCAACGTGCTGCGCAGCGGATTCGAGCGCCCCAATCTAAGTTACATTGTGCGTGAGTGCCACGACAAGGCGGGGCAGCTGCTGGACATTTGCAGGGGAGTGCAGGGCTCAGGAATCGTGTACCTGCGCAGCCGCAAGCGCTGCGAGGAAGTGGCGGCACTTCTGCGAAGCGAGGGCGTAAGCGCGTCGTTCTATCACGCCGGCCTGGGCACGCTCAGCAGGACCGAGCGACAGGAGGCATGGAAGAAAGGGGAGATACGGGTGATGGTGTGCACCAACGCCTTCGGAATGGGAATAGACAAGCCCGACGTGCGCTTTGTGGTGCACTGGGAGCCTACAGACAGCATAGAATCTTACTTCCAGGAGGCGGGCCGGGCCGGGCGTGACGGCAAGCGTTCATACGCAGTGCTGCTGTGGAACGAGACCGACGTGAGCCATCTGCAGCAGATGCTCGAAGCATCCTTCCCCTCGCTGGACTACATTGAGGATATATACCAGAAGCTCCACATAATCAGCAACATTATCTACGAGACGGGGGAGGGGCAGACTATACGTTTCGACCTTGAGGCATTCTGTAAGCAATATAAGCTGAGGCCCTCGCCAGTGCGCTACGCCCTGCGCTACCTGGAGCAGGCGGGGCACCTCAGCTTCTCCGAGGATGCAGATTTTCCCACCAGGGTGCGTATCTCCGTGCCGCGTAACCTGCTGTACGATGCAGACTTATCCCAGCCGCAGATGATTCCGCTGCTGGAGGCCCTGATGCGCAACTACCCCGGCATAATGTCATACTCTGTGGCCATAGACGAGGAGGCAATGGCCAAGGCGAGCGATGTAGCGGTGCCATACCTCCGCCAGCTGCTGTATCAGCTCTCGCTGGAGCGCATCATCAATTACATCCCGGCCGACCGCTGCTCGCTGGTTTTCCTTGAGCACAACAGGCTCACACCAGGCAACATAGACCTCATGCCGGAGCGTTATAAGTTCCTAAGAGGCAACGCAGAGGCACGCCTGGAGGCGATGGAGTCGTACCTTCGGGATTCCGGCACCTGCCGTTCGCGCCAGCTGATAAGCTACTTCGGGCAGCAGGAGAGCAGCGACTGCGGCACCTGCGACGTCTGCCGTGCCGCAGCGCCCGAAAAGCAACACCGCGCTGCGCTTCTGAGATTTGCAAAGTCGCACCCCGGCTGCACCCTGCAGGAGGTAAAGCAATTCTGCGACAACCCGCAGAACGGGATGCCGCAGAACGCGATGGAGTTGTACCGTAAGCTCTTGGACGAAGGGCTTATTTAACGATACCAAGCTTTTTGAGCAGGGCTTCGGGCTGAGGATCGTGGCCCCTGAAGTTGCGATACAGTACTGCCTCTTCCTGGCTGCTACCCTTAGACAGAATCTCGCGTCGGAAGGCTCCGGACACCTCAGTGTTGAAGATTCCTTTCTCTTTGAACAGGCTGAATGCATCGGCCTCCAGTACTTCTGCCCACTTATAAGAATAATACCCTGCGGAATAGCCGCCGGAGAAGATATGGCTGAAGGAGGTGGATATGCAGGTCTGGGGAACCTGGGGCAGCAGGGCGGAAGGAGTTAGCACTGCCTTCTCGAATTCGCGGGTGCCCTCCTCGGGAACGGGAGCGCTGTTGTGCCATGCCATGTCCAGGGTGGCAAAGTCTAGCTGGCGCACCTGGTAATATGCTGCAAGGTAGTTCTTTGTGGCCTCTATCTTGGCAATGAGCTCGTCGGGGATAACTTCTCCGCTCCGGTAGTGCTTTGCAAAGCCGCGCAGGTACTCTGGCTCGAAGGCCCAGTTCTCCATGATCTGAGAGGGCAGCTCCACGAAGTCGCGGGCCACGTTGGTACCGGTCATAGACCCGTAGCGGCCCTCTGCCATCATCCCGTGCAGGGAGTGGCCGAACTCATGCAGGAAGGTGGTGAGCTCGTTGTGCGTGAGCAGCGAAGGGGCATCGCCCGTTGGCTTGCTGAAGTTGGTAACGATGCTAATGAAGGGGCGCTTCTCTACACCGTCCTGAATGCTCTGGCCACGGAACTCCGTCATCCATGCGCCGCCCCTTTTGCTCTCGCGGGGGAAGAAGTCGGCGTAGAATAGGGCCAGGTGCTTGCCGCTCTCGTCTTTTACATCGAAGACCTTCACGTCGGGATGATAACCGGGGAGGTCGGGACGAGGGATGAACTGCAAGCCGTAGAGCCTGGTGGCGAGTCCTAAGACGGCGTCAATGCAGCTCTCCAGCTGGAAGTAAGGCTTGAGGAGGGAGTCGTCGAGGCTGTAATTGGCGGCCTTGTATTTCTCGCTCCAGTAGCTGAAGTCCCAGGGCATGAGCTCGGGGGCGTCGAAGCCGTTGGCCTTTGCGTACTTATAGATGGCATCTACCTCCTTGCGGGCGGCCGGGAGGGAAGGGTTGCGGAGCTTGGTGAGGAAGGCATCTACCTCGGCCGGAGTCTTGACCATGCGCTCCTCGAGTGCGTAATCGGCCCAGGTGGTGTACCCGAGCAGGTTGGCAATGCCCAGTCGGTGATCTACAATGTCTTTAACTATCTGGGTATTGTCGTTCTCGCCTTGGAGGGCCTTGGTATTGTAGGCCATGTACATCTTCTCGCGCAGGTCGCGGCGGGCGGAGTACTGCATGAAGGGACCGTAGCTGGGGTAGCTGAGGTCGAATACCCAGCCTTCCTTGCCCTTCTCTTCTGCGGTCTGCTTGCCCAGGGCTACTACAAAGTCGGGCAGACCCTCAAGCTCGGCCTCGTCGTTGAGCTCCAGGGTGAAGGCGTTGGTTGCGGCAAGTACGTTCTTGCTGAAGCTCAAGCTGAGCAGAGAGAGCTCTTCGTTGAGCTTGCTGTAGATTTCCTTGTCTTGCGGGCTGAGGTTAGCGCCTCCACGAGCGAATTCTTTGTACTTCTTCTCCAGAAGGCGCAGCTGGTCGGGCGCCAGGTCCAGGCTCTCGCGTGCCTCGTACACGGCCTTTACCTTCTCGAAGAGCTTCTCGTTAAGAGACACATACATAGAGAATTCCGTCATCTTAGGAGAGATTGTCTCGGCGATTTGCTGCATCTCGTCGTTGGTGTTGGCTTCCATGAGGTTGTAGAAGATAGAAGCTACGCGCTCCAGCGTCTCGCCGCTGAACTCCAGGGCCTCTATGGTATTGGCGAATGTGGGCTCGTCGGGATTGGCCACGATGGCATCAATCTCGCCCTTGGCCTCTTTGATAGCCTGCTCGAAGGCGGGCAGGTAATGCTCGTTCTTGATTTTGTCGAATTGGGGAGCTCCGTATTCGAGCGGAGACTCGCTAAGCAATGGATTTTCCATTTTGCAGGAGTTAAATAGTGCCACGGCAAGCGCGGCCATAAAAACTACTTTTTTCATTATAGAGTTATTGAATGATTAATCCGTCATAGGCGGGGTGTACATGCTCAGGGAGCTGTTTTTCGAATTCTGCATGAGGGGGCAGAAGGTGCGACAGATGGGTTATGTACGATTCTTCTGCGCCCACCCTCTCAAAGAACGCCAGGCATTCGTCCAGCGAGAAATGCGAGTGATGAGGCCCGGGCTTTACGCAGTTGAGGGTAACGGCCCGGAGCCCATGCAGCTTCTCAAATTCCTCATCTTCAATAAGATTCATGTCTGTAAGATAGGCAATGTCGCCAAAGCGGTAGCCCAGCACGGAGAGTTTCTTGACCTTGTGGTGCCATCCCTGGATGGGCACTACTTCTACGCACTTGCTCTCGTCGCCCGAGGCCCCCAGGTGTCTGTATCCAAAGCCTTTCTCCCACTGCAAGACCTCATCTCCGGCATTAGACCAAACCTTAAATGGCTGGCTGCCGTCTATCGTGTGCATGTGCCATTCCGGGGCCCCTGGGTATTTGGGATCCGCAAAGGCGTATGCATAAGTGTGACGCAGCGAATCTTCCACATACTTCTCGCAGTAAATGTTTACCGGACGGCTCTCGCAGAGATTGAGGGCGCGAGTGTCGTCCAGCCCTCCTACGTGGTCCATGTGATTGTGCGTAAGCAGTATGGCGTCAAGGTGACGCATCCCCACGCTCAGTGCTTGCTGCCTAAAGTCGGGCCCGCAGTCAATCAGAATGCTCAGGCCCCCGTACTCGGCAAGGGCAGATGCGCGCTGGCGCTTGTCTCTGGGGTCGGCAGACATGCACACGGGGCATGTGCATCCTACCATAGGCACGCCGGACGAAGTCCCGGACCCCAGAATCGTAAGTTTAGCTTTCATATCGTAACATCCACTATCTTTCCGCTCAGCGCCTCCTCGTAGGGGCGGCGTACGCGTATGTAATTACCTGTATATCCTTCCATGAAACCCTGCCTGTCGGTAGATTCGAACAGCACCCGTTCGTGGACTCCCTTGTTTGCCTGTACAAACTCGGAATGAAGCCTGGAGCTAAGCTCTTCGAGCACTGCAACCCTTTCTTTCTTAACGTTTTCCGCCACCTGTCCGGGCATGTCGGCAGCGGGCGTTCCGGGCCGGCGGGAGTAGGGGAATACATGTATGAACGAGGGGCGCACCCGCTCCAGGAACGCCACGCTCTGGGCAAACAGCTCTTCCGTTTCGCCCGGGAGCCCCACCATTACATCTATGCCAAAGAACACCAGGGGCCCGCCGGGGCGTTCCATCGCTTTGCGTACATACTCCAGCTTATCGGCAAAGAAAGCGGTGGTGTATCGCCGCCCCATGCTCTCCAGAAGAGCGTCGGAGCCGGTCTGGAGCGGAATGTGGAAATGCGGCTGGAACTTGGTGCCCGAGGCAATCCAGTCTATGATTTCTGCCGTGAGAAGATTGGGCTCGATGCTGGAGATACGGTAGCGCTCTATGCCTTCAACCTCGTTCAGCGCCTGCAGGAGCTGCAAGAAAGACTCTCCGGTGCTGCGCCCAAAGTCGCCGGTATTCACGCCGGTAAGCACTATCTCCTTAACCCCCATTGCTGCAATCTTGCGGGCATTAGCTACACACTCGGCAATGGGTACGCTGCGGCTCTCGCCACGGGCGTACGGTACCGTGCAGTACTTGCAATAATTGTTGCAACCGTCCTGCACCTTGAGGAACGAACGGGTGCGCTCGCCGCTGCTGAATGCCGCGAACACCTGAGAATCGTACGGCGCCACCTGCGTAATGCCGCAAAACGATAGGGTGTCGGGCACCACCCGAGACTTCTCGTTGCAGCCAAATACAAGAGCTACGCCGGGAATGGCCTTGATCTCGTCCCTCCGCAGCTGGGCGCTGCATCCTGTAACCACCACGCAGGCTCCGGGATTCACACGGTGTACCTTGCGTATCAGGTTGCGCGATTTGGCGTCGGCAGTAGCCGTAACCGAGCAGGTGTTGACCAGGTAAATATCTGCCTTGCTGCTCCATGGCACCATCTCCAGGCCGGCCTCCACAAACCCTCGTTCGTAAGTGCTGGTCTCGGCATAATTGAGCTTGCAGCCAAGTGTGAGGAACGCTATCTTTTTATTCTTACTTTCGCCCATTCGCAGTTTCCTCCCACCGGAGGATTCTTTTTAGAAACACAAATCTCAAAATGCTCGAGCTCCGGCAGTTCGCTCTGCAGGGCGTCGGCAATACGCGCTGCCACATGCTCCAGGAGTTTAGACGGCACTGCCATCTGCCGGGCTACTACGGCGTACACTTTGCTGTAGTCCAGGGTGTCCTCCAAATTGTCGCTCTGCGCAGCACGGGAGAAATCGTAGTCGCACTCAAAATCTACCCGGAACTCGTTGCCGTTCACAAGTTCGCTCTCCAGGCAGCCGTGCCTGGCAAAAAAGTGCATTCCCTGAAGTTCTATTCGTCCGCTCATCATTCAATCACGATAGTTTTCATCTCGCGGCTGGCCGCAGCTTCGCGCATTGCCGCTTCGTTTTTCTTTTTGCGCGACATGAAAATCTGCCTTATGAACTCGCGCGTGTGGTCGAATTCTTTCTGGTAAGAGAAACCCAGGCCGTTACGCTGAGAGAAGTCCAGACTGCTGCTGAACTCGTCGGCAGAGTGTGAGAAGAGCTTGAAGCGCAGCTCGCCGCTGCGGTCCATCTTTATCTCTATATCTATGTCGCCTACCACGTCGCCGTAGGCACTTTTGGATGTGCTGTACTTGCGGTTGCCCACGGAGCCGTTGACCAGCACCCTGTTGTTGAACAGCTGCGTAGATACGGCCACGTCGAATATGTCCGTGCCTACCTGGTCTTGCTGGTACCCCAGGCCGAAGTCTAAAGGAATGTTGAGCTTCTGCAGGATGTTGTTGAGCTGGCTGGAAACTATCTCGCCCACGTTAGATGCAATCATGTTGGTGCCGTTCACCACTCCGGAGCCCTCCTCGGGCAGGAAGGTACCGAAGAGCAGCAGGGCGACGAACTGCTTCTGAATCTTGTCTTGTGTGTTGAGCGCTCCTTCCACCTGCATCTTGGTGTTGGGGTCAAGGTCTGGGACGTTGATGGCAAAAGATACGTCGGGGTTCTTGAGCTTGCCGCTGATGTTGATACCGCATTCTACGTTGCGGCGGCTTGATACAGAGGTGGAATCGGCCACCAGCGTGGCCAGGGAGGTCTTGACGTTGTGAATGGCATGCACGTCCAGGGCACTCTCCATTACGTCTCCGTTGAACTTTATGGTGCTCCCGGACTTGATGTCGAACTCCTTGCTCACCACTCCGGGGACGTTGAAGAGATATTTACCTTTGTCTATGTTGTAGTCGCCGTTGAGCTGCATTTTAGCTTTTGCAGTATTGAGGTCGAACACCACTACACCGCTTCCGCCGGCGCTGAGCACGTGCCCGGACTCTTTGTCTATTTCTACGTTGGCTATCACTTCCGGTGTCAGCCTTACCCTGGCGTGCGCGCTGAACCTGGAGCCGCTCTGCTGGCGCCTGGTACTGGTGCTTTCAGCGGCATCGTCCGATTCTGCGGCCGGCTGAGTAAATGTGAGCAGGTCGTTGCCTTTGGAGGCGGTGGACGAAGAAGAAATAGGCACGTTTACGTTACCGTCGCCCGACGTGGCCACGTCGGCATCTACGTACAAATTGTTGAAAGGCCCGCTGATATGGCTCCGGCCGCTGAGCGCCAGGTCACCGTAGACCATGATGGGACTGTCTTCGTCGGGGATGTCTATGGCCTTAAGATTCCGCATGCGCATAGTGGCATCCATGCGGAAGTCTTTGAGCTCGTGGAATGCAATGCCGCCGCTCAAGGTGCCCCGCCCTCCGTAGTCGTCGGCAAGCTTTATGTCGCCAAAGTGCAGCCCTTTATCGTCTATCGTTGCCGTTCCGTCGAGGGTGTACGCCACGTTGGTGTAGCTGATTCTGGTGCGCACGCTGTCGAGCTGGATGGCCTCGCTGGAGAGCTTGAGCTTGTCTAAAGGGCCGGTGGCGTGCAGTTCGCCGCTCATTCGTCCGTCGAGCTCGGTAACGAAGCTCTTGAGGAACGGAGCCCCCACTCCCACGTTGAAGCCGGACAGGCTGGCGATGGCGTCAATCCGTTTGTCGGCTACAGTATAGTTGCCTCTGATATTGAGCAGTGTGCTATCTGCAACCGTATTGTTGAGGCGCACCAAAACGCGTTTGCGGGCGTCGTCCCAGATGCTGCGGAGGCTGATGTCGCCGGCGGGGTGCTGGTCGACGCTCAGGGAGCTGAGGGTCATCTCTCCCCAGATCCCCAGCGCGGAGGGTACGGGCGAGAGAATGGTCGCGTCGCCGTGCAGCGTGCCTTGAAGCTCGGGGAAGGACTCTTTGGTGAAGTCATTGAGTATCGACAGATCTAAGTTGCGCAGGCTTACCTGCAGGGTGTCTTTCTGCGTAGGGTGAATGCCTCCGTCGATGGCTATGCTCTGCGACTCGCTCGCCAGCCGGAAGTGGTCTACATCAATGGCGCCGCCGTGCAGACGGACAGACGAGCGGGGTAGTACCCATACGTCGTTCTTGATACGCAGGTAGGAGGGGAGGGTGCGCAGGTCTATGGATGGCCGGCCTTGCTCGTCGCGGAGCAGCAGCGCAGACAGGTTGAGCTCGCTGCCGTTGTCGAAGAGCTCTGCCGCCTCGTAATGGGCGCCCAGTGTGGCTGTGTTGGATGCCGCGTCGAGCTTGATTCCCGCCTTGTCGAAGTTGATGCTGCCGGCCTTTATGGCATCGGAATTCAAAGTGCAGCTAAGGCTCTCGTCTTGATTGTCGAGGGCCAACATGAGGCCATTAGCCTGCAGCTTGCCGTACTTCAGCTGGGGAGTGGTGATGTATCCGAGCAGTGTGCCGTCTGAGGCAACGTCCAGGTTTACGGTCGTTTGGGGCGCGATGGCGAGCTCCGGCATTACGAAGGCCAGCAACCCCTTGGTGTCGTGGAAGATAGCGCTCAGCGTAGCATCTACAGCTTCCGGCTCTTCCTTTTCGGTAGAAGGGAAGAAGGCCGGAAGGTCGCGTCCCACCGATATACTCTTGGCGTACTTTATCAGTGCGCCGAAGTTTTGCGGACCGAAGTACTTGGCGTCCATGAAGTTGGAGTTGAGAATGGCTACGAGGTTCTGCCCGTAGAGCCTGGCCTCCAGCTCGATGTCGCCTATCTGCTTGGTGCCACTGTCATTGGTGAGCTGAAGGTTGCTCACCTGCACATGCACAGGAGCGTTCCGGTTGATTCCCTGGTCGCCGGAGAGCGAGAAGGACACCGTGGAGGCCCCGCCGCGCTTATCGATGTTGAGGGCGGCAAGATCCACCTCGCGGAAATCTGCCTGAAGCTGTGCGTATTTGTCGCGCAGCTCGAACAGGCCGTCCAGGCTGATGAGGGCGTTGGGGTCGTCGCTGCGCAGCGAAGCGGTGATTTTCTGGTCTGTCAAGCTGCCGTACAGTGAGATGCTGCCGTACTCATATCCCAGGGCGCCAAGCCGGGAGATGTCCATTCTGTCCAGCTTGACGGTGGTGTGCCCGCCGCCCAGATTGCCGTTTACGGACGCCACAAAGTCGCTGCTCCCAAGTGCCTGCGAGCTGAGTATCTTGCCCAGGTCGAGGGCGTTGGCGGTGAGCTGCGCGTCGAATTCTATAGGCTTGCTGTTCACTGCGTTTCTCAGCCAGGCTGTGGCGTCAAGGCTGCCGGCGTTGGACCTTATGTTTGCGCCTGCGTGCAGTTTATTCAGGAGGCCGGACGCTTTGCCGCGCAGGGTGAAAACCGTCTTCGGAGCCAGCCCGGAGAGCTTCACGTTGGCCCCCAGATGCCTAAGGGCCTCCTGAAGTCCGGTGGCGGTAAAGTGGAGCTCATCTATTGTAGCGTCCAGGCTTGTCTGCTGAACCTGCGGCAGCCCCTTCATGGTAGCGCTCACTTTGGCAGTAGGGCCGTATGGAGTGCTGCACACAAAATCGGTAGCTGTAAAATCGCTCACCGTTCCGTAGTAGCGCCCGCTCTGGACGTCAGTTACGAACTTGCAGTCGCGGAAAGTGCCTGCGCTGAAGTAACTTATAGATTCCAGCACCACTCTGGAAGGGGCGAAGTCAACATCCATGCGCAACTTTTGTACGAAATCGCCCCAGTCTGCCGTGCCGCTGTAGCTCAGCACGGCGTCGGGTATGTAGATATCGCTGCCGCTGGCATCAGTCATGTGCACGTTTTCCAGTATTGTCTTGCCCAGGCCAACGTGGCAGGCTCCGCTCAGGTGGAGTACTTCCATTCCGCTCTTCTCTACGGCACGGATGTGGTCTGCCACTGCGTGCATGCGTCCTTTGTTGAAGCTAATGTCGTGCCCTTTGGCGTCGAAGCGCACATCCATGTCGCTGAAGTCTATGCCATAGTCGTTGTCCATTCTGTAGGTGTAGCTGACCATACGGAAGTGAGCATTCTTGACGTCAAGTTTATGCACGGTGAAGAGGCTGTCCAGAGATATGGATGTGCTGTCCTGACTCGATACCATGTTGAGTACGCGGGTGAGGTTGGTACCGAACTCTTTGTCTGGCTCGTTGGTGAGCTGGAAGAGCAGGTCTTCTGCCTCTACCCGTCCAAGCTCAAAGCCCCGGTGCTTGAGCAGCAGGCTCTTGAGGGAAACGGTCGCAGAAAGACGCCCGATGTACGCTACAGTGTCGATTGGGACTATGTCGCGGCCTCCCAGCGCAGGGTCGAAGGGGTGGGCATCCAGCAGCACCGCATCTTTGATGCTGATGGCGTTGAAAGGATGTATCTGGAGCGAGCCGATCTTCAAACTGCCGTTGAAGCTGGATTCCAGCTTGGAACTTACGGCCTTGGCGACTGAGGTCTGCACAGAAGGAACCTGCAGCAGCAGCGCAGAGCTGAGCAGCACAACTATAATGGCGCCTACAATGCGGGCAAGTATGTATCTGAGCTTTCCGATAATTCGCGTATATCTCTAAATCCTACAAATTTAGTAAATATTTATTAAATTTGCGGGCCCAAGCAGGGCTTTTGTATGGCAGATATTATACTGGGAATAGAATCTTCTTGCGACGATACTTCCGCCGCCGTGATAAAAGACGGCTGGCTGCTCTCCAACGTTATTGCTTCGCAAGACGTACATAAGGCCTACGGAGGGGTGGTGCCGGAGCTCGCCTCCCGTGCCCATGAGCTTAATATAGTGCCCGTAGTGAGCGAGGCCCTGTCGCGCGCCGGAGTAGAGCCGGGGGAACTCAGTGCCATTGCCTTTACCCGGGGACCGGGCCTGCTGGGCTCGCTGCTCGTTGGCACTTCGTTCGCAAAGGCTATGGGGCTTGCACTGGATATACCAATAATAATGGTAAACCATCTCCAGGGGCACCTGATGGCCGATTTTATCCGCCAGAGCGGTAAGGACCCCGTGGAACCCTCGTTCCCCTATCTATGCCTGCTGGTAAGCGGTGGCAATTCTCAGATCGTGCGTGTAGATGCTCCACTTTCTTATACGATTCTGGGTCAGACCATAGACGACGCGGTGGGAGAGGCCTTCGATAAATGCTCCAAGATGATGGGTCTCGGTTATCCCGGAGGACCCATAATAGACAAGCTGGCAAAACTGGGCGACCCCACTCGCTTCAGTTTTGCAAAGCCCCATATCCCGGGGTTGGATTATTCGTTCAGCGGCATCAAGACCTCTTTACTCTACTTTGTGCGGGACGAGATGGCTAAGGACCCTCAGTTCATGGAAAAGAATAAGGAAGACATCTGCGCCTCGTTCCAGAAGGCCCTGATAGACATACTGATGGACAAGCTCATTAAGGCCGCGCGGCAGACCGGAATCAAAGATATAACAATAGGCGGGGGGGTGAGCGCAAACAGCGGCTTGCGCCAGAGGCTTGTGGAGGAGGGCGCAAAGCGCGGCTGGCGCACCTTCCTGCCGGAATTCAAATTCACTACCGACAATGCTGCAATGATTGCCGTTGCCGGTTATTATCATTATCTCGCAGGCGAAAATACAGCTCTTGATGTAGCTCCAGTCTCCAGGCTATCGGATTTTTGAAAAAATCTTGCTAAATTGCAAGGTTTTTGTTTTTGAAAATCTATGAGCGTAAACAGATTGGACCTGGTAAGGAGCTCTTTCGAAAAAAAAGCCCTTGAATCCGAGCCTCTGCACAAGAAAGTCTCGGAAATTTTTGGGGAGCTGGTCTTCGACCGCCCCAAAATGCGCAAGTATCTAGACGCAGACACCTATTCACGCCTCCTGGACTGTGTAGACAACGGCCAGCCGCTAGACCGCAAGACAGCCGATTCTGTAGCTCGAGGCATGAAAGAATGGGCCCTGGAGCATGGTGTAACCCACGTTACCCACTGGTTCCAGCCTCTTACCGAGGGCACTGCAGAAAAGCACGAGACCCTTATCGACTACGATGGAAAAGGAGGAGTTATAGAGCGCTTCGACGGCAGTTCCCTGGTGCAGCAAGAGCCGGACGCATCGTCTTTCCCCAACGGCGGCATACGCGCCACCTTCGAGGCCCGCGGCTATACTGCTTGGGACCCCACTTCTCCCGTGTTTATTCAGGAGGATACGCTCTGCATCCCTACGATTTTCGTGTCTTACACGGGCGAAGCCCTTGACTATAAAACTCCCCTCAAACGCTCTATCAAGGCAGTTTGCGATGCCGCTCTGCCTATATGCCAGCTCTTTGACCCCAAGGTGCACAAGGTTTATTCTTACCTCGGATGGGAGCAGGAGTATTTTCTGGTAGACGAGGCACTCTTCGCCACACGCAGCGACCTTATGATAACGGGCCGCACGCTCTTCGGGCACATGTCTTCCAAGAGCCAGCAGCTGGATGACCATTACTTCGGGGCAATTCCCTCGCGTGTAGCAGCTTTTATGCGCGACCTGGAGAATGCCGCATTCCGTCTTGGGATTCCGGTGAAGACGCGCCACAACGAGGCGGCTCCCAATCAGTTTGAGCTTGCTCCCATATATGGCGAGGCCAACCTGGCTAACGACCAGAACCAGATGCTGATGAACCTCATCGGCAAAATTGCCCGCAAGCATTCCTTCGTGGTGCTGCTTCACGAAAAGCCGTTTGCTGGCATCAATGGCTCCGGCAAGCACAACAACTGGTCGCTCGGGACCGATACCGGAGTAGGTCTCCTTGCGCCAGGAAAAGATGCACGAGGCAACCTGCAGTTCATCGTGTTCCTTGTAAACGTGCTTGCGGCGGTTCAGAAGCATAACGCACTGATGAAAGCCAGTATAGTGAGCGCGGGCAATGAGCACCGCCTGGGCGGCAACGAGGCACCGCCCGCAATCGTGTCGGCTTTCCTGGGCCGCACCATGACGGAAGTCCTCCGCAAGCTGCTGGAATTACCTTCCGGCACTCCTGTAGAGATTGCCGGAAAGAAGGGCAAGGGCGTAGGCCTCGTAGAGATTCCCGAAATTCTGCTGGACAATACAGACCGCAACCGCACCTCTCCCTTTGCCTTTACGGGCAACCGCTTCGAATTCCGCGCGGTAGGCTCTTCTGCCAACTGTGCCGGCGCCCTCATCGTACTCAATTCTGCAGTAGCCGAGCAGTTGCTCGACTACAAGGCCGCACTGGACTCAGAGCTGGCTGGCGGCAAGCCCTTCAACGAGGCCGTAATGGATACCCTTAAGCCCCTCATCGCATCTATCATCGATGTAGTTTGCTTCGACGGTAACGGATATTCAGAGGAATGGGTAGTTGAGGCAGCCAGGCGCGGACTGGATGTAAACAGATGCGTACCCCAGCTGATAGATGCCTATCTTTCGCCCGCTTCTGTCGAGCTTTTCAGTCGCACCGGTGTGTTCTCCAGACGTGAGCTTGAGGCCCGCAACGATGTTAAGTGGGATACTTATTCTAAAAAGGTACACATTGAGTCCATGGTGATGACTCGCATGGCCATCAACCATATTATCCCTGCTGCGCTGGAGTACAAGTCGCATCTGCTCGGAATCCTGAAAGACAGCATGAAGGTATTTGGTAATATTGGCGGCTGCGAATTCGAGCGTGGGACCGTAGTAGAAATTGAGGCGTTGGTTGAGGATGTGCGCACCAAGGTTGCGGCCCTGCAGTCCGCGCTGGCGGCAGCTTCTGCCGAGGAAGATGCTTTTGCCAAGGCGATGGCCTATTCCGGCGTTGCCTCCGACATGCTGCAGCTGCGCAAACCCATAGACCGTCTGGAGGAGTTGGTAGATAACCGTATCTGGCCGCTCCCCAAGTATCGTGAATTGTTGTTTATAAGTTAGTTATATATATGGACAAGATTAGAGTAGCTATTGTGGGTTACGGCAATATAGGCCGTTTCTCATTGGAGGCTGTTGAAGCCGCACCCGACATGGAATGCGCAGGCATAGTGCGTCGCAGCGGTTCTGCCGAGGGTATCCCCGAGCTGGCCCCCTACAAGGTGGTTTCCGACATCGGCGAGCTGGGCCACGTGGATGTGGCTATACTTGCCGTTCCGTCTAGAAAAGTTGAGGAGAACGCCCTTAAGTATCTGAAGCTCGGTATCAGCACCGTAGATAGTTTTGATATCCACAGCGATATCTGTGCATTGCGTTCCAGGTTGCGGCCGGTGGCCGAGGCCAGTGGCGCGGTGAGCGTGATTTCTGCCGGATGGGATCCGGGGAGCGATTCTGTGGTGCGGGCGCTCATGCAGGCGCTGGCGCCCAAGGGTATAAGCTATACCAACTTCGGCCCCGGACGCTCTATGGGCCACTCTGTAGCTGCCAAAGCGGTGCCCGGAGTGCGCGACGCCCTTAGCGTTACCATCCCCATAGGCACAGGGCTTCACCGCAGGATGGTGTATGTGGAGCTCAAAGAGGGAGCAGACGCCCAGGCGGTGGCCGCAGCAATCAAGGCAGACCCGTATTTTGTGCACGACGAGACACATGTGATTCCGGTAGACAGCATAGACGCTCTCAACGACATGGGCCATGGAGTGAATCTGGTGCGCAAGGGCGTATCCGGCTGCACGCACAACCAGCTGCTGGAATTCAATATGAAAATCAACAATCCCGCCCTTACCGGGCAGGTACTGGTAATGGCCGCCCGCGCTGCAGTGCGCCAGCGTCCTTCTTGCTACACTATGATAGAAATACCCGTTATAGATTATCTGTACGGCGAGCGTGAATCTTTAATCAGTAAATTGGTATGAGCGTTTTTACAGACAAATACATCAAGGGGTTTATGTCGGAGCTCCAGGCCCGTAATCCCGGTGAACCTGAGTTCCATCAGGCCGTAAGCGAGGTGCTTTGCAGTGTTGCTCCCTGCCTGGAAGAGTATCCCTATTTGCTGGAGAGCAAGATAATGGAGCGTATGGTAGAGCCAGAGAGGGTTATCATCTTCCGTGTTCCGTGGATGGACGATGCTGGCGAAATTCACATCAACCGTGGTTTCCGCGTGCAGATGAACAGCGCCATCGGTCCCTACAAAGGAGGCATCCGTTTCCACGCCAGCGTGAACCTGAGCATCATGAAGTTCCTCGCTTTCGAGCAGACCTTCAAGAACGCCCTTACCACTCTTCCTATGGGAGGAGCGAAGGGTGGTTCCGACTTCAACCCCAGGGGAAAGTCAGACACCGAAGTGATGCGCTTCTGCCAGAGCTTCATGACCGAGCTCCAGCGCCATATTGGCCAGGATACCGACGTGCCTGCCGGTGACATTGGAGTAGGCGGCCGCGAGATTGGCTATCTGTTCGGGCAATACAAACGCCTGCGCGACGAATTCAGCGGCACCCTTACCGGCAAGGGCTTTGCCTGGGGAGGCAGCTCCCTGAGGCCCGAGGCTACCGGCTACGGAGTCTGCTACTTTGCCCAGCAGATGCTCGCAACAAGAGGTGAGTCGTTCGAGGGTAAGACTGTGGTGGTATCCGGTGCCGGAAACGTGGCCCAGTATGCTGCTGCCAAGGCCATGAGGCTTGGCGCCAAAGTGGTAACTCTCTCAGACTCCGACGGTTATATCTTCGATCCCGACGGCCTTGACGAGGAGAAATTCGTGTATGTGCAGCAGCTCAAGAATGTAATGCGCGGCCGCATCAAGGAATACGTAACCCGCTATCCTCATGCTGTTTATCACGACGGCGGCGCAAAGCCCTGGACCGAGAAGTGCGACATTGCTCTGCCTTGCGCTACCCAGAACGAGCTCGACGCTGCAGGCGCACAGGCACTGGTAGATAACGGTTGTATCTGCGTGTGCGAGGGTGCCAACATGCCCACTACCCCCGAGGCCATTGAGATTATCCAGAAGGCAAGGCTGCTCTATTCTCCGGGCAAGGCATCCAACGCTGGCGGCGTGGCAGTATCGGGCCTTGAGATGACTCAGAACTCCATTCGCCAGAAGTGGACGGCCGATGAGGTGGATTCACATCTGAGGCGCATTATGTCCGATATCCACGAGGCCTGCATTAAGTACGGTACCCAGGAAGACGGCTACGTTAATTATGTTAAAGGCGCCAACACAGCTGGCTTCCTCAAGGTGGCCGGCGCAATGATGGACCAGGGACTGGTGTAGCCGATATGAAGGACGGGAGCAAATTGATGGCCGGGCGGATTCGCAGTATCCTCCTGATTTCTAACAGCTACGACTCGTTTTCGCTAGAAGAGGACGGCCGTATCGACACCCAGATCGCCCAGGAGTACGCAGAACTCAACCTCAGCAATCCCCCAAGGATCCACAGGGTGCCATCTACCACGGAGGCCCTCTCGCTGCTCAAGGCGGGGGAGCGCTTCGACCTGGTCATCACTATGTACTACGTAGGCGAGATCAGCGTCTTCGATTTTGCGGCGAAGGCCAAGGAATTCGACCCTGATATGCCTGTAGTGCTGCTGTCTTCCTTCTCCCGCGAGGTTTATCGCAAAATAGAAGAGCGCGGTCGCGGCTGCATAGACTATATCTTCTGCTGGAATTATTCTACAGACCTCATAATCGCCATCATCAAGCTGCTGGAAGACAGGATGAATGCAGAGGCGGACATCCTGGAGCACGGGGTGCAGGCAATCTTGCTCGTAGAAGATTCGATCAAGTACTACTCTACCTATCTGCCGGCCCTCTATAACATTGTGCTTCAGCAGAATAAGGAGGCTGTGAAGGACGCTCTCAACGAGCAGCAGCAGGTGCTGCGCAAGCGCTCCCGTCCCAAAGTGCTCATGGCTACCAATTACGAGGATGCACTCACTTACTACCATAAATATGGCAAGAACCTGCTCGGCATTATCTCCGACATTGGCTTCGTGCTGCATAGCGGTGACAGTCCCTCTACGGAGAAAATCGATGCTGGAGTAGATTTGTGCCGGCTCGTGCGCAAAGAGAATCCGCGTATGCCCTTCTTGATGCAGTCTTCGCAGGAGAGCATGCGCCCGGTGGCGGCAAAACTTAAGGCCGGTTTTTTGCTCAAACAGTCCAAGACTCTCACCCAGGAACTGGGGGAGTACATGGAGAGGGAGTTCGGATTCGGCGACTTTGTAGTGGTAGATCCGTCCAGCGGGCTGGAGCTCGCCAGAGCTCACGACCTTTACGAATTCGAGCAGGTGCTCTCGAGCATTCCGGCGCCGGCATTCCGCAGGCTCACAGACAACAATTACCTTTCTAAGTGGCTGTTTGCCAGGGGCTTGTTCGGGCTCGGCCGCAAGCTCAGCCCGGTGCGTTCCGAGGATTATGCCGACATTGAGTCGCACCGCAAGGCAGACCTGGCCGCAATCCATGATTACCGAATTGCGCAGGCGCAAGGTGTGGTGGCTGCTTTCAATCCGGAGACCTTCAACGATGCCATCTGGTTCTCCCGCTACGGCAACGGATCGTTGGGCGGAAAAGCCCGTGGTCTGGCCTTCTTGAACAGCATCCTGCACAAGTACGAGCTCTACGACAAATGGGAGAACGCGCGAGTGAAGGTGCCTCGTACACTTGTAATTACTACAGATTACTTTGAGCGCTTCATCAAGGATAATGGGCTCAAGTATGTGATAAACTCCGACTTGAGCGACGCAGAGCTGCTCTCTGAGTTTGTGGCTTCGCCCCTTCCGGCAGACCTTCTGGCTGCGCTGCGGGCGTTTATCAGAGTGGTTCACAAGCCGCTTGCCATCCGATCCTCCTCTAAGCTGGAAGACTCTTACCATCAGCCGTTTGCGGGAGTGTATTCTACCTACATGCTCCCTTACGCCCAGAACGAAGACCAGCAGCTTCGCATGCTCTCCAAGGCAATCACGAGCGTGTATGCAAGCGTGTTCTTCTCGTCGGCAAAGAGCTATATTATCTCTTCCGGAAACGTAATTTCCGAGGAGAGCATGGCTATAGTCATTCAAGAAATCTGCGGCAGCGTGCAGGGCGGATATTTCTTCCCTACGCTCTCCGGAGTTGCGAGGTCCGTAAATCTCTATCCCGTGGGCCACGAGAAACCGGAAGACGGAATAGTCAAGCTGGCGTATGGACTGGGAAAGGCGGTGGTAGATGGCGAGCAGGTGCTCCGATTCTCTCCCAAATATCCCAAGCATGCTCTCCAGACCTCTACGCCCGATCTTACCGTCCGAGAGACTCAGAGGGTTATGTATGCCATGACGCTGCGGCCAGAGAAGTTTACGGCCTCTGTGAATGACGCCGTGAATCTGGACAGGCTGAGCATTACCGAGTGCGGTGAATTCCCGTCGCTGCGCCGGGTTGCCTCTACCTGGGATATTGCGAATATGCGCATAGTAGATTCTGCCATTCCCGAGGGCCCCAAGTACGTGACTTTTGCGTCAATGCTTAAGTACAACACCTTCCCCTTGGCGGAGATTGTGCGCACTCTTCTGGAGATTGCCCGCAAGGAGATGAAGTGTGAGGTGGAGCTGGAGTTTGCCGCCGACTTCGACGCCGAGGGCTTTGCAGACTTCAGCGTGCTGCAGGTGCGGCCCATTTCTGCCGATTCCCGCTTTGCCGAGGTAGATTGGGACAGCATCGATGCGGAGGGCGCTTTCTTGCTGTCTGACTGCGCGCTGGGAACGGGCTGGATAGAGGGAGTGCAGGACGTGGTGTACATCAAGCAGTCGGCCTGGGATGTGCTGCGTACGCGCGAGATGGCCGCGCAGGTGTCAGAAATCAACTCCAGGATGCAGGCCTCTCACGGGCGCTACGTGCTCATTGGATACGGCCGCTGGGGCACCAGCCAGCCTACTCTGGGCGTGCCTGTGGGCTGGGGCGATATTTCCGAGTCCTGCGCCATCGTGGAGTGCTCGCTGCAGGACTTCCAGATAGACCCGAGCCAGGGAACCCACTTCTTCCAGAACCTCACCTCGTTCAACGTGGGATACATCAACGTAAACCCCTTCGCCCGCAAGGGGGAGTTGCTCGATTTTGCTGTGCTGGACGCTCTTCCCGCAGTTGAGGAGACGGAGTTCCTGCGTCATGTACGCTTTGAGCAGCCCTTGCAGATCTGTATAGACGGCAAGACCGGGCGGGCGCTCATCAAGTAGCTTTATTCGTACTTACATGCTGCTGCCGCCGCGCCGAGCACTTCGCTCAGGGTGGGGTGGGCGTGTATTATGTCGCGAGCTTGCTGCACCGTGGCTCCGAGTGCGATGAGCACCGCCGCCTCGTGGATGAGGTCCGATGCGTGGGCCCCGAGAATGTGGGCTCCGATTATGCGGCCGCTGCCCTTTAGGGCGATTATTTTGCACCAGCCGTCGGCCTCGCCGCTGGACACCGCCTTGCCGTTTGCACGGTAGTTGGCCTTGCCGGTGCATATTTCGAGCCCCTCGCATTCTTCTTCTGTGCGACCCACGCTGGCTGCTTCTGGTACTGTAAAAACGGCCGCCGGCACCACCGAGAAGTCGGTTCCGCAGTTTTTATTTATGATATGGGCGAGCGCTTTGCGGCCCTGGGCGCTGGCTACGTGCGCCAGCATCATGCCTCCGGTGATGTCGCCAACTGCGTATATTCCGGGGAGGCTCGTTTGCATGTTTTCGTCTACCTTGATGCCACGGGGCGTGTATTCTATGCCGGCCTCGTCGAGGTTGAGCGACTGCAGGTTGGGTCTGCGGCCTACTGCCATGAGGATGCAGTCTGCAGCGGTCTGGAAGTCCTTGTCGCCCTTGCTCCACAAGACTTTGCCGGGCTCTATGGCGCTAACTTTAGCGGAAGTTTCAATGGTTATGCCTCTTTTGGCGAGCGAGGCTTTGAGGCGCTTGGCGAGGTCGGAGTCGAAGCGGGGGAGTATGTTGGGGCAGTATTCCAGCACCGTCACCTCTGAGCCGAATTTGCGGAAGATGGAGGCAAATTCTAGTCCGATTACGCCCCCGCCTATCACGCAGAGGCGCTCGGGGACGCCGGGCAGCTGCAGCATGGCGCTGGAGTCCAGGGCGAGCCCGGCTCCCGGAATGGGGAGGCTTGCGCTCACCGATCCGGTGGCGATAATGATGGCATCACCCTCGAAGCTTAGGGACTCGCCACCGTCGGCTGGGGCCACTGTGATGCTGCGGGAACTGCTTAGCCGGGCCTTCCCGTAGATCAGGGTAATCAGCTTGTTCTTAAGGAGTTGGGCTATACCGGCGCGGAGCTGCTCTATCACTTCGCGCTTGCGCTCAAGGTCTGGGGAATCCAGTGCGCAAAGGGTTTTGGTGGGGATGCAGCCCTCGTTGAGGCAGGTGCCACCCAGCGGGCCGTCGCTTACCAGTACTACCTCTATTCCATGTGCTGCAGCTTCTGCAGCTGTCTCGTAACCGCCGGGACCGGCGCCTATGATAATGATTCTCATGATATTGGATCTACGTCTATGTGTACCCGGATGCGCCCTCCGGTCTTCTTCTCGAAGGCCAGCGCGCGCTCCCTCAATTCTTTCTTGCGTTGGACTAGAGTGCTGTCTGCCGGCAGCGTGAGTCTTTCTTTATGGCCGCCGAAGTCGGTGTCTATGAGCCGTGTGAACGGCGGCAGGCTGAAGCTCCGCCGCTCTTCGAGCAACCTTTCGTATATTTTGCCTCCAAGGTTGAATACCGGATGGTCGGCCTTTGCGGTCTGCACTATAAAACTCCCTTGGCATTGCTCACGCAGCATGGCTATTGCCTGTACGGCTCTTTCGTCGGAACGGAAGCCTTCGTCCGGGAACAGGGCGTCGGCCTGCAAGATGGCTATAATCGTGTATTTGCGGAGGTCGGCAAGCTTGGCCTTGGGGGCGGTGAAGATGTCTATCGTGCGCTCCGGGAAGTTGCGAAGGCACATTTCCATCAGCTCGTCGGGCTTCTCCCAGCCGCGTATCAGGGCCACGGGGCCGCTGGTCTTTGAGATTGCTGCAATCAGTTTGCGTGAGAGCACTCCCACCATGCCGTTCTTTCGGCGCTCGGCGATGACGTCGATTATGCTTATGGGCGGCAGTGGCGAGGCGGCTGATTGTAGGATATACTTGCCGGTCTGGGCGTTGTGGTACGATTCCAACGACGGGGAAGGGGAGCCCAGCACTACTGCGGCTCCATGTATGCGTCCCAGCATCACTGCCGCGTCCCGGGCGTTGTAGCGCGGCGCCGGGTCGCTTTGCTTGAAGAGCTCGTCTTGTTCGTTCTCGATTATTATCAGGCCCAGGCGGCTGAACGGGAGGAACAGGGCGCTGCGGGCCCCTACTACCAGTTGTGCGCCGAAGCGGCGGAGGTCTTCTGCTACTCGGCGGCGCTTTGCTTCGGAGATATGGGAATTCACGTTGTGTACCTGCCCAGGGAATGACTCCTCAAAGAGCTCGGCAAGCTGGCTCGCGGCGGCAATTTCCGGGGTGAGCACCAAAACGTTAAGGCCTTGCTCCAGGGCGCTGCGGCACAGCTTAATGTATTCCTGGGTGCGGCCGGGTCCGGCGAGAAGCATGGGTTTGGTATTCTTGGACTTTGGCTCATTCTGGCCGGGGGCGATTCTGGTGAGGGCTTCTATCTGGGCGGCTATAGTATCCCGCTCGGCCTCGAGGCGCTCCCGCACGTTGTCCCGATGTTTCTTGGTCAGGGCTTCTTCTCTTATGGCCAGCCGGCTGCGGAGCCTCTCCAGGATGTTTGCCGACTTCTGCTCGCCCTCTATTTTGCCGGATGGGTAAGCCGCCTTGTACACCTCACCGATGGTGCATAGGTAATAGTCGGCAAGGAACTCCCAAAAACGCAGCTCCTCGGCGCTGATGGCCGGAAGCTCCTCCTGTACACGAATAATGTCTTGGACTTTAAGGTTTTGAGGTAGGCGGGCGGAGAAGTTTATTACTACGCCGGAATACTGCCGGTGAGCAAAAGACACCATAACCCGCGTCCCCTGCATCAGCTGACGCGGCGCCCTGTACCAAGGCACCCACCCCAGACGCAGCGGCACAATCACCTGAATAAAGCACCCTTCAGACATATCAAGACAAAAATACACAAAATTATTTGCAAATTCTCAAAATATTCATACCTTTGCAATCCCCAACAACAAATGGTGCTGTAGCTCAGATGGTAGAGCAAAGGACTGAAAATCCTTGTGTCGGCAGTTCGATTCTTCCCAGCACCACAGGAACCCGCTGATTATCAGCGGGTTTTTTCGTACGGACACACTCGCGGACACATTTTGGGACTGTTACGACAGCATACAACACTACACGTAAATCCACGTTCCAGGCATCTGTGGGGCCGATTTTAGGGTGACATTATTACACGTGTCTGTGTCCTAGGTGGAGTTTTGAGGTATCGAACTGTTCTGTGTCCGTAACTGTGTCCGTAAAGGGGTTGTCGAAGGCTGATGGGCAAAGATTTTATGCCCACTTTATACGATAAATCGCTTCTCTACGCACTTCTTATGCTGTTTTCGCGTGGTGCTAGGAGCAAGTAGCTTTTTTTAACTCACGGACACATGCCAAAATTCAAGCCATCCATACTCATTTCTGACTGCTGGGGCTCCGTTGGGGACCTCACCTTCTATCATGTGGACGGCCGCTGCTACTTCAAGAAGAAGAATCAGTGCGCGTTCCCCGGGACTGACGCCCAGAACAGCCAGCTCGATGTTCACCGGCGGGCGCTAGCTGCCTGGAGATCGTTGGAGCATTCCGTTCAGCTGATCTGGAACGACCTCGCAAAGCCCGTTATAAGCCACAGGCCGCCCTTCGACAATACGGCGCACATCTCCGGCCAGAATCTCTTCGTAAGCGCCTATCACGGCTTTTATACGCTTGGCGACGAGCACGTCCCTACTCCGCAGCCCTGGGAGAAGTTCCCCGTCTATGCGGTGGAATTCCTTTCCTGTGACCGGCTGACTCCCGACGACCTGCGCCTGCACTTCAACGTGGCCTTCGAGAACTGCGAGCGGCCGGACCGGTACCAGCTTCTTTTCAAGCTTCAGCTCACCAAGTCAGGCGGCGGGAAGAACAAAGGCAAGATGCGGAACTTCCTTTCCGTCGCTCCCTGCTCCGCCGGTAATTCGACGGTGGATCTTCTGATTCCGGACTACCGCGCAATCTGGGACCTCGACTTGCCGGCTTATCAGGTACATTGCTGGTATCTTCTTCTTGACCGGCAGACCGGCTACCGGAACATTCACACCGAGTTGTCGTTTCCAATCTCCCTCTGAAATTTGTCGTTTGATCCGTCGAATTTTCGCCGAACGTATGCGCTGGCTCGCCCCCGGGACGTCCCCGGCTACACCCATCTTTACGCCATTATACCTAAAGTAACACTTGCGAAAAATTAGTGTAACTTATTGTTTTGTAATTGGTAAACAATTTGTTATATTTGCTCCGGCACGAGGGGTTGTGCTACGATTTTTAACCTAAACTTAAACCTATGATCGCCCTTCCTTCCATCGCTTTCGGGGGCTTTTCCGGTTCCGCTAAGGATGTTACGGCACGCCAGGTCGGTGGCCGTAGCATCCTTTCGGTCCGGTCTTGGCCGACTGGCCAGACAACTTCCGCCCAGGTGGTTCGCCGGGCCTCCATGTCCAAGATCACCAAGTCTTATAAGACTCTCACGGCCGAGCAGATGCAGGCCTGGGAGAATCTCGCCCAACACGCCAGCGGCCAGAGCGTATTTGGCCAGAAGGCTGAACTCTCCGGCATCAATCTCTACGTCCGTCTCAACGCCAACCGCGTGATGGCCGGCGAATCCGTCATTGCCGATGCTCCCCTGGGGCAGGTTGCTGTTCCCAATGTGGAATACGACGCTATTTCTGTGACGCCTCAGCTGATTGTCTTTGGTGGCATCATCCACGTAGGGACTGAAGCAGTGAGTACGACCGCAGCTGGGGCAGGTCAATCTGGAGCTCTTACCCTTGTAAGGTGCTAATATATAGGCGTATTCCATAATTCTTGCTGCTGAGGTGTATTGCTTTCTTCCGGAGATTCGGTGTCCGATACGGCCGATACATCCGATACATTCGATACAGGTTTGTAGCCCATTTTCTCGGCCTTCTTGAGGCGGCGCCCAGCTGGGGGATGTTCTTCTTGAGGGCTTCGATGAATTCCTCGACGGTGAGGTGGAGGATGTAGGTTTTGGGATCTGTTTTCATGACGTTTCCTTTTTGATGTGTTTCTGGGTGCAAAGGAAACGACTTGAGTATCAATAAAATATGGATAACCGTGAGGGCTACGGTTATCCATCAGGTAAGGTTACGTAATCGGGTTATTACCCTTCGAAGATGCGGAGGATGGCGTTGATGCGGGCTTTGTTGCCGGGGTTCTTGCGGTTGCTGTACTCGCAGTAGGTCTTGGAGTAGTTGCGGTAGGGTTCCCAGCGCTCGAAGATGGCCCAGCGGTTCTCCCGGAAGAGGGTTGTGGAGAAGGTGGCGGCGAAGACGGTGAGCTCGGTCTTGTTGCCGGTGAAGTGGAAGTGGTTGTCGACGAAGCCGGCTTCCTGGGCGCGGTGCCAGTAGATCATGGCTTCGGGGCCGGAGAGTTCTGGCGGGAGGCTGGAGGTGACGGTAATCACCTGGTCAGGTTCGTGGGGTTCCTCGGGGGTGGCGTCATCGAGCTGGAGAGGCTTGGCTTTCTTGAGGTAGCGCTTTACCAGGTAATCGGGCTGGCCGGTGCGGCGGAACATTTGCTCGCGGTTGTAGCCGGGGTGGATGTTCTGGATGAGGGTGAGGATGGTGAGGCCTTTGCGGAGGTAGTAGTAGTCCAGGGCGGTGATGGCGTGCTCGATGGCGGCGAAGGTGGAGTCGGTGAAGGCTTGTTTCTGGGCTTTGGGCATGCGCTCCAGGCGGGAGAGGAAGTGTTCGAAGTGGGTCAGGGTGTCGATGATATCGGCCGTGGTCTGGGGCATTTCGGCCTCTTGGGCGAAGGCGTCTACCTGGTCGATGAAATCGTCCAGGGTGAGCTGGTTTTCGCAGGGGCTGCCGGCGGCTTCGTGGGCTGCGATGGCCTTCTCTTCGTGGGTGGCGGTTTCCTGAATGGCGGTGGCTGCAGGTGTTGCAAAGGCGGCTATCCAGGGGCAGTTTTTCTTCCTGCCGGCGTCGCATTTGGCGCATCTGTTGACATAGGAACGGAGGATTCCGACTATGATTATCAGCTTGTCCATACAGTGGTGTTAGCTATACACGTTTTCGCTTTTTCATTGACTATCAATTGTTTATTTTTGTTGGACAATAAAATATGCCCTCCCGGGGCGCTGAGGTCTCGGGAGGGCTGTAGGCGGTGCCCCCTGGTGGGGACTGGCGGCTATTTGTCCTGTCGGAGGTTCCTCAGCGTGTCGCGCCGGGTGCTGGGCGCGGCAGAGGACCGGGCGGTGGCGCCGGCCTCCTTTCGAACGATATTACGCTTGAGGAGTCTCATTTTCTATGTGGCGGATTGTGCTTACACAATTTATAGCTTTTGCCGCCGATGTGCAAATAGATTTCTTGGAGTGTTGATAACTTTTTACAGAAATCCCCGCCACAGAGCACTGGGACGGGGAAGAATTTTTGAAAAATTTTCAACAGGGTTTTGAACGGGAAGAAGGAGGTTTCGGCTACTTGAAAAGGTCCACCGGATTCATGCTCAGGAAGTCCTCCGCCTTCATTCCGCCGTCACCGACCACCAGCGCCAAATAGGGCTTGTACTGTTCCTTAAATTCAACCAGTCCTTCATTGCCGGGGTCTGAATTGCTCTTTACTTCAATGGCGATAACCTTGCCTTTCTTTTCCAGAACATAATCTACTTCAGTACCTGGATTTGTTCTCCAGTAATACACCTTGTAATCTCCAGCATAGGCGTTGCTCATGATGTGCGCACCAATAGCTGACTCGAATAACCGGCCCCAAAGGGAGCGGTCCTGAACCGCATCGGCAAATGACTTCTCGCAGTAAATGTTCTTCAGGGCATTGTTATACACCTGGTGCTTGGGAACGCTGTTTTTCTTCCGCGCCAAATCTACGGCATACTTATTTAGCGCACATACCAGACCGGCCTGTGAGAGCAGGTTCAAATAGCCGGCAACGGTAGTTGTATTACCTGCATCCTGCAGTTGACCAATCATCTTGGTAAGGGATAACTCTTTACCGGAATAGGCGGCAGAAAGTTCGAAAGTCTGCCGGAGCAGCGCAGGTTTGGCTATCTTCTCGTTGACCAGAATGTCTTTGTTGATGGTGGCATCGACAATGGAGCCGGTGATGTAATCGCGCCAACGATCTTCGTCACCAATAAGTTCAGCGGCTCCGGGATAGGCACCGTAGTAGACGAATTGATCCAACGTGAAACCGAAAGCATCGCGCATTTCGGCGAAAGACCAGTGAGAGAGGATGATGCGTTCGAAGCGCCCTTCCAAACTGTCTGAAAGGCCTTTATCCAGCATGACGCGGGATGAGCCCAGAAGAATGACTTTTAGGTTGACGTCGTAGAAAGTATCGGAGTCCCACTCTTTCTTGACGACCTCACTCCACCCGGTAATCTTCTGGATCTCGTCGATAACCAGAATGAGTTCTTTCAGGCCTTCCACGCGCATCTTGGCGCGGGCGGCGTTCCAACAGTCGCTGATCCAGCTAAGCTGAGTAGCGGGAACGGCATCGGCCGGATAAAAGACAAACGGGATGTCCAAGGCATTCACGACCTGCTTCATCAAGGTAGACTTACCAACCTGGCGGGGGCCCATAATCACCTGGATGAAACGGCGTTTTTCCTGCATTCTGGAAAATAAAGTGTGGTATTGTTTCCTCTGATACATAATGTGTTATATCGTTTGTTCTAATTTTACTCAATGCACTGCGCAAATTTACTCAATGGATTTGTGATTTACAAATTTTTTACTTTTTTCCGCCAAGCGCCTTCTCCATGGCGTCCATGGCGTCGGTCTTGGCTTTTTCGGCGATGTCGATGTAGGGCTTCATGGATTTGTAATCGGCATGGCCGGTGAATTTCATCACAACCTGGGGCGCGATGCCGATGGAGAGCATAAAGCAGATGAAGGTCTTGCGGCCGCAGTGGGTGCTGATTTCGGAGTATTTGGGGACGGTGATATCGTATCGGCGTCCCTTGCGGAAGCCGGTGATGTGGATGGGCTCGTTGAAGCCGCAGAGCTCGCAGATCTCTTTGAGGTACTGGTTCATCTTCTGGTTGGAGATGACGGGAAGGGCCAGGTCTCCGGGGAAAAACTGATCTTTGTATTTGTCCAGGATGGCCTGGGCGTAGGAGTTGAGCTTGATCTGCAGGCGGGCGCTGGTCTTCTGGGTGACGACTGAGATGGCTCCGTCCTGGACGTCGTAGCGATGGAGGTTGGCCATGTCGGAGTAGCGGAGGCTGGTGAAGGCGCAGAAGCAGAAGAGGTCGCGGGTCTTGGCCAGGGCGCCGGGCTCCTGGACGGTCTTCTCGTATTCCCTTCCGGACATGTCTTTGAGCGTGACTTTTTCGCCGGACTTGGGGACCTCGTAGTTGTAGAGTTTCAGCAGCTCTTCGTGGGTGAGAAAGATGACGGGCTTGGCGGGAACCTTGAAGACGGGATGATAGGTGGCCACGTCCGGGAGGTGTGCATAGCCGTGGGCATTGCACCAGTTGAGGAAGGCTGCAAGGTTCTTGTATTGCTTGCGGACGGAGCTGTCTTCGAGCTCCAGGGTGAAGCGGAGGAAGTCCACGTAGGCGGCCAGGCCTTCCTGATTGAAGTAGCTGAGCGGGACGGTCTTGTTGAATTTACCCAGCTGATTCTTGAAGGTCTTGTTGGCTTTGGCGGTCTCGATGGTCCAACTCACCTCGCGGGCGCGTGCTTTTAAGTATTCATCTACGTAGCTGTAGGCGGAGGGGGCCAGCTTCTCCAGGGCTTCTTCCTTGGCCTGTTCGGTCTTCTGCTTCAGGGAGTCCATGTCCTTGTCTCCTTTGTGGAGGCTGGCAAGGTGAACATCGCTGCCGTAGATGACTTTCTTCAGTTCGGTCTCCAAATCCTTGACGGTGGGCTGCTCCGAGAGTGTGAGCTCGTAACTGGCGAAATGTTCGGTGATCTTGGAGATGCGGGAATTGATTTCAGCGCCTGTGTAACCCGCCAGGTTCTTGTAGCTTTTTTTGACTTCCTGCTTTTCGGCATTCCACATAGCAGGGTCGATGGTGAAGCCGATGTTTTTCATCAGGCGGGTGCCGCGGATATTTACGGACACACGGAGAGAGGCTTCGCCGGTTTTATAGACGTCCGGCTTTACGTTGAATCTTGCTTTCATACTGGGGTTGTGTGTTTAAAGCCTTGGTTTATTCTATTATAATTCTTATATTTGCGTGTTCTTTGACAACCGCACTACTCCAAAATATACGTTTCAGCGTATTCAATGGCATTTTTTGCAGAAAATTCACGGACACCGTTACGGACACCGTTTCTTCTAAACACAAAGATACGACATTATACGCAAAGAAACAAATAATATTGAAAATAAATCAGTTAAGGCCGTTTTTGGTGACTTGAAGAGACCCAGTTGGAACAGGGTTCATATTTTCCAAGCACCACAGTAACCCGCTGATTTTCAGCGGTTTTTTGTTACCGACACACTTTCCGTCCCACTTTTTGAAGAAAACCACCGTATATCGGGCTATACAAAAATAGCCAATGGAGTGGCTGTGTGGTCGTTTTTGAGTATAGTTGCCTATACTCTAATGGTCGCTTGGTGTTCTTTGTTCTCAGTGCCTCAACCGAACTATAAACTGTATCGGAAAGTGGGACGGGCCATCGTAAAAAAGTGAGACTTTTTCGGCAGAAATTTTTGTTTACTGCCAAAAATGTCTTATTTTTGTCCCGTGATTATGTGAACGATGACCACAACGGAACGGATCATACAGTATGCAACCCTGCAGCAGGGGCCCTTCAAGAAGAAGGACCTGGCCGCCTGGCTGTCCAATGCCTCCGGAGCGGCTGGTACCAGTCTGCAGAAGCAACTGGAACGCCTGGTCGCATCCGGCCGGCTCACCAAGGCAGGATGGGGTGCATACCAGCTCAGCATAGCGTCAAAGCCCCGGTACTTCCTTACCCTGAAGCCGCAGACCCAGGAGATGGGTGCATACCTCCGGCAACGCTACCCGCTGGCCGATTTCAGTATCTGGGACGCCTCCAGCGTTATCCCCTTTATGCTCCACGTGCCCAATATCAACATGGTCATCGTTGACGTAGAGCGTTTTCTGCAAGAGTCCTTCCCGGACGCCCTCCGGGAGAAATATCCAAGCCTGCCGGTCCTTCCCAATCCTACCCGGGAAGAGTTCTTCAAGTTCGGCAACACCTCCGGCTGCATCGTCCTGCATACGCTCACCACCGAATCCCCGCTGGACAGCTTCGAAGGCGTCCCCGTCCCGCAGATGGAGAAAATGCTGGTAGACATCGTCCTCAACCCGGAATTTGACTTCCTCCAAGGCAGCGAACTCAGCCGGGTTTACCGGGAAGCCTTCACCACTTACGACATCTCCCGCCCGCGTCTGCTCCGCTATGCCCAGCGCCGCGGGTGCCTGGACAAAATACAGCAACTGATAGACCGTACAACCAACATCAACCATGATTGACCCCAGAAGCAGAAGCCTGGAATGGATTCAGCAGGCAAAGCAGAATATCCCCGGAATACTTGACACGCCCCTTGTAGAGAAGGCCATCCGCGCCCTCTCCCTACTGGAATCCCTCGTCCGGTCCGGCTGCCCCTTCATCTTCAAAGGCTTATGTATAGCTACACATAATCTTTTACTGCTCATAAAAGGGCGGCAGTTCGCTGATGCTGATTTTGAAGGATACGCTGAACAGGCTGAGCATAGACGTGGATGTCATCTGCCCTCCCGGCACGGAAATCCGCGCTTATCTGAAAAACCTGGAGGAGCACGGCTTTGTGAACATTGTGCCGATTAGGACCGAGCACGGCGGGAAGGACCTTCCCGCAAGCCACTTCAGGAGTTTCTATGAAGTGGCCTTCGGCGGCGGTGATGACGACGAGGCCTTCATCCGTCTGGACGTCCTGTACGAGGAGAATCCCTACAACAAAACACAACTTCTGCCCATCGACAGTCCCTTCCTGATACAGCAAGGAGAGCCCCTGAAGGTGCGCGTTCCGTCCAAGGAGGATATCCTGGGTGACAAACTCACCGCATTCGGCCCCAACACCCTGGGTATCCCGTATTTCAAAGAAGACAAGGCCGGTCAGCAGCGGCGCTGCTCGCTGGAAATCATCAAGCAGCTTTTCGATATAGGCTGCCTTTTCGATGCCGTGGATGACTTCTCCGACACCCTGGCCGCCTTCCGTAAAGTGTCGGCCGTAGAACTGGGATACAGGAATATGGTCGGCCAGATTGACCGCTACTTTGAAGACGTGCGCCAAAGCGCCATGTGCCTGAGCACCCGCGGCCAGATTGGAGAGGGCCGCTTTGACGAATTCCGCGACGGCCTGATCCGCATCAAGGGGTATATGTACCAGCGCAACTACTACATTGAACACGCCACCGTAGATGCCGCCAAAGCCGCCTGCCTGGCCACCAGTTTCCAGCGCGGCGTGACCGACATCCCGAAGTACAGCCAGGAGGCAAACCTGAGCGAACTGACCATCTTTGACAAAATGCCCAAAGAACTCCAGCGCCTCCGCCGCTCCCTCCCCGAAGCCTTCTGGTACTGGGCCAGGACATACGAACTGCTGTAGCCCCCTCCCCAACCACCGTCCACGTCCACGGAAGTGTGGACGATTCTGGGAGTGTGGACGGGGTGACTATCAGGCAAGCTGCACTCCAGAGTGGCGTCATTTTAACATTTTCCCCATTGTTTCTATGCACTTTCTTTTTTGCTCCATATTTGGATGCACATAAAGGTTGAGAGTCGTGCTAATATTGGAGTGCCCAAGGAGAACGCTGACGGTTTTGTAGTCGCATTTGCTCTCAATGCAGCGGGTGGCAAAACTGTGCCGAAGGCCGTGGAAGCGCATTTTGGGCAGGCCGAGATGTTGCTGGAGTTTGTTGAAGTAGCTGCGGTAAGTGCGGGGCTCCGTGGGCTCTGCGGCGTTGGTGAGAACGTAGAAATCTCCTCGGACAATCTTTTTCAGGGGCCGTACCAGAGCCAGCAAGTCACGGGTCATGGGAATCTCCCGTATGGAGTTCTTGGTCTTGGGTTTATCGATGATAAGTTCCGTGTACTTTTCCTCTCCATCCACTAAGTAGATTCGCTGGATGGTTTTGCTCACGCGGATAGCTCCGGAGGCCACATCGATGTCATCCCACTGCAGGGCACATACTTCGCCGATTCGAAGGCCGGCATTCAAGCAGATATAGATGCCGAGATTAAGAAAGGTGAAGTGTTCCTTCACGTAGGTCATTAGTTGACGTTGATTGGTGATAGTCAGAACCTCAACGTCTTGCTTCTCACGTTCTGTCGGGAAGACAATGTCAATCTGATGAAGTTCCTGAAGGCCGTGTTTGGCGCCAAAGCGCAGGATCATCTTCAAGACCACGAGAATATCCCGGACTGTTTTCTGGCTGAGGCCTGCGGCCAGTTTCCGGTTCACAAGGCCCTGGACTTCCTCTTCCCGGATGTCTGTCCTCTCTCCCAGTTCTGGAATCAGATGACTCTGAATGAGGAGGCAGTAGGCTGCGTAGGTTGATTTCTTGACGTACTGTTTCTTGTCGGCTTTCCACTGAGCGGCGACTTCGCAGAAGGTAGTGTTCTTTTCCATAATGTAAACGGGTTAAAAACACAAAGTTCAGGCTATCGCCCGACACAATCCCTAATGTCCCGAATTTGAGATTCCCGGGGTTTAGTGGTGAGTGGAAACAGTATACGATGGGAGAGATAACGGAACTCTTTAGTCGACGAAACAAAAAGAGAACTGATTACCCTATGTTTTCAGTAACAAACTCCCGTGGCTTCGTCAATCAGCAGGAACAGTTTGAGGAGAGAGAAATGAAGGGCGAAGATATCGCCGCCTATAAAATTGTTTCATCTGGGGAGTTCGCCTATAATCCAGCCCGAATAAACGTTGGCTCCATTGCTCGCTATGATGGGGAAACAGATTGCATGATTAGTTCCCTGTATGTATGCTTCAAGGCAAAAAAAGAACTTGTAGATTCCCGGCTACTGCTCCATATCCTTAAATCACCCAAGATGTTGTACAACTACGGGATAAATGGTGAAGGAGGAGTCCGTATTTATTTGTTCTATCCTAACTTTGCCAGAATCAGAGTCAAACTTCCCTCCATTGAAGAACAGCAGAAAATAGCGTCTTTCCTTAATCTAATCGAAGAAAGGATACAAGTCCAAAACAAGGTGATTGAGAAGTATGAATCCTTAATTAAGGCGCTTGCTTACGATACTATAGGGAAATACACGCCCAACACTCTGCTCTCAGAATGTGTCCGATGCTCATCCTCCACATTGAAAGAGAGTGATCTTACGGTGGAGGGAGCAGTCCCGGCATATGGCGCGGCTGGAATCTCAGGGTTTACTGATAGTGCCCTTTCTGATGAAGATTCGATATTGATAACCAAGGATGGTTCCGGCGTTGGTTCTTTACGCTATGTAAATGGTCCACATTCATTTGTAGGAACGCTTAATTCGATGACATCCAAAGAGGAGGTCTATCTTCCATACATCTATTACGCTTTACAGAATGTTTGTTTTGAAAGCTATCGGACAGGGCAGGCAATCCCACACATTTATTTCAAGGATTATGGAAAAGAGGCCATCTATTGCCCATCCTTTGATGAACAAAAACGCTTGGCAAATGGGCTTGAGATGATTGATTCAAAGGTTGGAATAGAAAGAGCCACCCTCCAATATCTCCATTCAGTAAAGGCATACTTGCTCTCTGCAATGTTTATATAAACAATGTCCGCAACAAATAATCTTTTTGATATTTAAGCAGTTGCAGGTCCCTCTCAAGCCCTTGTCTGCGTTGATCCATTCGGTCAAAAAGATATGCGATAGATTGAATGGCGTCCTCGTCTGGGAGTTCTATCGTCATTGGCTCAATTTCCGAGATATAGTGTCGCTTGTGCTCTTCTGTGTTGAGATCAAGAAACTTCAAGTACTCATAGATATACCGCAAATGGACTGATGTTTTCGCTGATAGGATTTTTATAGCAGAAGACTTTACTTTGAAGGGGAAATCAACAAGCTTGGAATCAAGGGTGAAGTCATCCAGAATAATGCAAGGACCTTTATCATAAATGCCTTTAGTCTCTTCCGTGTAGCCAAGGACAAACGCCTTATTAGCCGTCAGTACGGGCGTTAAGTCTTTATTATCAGAGTATTCGGTGTCGGATACGATATACTTTGTTGGCTGTTCGTAAGATAGAACATCAGCAATGGTGACTTCCTTTTCTGACTCTATGGTTGAAAAGATATGGCGACGAAGCGCCTTAATTAGGGACCAAACCTTGCAAAGATTTTGACTCTCGGACGAAAATCGTTACCTTTGGTTCTATAATATTTGAGGCTATGGACAACGAACAGGGACTGATTATCTATAACACTCCGGATGGAAGGAGTAAGGTGGCTTTGATGGCTAGGGACGGAATGGTATGGCTAAACCAGCAAAGCATTGCAGATCTTTTTGGGACCTCAATCCCCAATATCTCCATACACATATCTAACATATTCAGAGATAAGGAATTAGATAGAGATTCAGTTGTTAAGGATTATTTAACAACTGCCGCTGATGGCAAGCCATATCATGTAATGTTCTATTCGCTTCCGATGATTCTCGCCATAGGATATAAAGTCAAAGGAATTCGCGGCGTACAGTTCCGCCGCTGGGCGACAGAACACCTTTCAGAATACCTTGTGAAGGGATTCACAATGGATGATGAGCGTCTGAAGAATCCAGACGGACGCCCGGACTACTTTGATGAACTCTTGCTACGTATTCGGGATATACGGGCTTCAGAGAAAAGATTCTATCAAAAACTACGTGACCTGTTTGCGCTCAGCAGCGACTATGACAAGACGGACAAGGCTACACAGATGTTTTATGCAGAAACACAGAACAAGCTTCTTTATGCAGTGACGCATAACACCGCTGCCGAGATTGTGTATAATAGGTCGGATGCGCAAAAGCCGAATATGGGATTGACTACTTGGAAAGGTTCTATTGTCCGTAAGGGAGATATCATAGTTGCGAAGAACTATCTGTCCGAGGACGAGATTGATACGCTCAATCGACTGGTAACTATTTTCTTGGAGAACGCGGAACTTCGTGTCAAGGAACGTAAGGACTTGACCATAGGTTACTGGAAACAGAATGTTAATGCCCTTCTGAGTTTCCAAGGAAAGGATATCCTCTCTGGAAAGGGCTCTGTCTCGAATGATGAAGCAGAGACCAAGGCCAGAGAAGAGTACGAGAGTTTTGATGCTCGCAGGAAGCAGTTCGATGCCATTCAAGCAGACCAGGACGACATCAAGGAGCTTGAAGAGTGGTCAAAATCAAACAAATAGCTTTTCAAGCAAGTATCGTTTCTGTTGCAAAAACAATCTATAGATAGATTCTTCAGCTACTTTCTTCCTCCGAATTGCGGACAGTTTTTCGGCTATAGCCTTCTGCACTTTCAGCGTTGGTAGGAGGATAGGCATAGTATAGAAATCCCCAACCGTCATGTTGAGCAGGCCGTGGTTACGGGCACCTTCGACTGCAATATCAGCGATATGCTTATGCCATAGTTTTGTGTCAAAAAAGAATTGCAGGTATCTTGTATCAACAATCTCCTTATTGGGCCTAAAACAGAAATATAAGGGAGATAAGACACCTGTATCATATCTCTCCAAATGCTTTATTGCGCCCCAAGGATAATCGCTAGAGTAACTCTTGTTGTAGGCAAAATCACCTTTACGGAGCAAGTAGTAATTGGATAGGTTCTCGCTGGCGACAGACTTATTGAAGAATTCCAACTGGGATACAAGTCCTTCTCGTGCAGATATGGTGAGAACATTGTCTGATTCTAATGCAGAATTCCTTTCGGATACCCTTTCTGATATTGATGACAACGGCACGTGAGGGGCGTTAATCCGACTAAACACCTGATGCTGAATCTCTTTTTCAAGGGTTGTGTAATCCTCAATCACCTTGTTTTGGATGGCGATGCGCTGGTCTATGAGAGCGAGAAAGGATGCTATTTTGTCTTGTTCTTTTTTGGAGGGGATAAAGGCAATTGTCTTTTTCGCCCCGTCAATTGTATAGGTAGCAACAGTGGTTATTGACGCATTATTGTGAAGCTGAGTTATAATGCTATTCGTGGAGAATAGTTGCTTAATAAACTGGCTAGAAACATTGGGATTATGCTTAAACCAGATCACATTACCATCTTTGAAATAAAACTTATTTGTCTCTGGGACAACGTACATTTGGCCAATTGTTCCGACCCCTGTCACTAGCATATCGCCTTTTTCAATAGAACCATATTTTTCAATGAGTTCGTTGAAGAGCTTCTCATCAATGTAAATAGGAGAAGAGAATGGTGTCTCATTTATTAAGCTGACGATTTCACGAGTTCTGTAGAATGGAACTCCTGAAGATTGCCATTGGGATTCAAATACACGTTTTGAAGAGCCAATATCAAAGAGACTACCTAACTTAACTCTCTCCCACTCACCACTAAACCCCGGGAATCTCAAATTCGGGACATTAGGCTTTGTATGTTTCTGAGTCTCGCTCATAACGATTGTCTGTCAGTCAAATAAGTGATTAGGGATTAGATAATGCCGAGTTCCTTGAGGTACACGTCAATCTGGGCGTCCAGTTCAGCCCTCTTTGCCTCCAGATGCTTGATCTCGCTCATCACGGCCTTGATGTCAATCTCTTCCTCCTCTTCAAAGGTGTCCACATAGCGCGGGATGTTGAGGTTGTAGTCATTGTCCTTTATCTCCTGCAGGGAGGCGCAATGGCTATACTTTTCAATCTCCTTGCGCTCCCGGTAGGTGCTGACAATCTTATCGATATGCTCCTGACGCAATTTATTCTGCGTCTTTACTTTCTCAAACTCCTTGCTGGCATCGATGAAAAGAATGTTGTCATCTTCCTTGCGGCATTTCTTCATCACAAGTATACAAGTTGGGATGCTAGTGCCGTAGAAAATATTGGCCGGGAGACCGATAATGGCATCAATGTAGTTCTTCTTCTCAATTAGGAACTGACGAATCTTTCCTTCGGCAGCGCCACGGAAAAGAACGCCGTGAGGCGCTACGCAGGCCATCGTGCCACCGTCGTTCAGGTGGTAAATCATGTGCAGGATAAAGGCGTAATCGGCCTTGGATTTTGGTGCCAGGACACCGGCCTTGCTGAAACGGTCATCGTTATTGAACTTGGCGTCGGCCGACCACTCTGCAGAGAAGGGCGGATTTGCGACCACGGCATCAAACTGCCTTTCGCCGAATTCATCCTTTTCGAGGGTATCTCCGTTCTGTATGTCGAAGTCACGGTATTTCACGCCGTGCAGCAGCATATTCATTCGGGCCAGATTGAAGGTGGTAGGATTCTTTTCCTGGCCGAAGATTTCGTCCGCATTACCGTTACGTGCGGTGCGGAGCAACAGGGAGCCGCTACCACAAGTAGGGTCATACACGTTCTTGAGGCGGGTCTTGCCGGTGATCACAATCTCGGACAGGATCTGACTCACTTCCTGAGGGGTGTAAAACTCACCGGCCTTTTTGCCGGCACCAGCGGCGAACTGACCGATCATATACTCGTAAGCATCACCAAGGATATCAATGTCCTGTGCGTCCTCCAAGCCAAAATCAATGCCGTTGAGGGCCACCAGAACGTCGCTGATGAGCTTGTTCTTGTCGTCGGCCGTCTTGCCTAGTTTCGGGGATGCTAGGTCAATATCAGAGAATAGGCCACCGAAATCGTCCACGCTGTCGTGACCAATGGTGCTGTCCTCAATCTTCTTCAGACTGCGTTCCAGCTGGGGAAGGATATTCTCCTTGTGGCTAATACTCTCGATGATGGAAGAGTATAGGTATTCCGGCTCGATGAAGTAGCCGAGGTCTTCCATACAAACTTTCTGAATCTCGCTCTTCAGCTCCTGGTCATCAGAAGCCCAGGCCTTCTTGAACGTCAGGTTGTCTTCACTGAGCTGATCGTCGATGTATAGCTCAATCTTCTCCGAAAGGTATTTGTAGAAGATGAAGCCGAGGGTAAAGTACATAAAGTCCCCGGCGGTCATATTGCCCCTGAGTTTGTTAGCGACATCCCAGAGTTGGGTGCGCAGGCGCTGTTGCAGTTCTTCGCTCATTATTTACTCCCAATTAAACAGTTCAATGATTTCACGCATCTTCTCAACGATGCGGCGCACAGTGGCGCTGCGGGCCAGCAGGCC
>CAMKAJ010000021.1 GCA_946410455.1 uncultured Bacteroidales bacterium
CACCACGACGGCGGAGGTTGCCAAAAAGAAGACTGCGGCTGCCACCACGACGGCGGAGGTTGCCAAAAAGAAGACTGCGGCTGCCACCACGACGGCGAAGGTTGCCAAAAAGAAGACTGCGGCTGCCAAAAATAGCCCCGATGCGCGCGGCCGTTGTCATACTTAATTGGAACACAGAGCATTATCTCCGCTCGTTCCTACCTGCGCTGCTGGCATCCTGCCCCAGGGATGCCGAGGTGGTGGTGGCGGACAACGGCTCGACTGATGGCTCCCTGGAGCTGCTGGCCTCTGAATTCAAAGGCGTAAGGTTGCTGCCTCTCGGAGCCAACTACGGCTTTACGGGAGGCTACAATCGTGCTCTCGCTCAGCTCGATTCTGAGTTCTTCGTGCTGATTAATTCCGATATTCTGGTGGAGCCGGGCTGGCTGGAACCGCTGCTCAGCTACATGGACGCGCATCCCGAGTGCGGAGTCTGCGGCCCCAAGCTGCATTCCCTCCTGAATACGCCCGATGGCTGGCAGAAGACCTCCCGTTTTGAGTACGCCGGTGCTGCCGGAGGCCGAATGGACCGTCTGTGCTACCCATTCTGCCGTGGGCGCGTGCTCCGGCGGGTCGAGGAAGACGAGGGACAGTACGACACCCCTGCGGATCTCCTTTGGGTGAGCGGCGCCTGCCTGCTCACGCGAGCCTCCCTCTGGCGCGAGCTGGGCGGGCTGGACGAGCGCTTCTTTGCGCACATGGAAGAGATAGACTACTGCTGGCGTGCTCAACTGCGCGGCTGGAAGGTGGCGGTGGTACCACAGAGCTGCGTGTGGCATCTGGGTGGCGGTACGCTTACTCCCAAGTCTCCTTGGAAGCTTGAGCTGAACCATCGTAACAACCTGCTGCTCATGGAGAACAATCTCCCGGCAACGATCGGGCGCACGCGTGCGCGACTGCTTATATCGCTGAGGCTGATGCTCGACTGGGCATCGGCTGCCGTGTACATGCTGAGCGGGCGGCCTGCCGACTTCCGTGCGGTCGTGCGTGCCCACAAGGGGTACCACAAGCTCCGCGCAGGCTATAAAGATTCCGGCAAGGCGAGAGTTGCTGGATATTGCAAAGATTTCATTATCTTGCAGAGCCTTCTGAGGAGAGGCAAGATTTTTAGCTACTTGAGACGCTATGAAGATAGTCATTGAGGGCGCCGGCGAGATTGGCTCCCACCTTGCAAAAATGCTTCGGGCAGAAGCTAATGAAGTGACGGTAATCGATAACGACGTCCACCGCCTCTCAGCGCTCGGCGGTTATGCCGACGTAGAGACCGTCCTGGGCAATCCTTCGTCTATAAAAACCCTGAAGGAAGCCGGGGTGGCGCGGGCCGACTTGTTCATCGCCGTCTATCCATTTACTACGCAGGAGGTGAATATCGTGGGAGCCCTTCTTGCCAAGCAGCTGGGTGCGGCGCGCGTTATTGCGAGAATCAACGACGAGGATTACCTTGCTGCAGAGAACCGCCTGCTCTTCAAGGAGTTGGGCATTGAGCTCATGTTCTACCCGGAGAAGAGTGCAGCGGACGAAATAGTGACTTCGCTAAGGAATGTGGCATCGTCTGACACAATGGATTTCGCGCACGGCAAGCTGCAGATATCCGTTTTCAAGATAGACGAAGATTCTCCGATGGTAGATCTCAAGCTGGAGGAGTTCATCCAGACCATGACGCCGGAAGAAACATCTCTTTTCCGCATCATAGCCATCTCCCGCGAGGACAAGACCATCATCCCCAAATTCGACACCAAATTCCTCTTCGGCGACCTGCTGTTTACAGTTTCCAAGCGTGAGGGCATGAAGAGCCTAGTCAAGTACTTCGGCAAGTCCGAGAAGAGTGTAGGAAGGGTGATGATTCTGGGCGGCGGCCCATTGGCAGAGATGGTGGCGCGCGCCCTTTCGCCCCAGATGTCGGCGGTGAAAATAATAGAGAAAGATAAAGAACGCTGTGCTGCACTCTCTGAGCGTCTGCCGGAAACTGTGATGATTGTAAACGGCGATGGTAGCAATTCCGACTTTCTGTACGAGGAAGGGATACGCGACTACGATGCATTTATCGCGCTCACAGACAGCGACGAGAGTAACGTGCTTTCTTGCGTAGTGGCCAAGAAGTTCGGCGTTCAGCGTACTTTAGCTGAGGTGGAGAATATAGAGTACATCCGCCTGGCAGAAGAGATGGGAGTGGATACTGTAATCAACAAGAAGCTCATTACCGCCGGCAAGATTTTTAAGTTCACGCTGTCCGGCAAGGCCCGCTTCGTTAAGTATATGTCCGGGAGCAACGCCGAGATTATTGAATATACCGTTGCGCCCGGCAGCGCCATTACCAAGAAGCCGCTCAAAGATCTGAATTTCCCTACCAACGCCATCATTGCGGGCGTTGTGCGGGGCAGCGATTCATTTATTGCAGTGGGGGATACGCTTATCGAGGATTACGACCGCGTGGCTATTCTGGCTCTGCCGCAGTCGATAAAAGAAATCGATAAATTCTTCAAGGCCTGACACGAAAAGGCGGCTGCGCGGTAGAACCGCCGTTAGTCGCATGTTGCTGCGGCAGCTTTCTGTCCCGCAAGGAATCCGGTAGCGAATGCAATCTGGAGGTTGTAGCCTCCGGTATCGGCGTCAAGGTCGAGCGCCTCTCCGCAGAAATGCAAGCCAGGCACGATGCGGGATTCCAGCGTCTTGGGCACAACGTCGTCCAGACTGATGCCGCCGGCGGTTATTACCGCACGTTCCCATCCTACGTAGCCATCGATATCGAAGCGCCACTCTTTGAGCGCTTTGGCTATGCTTACCAGGTTCACCCAAACCTTTGTGTCGGCGCGTCCCCGACGCTCCAGAGTGATTATCTCGGGATGAGTGGCGGTGAACGCGGGAATCAGCTCCCACGGCATTAGTTTGCCCAGAAGTATGCGGCAGCGCTCTTTTTCGCGGATGCGTAAGCTCCTGGGATCCCGGGCAATTTCTTCCCACAGCTCTTTAACTCTGGTGGTAAGCTCCGTGAGGCTTACTCCCGGTTTGAGATCCAGCTCCAGAGCAACTCGGGAGCCGTTTACCAGGGCCTTCACGGCCTTTCGGCTCAACTGGAACCCCAGCGGCCCTTCTATTCCGCCGTCGGTAAAATCTATATCCCCGAATCCGCTCTCGGCCTCGTTGCCCTGAATAATGAGGCGGGCGCCGACATTCTTAAGGCAGATGCCGCAGAACTTTTGCCCCAGCTCGGTGGGCGGCGTCTCGCGCGGGATGTGGCGGGGGAGTGCTCCCTCGGCCATGCCGGATTGGGCGGAGCGGTCTTTGTAGCCCCTCGGCACCAGGGCGGTGAGCGAAGGGAAGAGCGCCGTAACGCTGTGTCCCATAGCGCCGGCCCAGCGGAGTCCGTCGCCGGTGCTGCCAGTTGCCGGGTAACTCAGGCCGCCTGTGGCTACTATGAGTTTCTGGCACAGATGCGCACTGCCGTCGGCCATCAGCACCCGGAAGCCGCGTGCCTCAGTGCATTCTATCGATGTTACCTCCGCCTCGGTTTGAATAACAACCCCAAGCCCGTGGCACGCACGCACCAGCGCGTCAACCACATCGGCGGAGCGGTGAGATGCCGGGAAAGCCCGATCGCCCCTTTCTACCACGCTCTCCATTCCGTGCCTGGCAAAAAAGTCTATGAGCCGCTCTGGCGGGAGACTGTAGAATGCGGGCCGCAGGAATTTGGCTCCTGAGCGAATATGTGCAGAGAAAGAATTCCAATCTTTGACATTGGTAAAATTGCAGCGCCCTTTGCCGGTAATCATTATCTTGCGCCCTGGGCGGGGCATCTTCTCCAGTATGCATACCCTCAGGCTCTTCCCCTCGTCGGCGGCCGCAGACGCAGCACTGTATGCCGCCATCAGTCCGGAAGCTCCGGCACCTATTACCAAAATGTCGTATTTCATTATGTTGATAAACTGTTTACAAATATAGATATTCTTTTTGGGGGACTGTTGATATTCTTGTTAATTTTGTGAGCTAAGGCTTAGTTTATTTTTTTTATCTAAATATGTCTGTCATTACAAAAGAATTCCACAAGCGCGTCTATCAGGCGCCTGCCGCCGACGTCAGTCAAGTCCTCGAGGACGTCGTGCTTTGTACCAGCGGCGAGACCGAGGATTGGGTTTATGATGGGGAGGAGTTTGGAATATGAAAAAGCTCCACGCAATTTCCGGGCTGATGATGGCAGCTATCGTCGCCCTCAGCGGATGCCAGCCCAAAGAGCAGGTTGAGGTGCTTGTGTATCCTGACACTTTCTCTGTAACTGCCTCACTTGACGGCACCAAGACTACCAACGGCGGATTATCTACCCTGTGGGCCGAGAATGATGCTATCAACGTATTCTTTACCCAGGACAATACTTTCCAGAGCGCCGGCAAGCTCACTCTCAGCGATGGTGCAGACACCAAGAAAGGAGTATTCACAGCCGAGTCTTCCCCCGCAGTGGGTACCGGTGAGCATGACTGGTATGCAGTTTATCCTTACAACGACAAACGTACGAGCCCTGCATCTTATACTAAGGAAGACGGTTACGTATATGTAGGCGATACCCGTGGCCTCACCCAGTCTGTGTACAATGTGTTGGACGTCGTTTGCGGAAGCGCCTGCCCTATGTATGCAGTTGCAAAGAATGTTACAGGCACGAACCCTGCTTTTACGATGAAGCAGCTGGCTTCAGTAATCGAGTTCAAGGTAGTCAACAAGACCGGCGCCCCTCTCAAGGTATCCAGCGTGACGCTTGACGAGAGCGAGTCCGGAGAGGCTGTGGTGGGTTCATTCTTCATGGACTTTACAGGAGAGGCCCCCGTTTATACAAAGAGCGACGACAGCAGTTATTGGTCCAGCCTGGCTGTTACCAGGATTGCCAACCCTGGCGAACTTGCAGTTGATGAGGCCGCTTTTGTGTATATGCCCATCAAGCCCTACACCCATGTCGATACCCAGGATTTCAAGGTAATCGTTGAGGGCGAGCAGGGCGGAAAGGAAGGCAAGGCAGTGCTGACCCTGCGTCCGGCTGCAGAGAAATGCACTTTCGCCGCCGGCAAGATCAAGACCGTCACGCTCAATGTTGAGACCTTCGAGGTAGACCCCGATCCCGCTTTCGTATTCAATACCGAAGAGGCTATTACCGCTCTGGGACAGGTGGTCCCCGGTGCTGATAATGATGGCGCAACCAGCCTGGATGGCGTTACTCTTACTTCCACCGACGGCATCCAGCTCAGCTTCAGCAAGGGCTCCGCATCTACCGTTCCCCGTCTCTGGAAGACCAGTACGGCTTATGACCTCAGGTTCTACAAGGGCAATACCTTGAGTTTTGCTGCCCCCGCAGGCTATTCCATCGTGCGCATTGCCTTCGACGGAGCTAAGGCCGACAAGACAGCCACTTCAAACCCCGAGGGCTATTCTGCCGGCGAGTGGACTGGTAAGTCCTCCACCGTGCTGCTGTATCCCGGTGAGACCTTCAATGTTGATAAGATTTTCGTAGTGCTGGAGAGCGGTGAGAATCCTCTCGAACCTTGGCTGACAGTGAATCCTACGAGCGTGAGCGTAAAGGCCGCAGCCTCCACCTCTACCGTTGCCGTATCTTCCGACGATGCCGCCTGGACAGTGAGTACCACTGCAAGCTGGTTCACCGTAGAAAAGGATGGCAATTCTGTGAAGATTAGCGTCGAGGCTAACGACAGCGATAAAGAACGCAGCGAGCTCTTTGTGGTCAAGCATGCCACTTCTTCGCTACTCGAAGTTAACGTTACCGTGACCCAGGAAGCCGGCGAGGCTCCCGCTACGATTGCTAATGCCCTTGCGGGAGAAGCCGAAACTTCATATAGAATAGCTTCTGCTACCATCGTGTCTCAGGTAAAGGGGAATCTCTTTGTCTCGGATGGCACTGGCGTAATTCTTGTCTATAATAAGAACAATACTCTTGAAAAGGGGCAGAAGATTTCTATCTCTGGAAAGACCAAGGCTTATAATGGCCTGCGTGAGTTTGAGAATCCGACTATTACCGTTCTTGACGGGACTGAGAGTGTGTCGCTTACTCCCGAGGCTTGGACAGATGAGCAAATGGCCGGAGCATATGGACAAGGAAATGAAAAAGTAGCTTACGTGTCCTACACAGCTACGCTTTCTAGCGCAAACAACGGTATTATCCCAGGTTCTGAGGCCATTCTTTACATGAGCAAGGCTGACGGCGTTTCTACAACCCAGGATAAGACATATATTTTGACGGGTTTCGTATATGGATGGACTGATTATAAAAAGGATGGCGTGACGACCAAGGAGGTGTGCATGTACGTTGAGAAAGCGGTAAATGCTGAAAGTGGGACCCCCGACCCTTATCTCACATTAAACGGTAGTAATAATGCGACAGTTTCATTCGATGCAGTTCCTGCTGCTAATCAAGAGGTAAAGGTTGCTAGCGACAATGATGAGTGGACTGTTACCGGTGCTCCCGATTGGGTGACTGTTCGGGAAGACAAAGAGAATTCCAAGATTATTATTGCTGTTTCCGAGAATACTGGAGACAAGCGTCAGGCAGAGCTCTCAGTCAACCACTCTAACGGTGAATTGGTAAGAACTCTAACCGTGATACAGGCAGCTAAACCTTCCGGAGAAACCGGGTCGAATACTTGCACCTTAAGCAATGCTGATATTGTTGCGGCTGGTGATGGTGCTGATGGTTACAAGAGCTGGAAAGTCACGAACTCTGAAGGAATGATTTTTAATGCGTATGCAATCAAGAAGGCGCATAGTAACAAGACTAGCGACTATCATTATTTGCAGATAAAAAAATATACAACAAATCAGCCTTATTTTATTCAGATTCCGGAACTTGGTACCAAGATTATTAGTATTAAGATGACGGTTTCGAATACTCAAAAGCCTATGGATGGAGGATCAAACTCTTCATCTTTGTTCTTCAGCGCATCCAATACAACAGATGCGGCGGGTGATGGAGTAGTGAGCGCTTCAGGAGCTTCTACTGTAACCATAGATGCTTCATCTTTAAATCTTAATACAGGATATATTACAGCATCCGGTGCTGTCAGGATCTGGGATATAGAAATTTCCTATAATTAATGTTTTAATTAGTGTTTTCAGCGGCCTCCTCGGGGGCCGCTGATTGTTATAACTTCCGCTGCTGGGGCTCCCTCTGAAAGGATTGACAGACCCCTTTCTGTCCTTTCCCGTCCACTTTCAGGTCTGGAACCCGAAGAAAACTCCGCTGAAAGGATTGTAGGACCTCTCCCGGTCCTTTCGCGTAAAAGAATTGACGGAAAGTTATAGAGGTCCCTTACATCACCTCCAGTCAAGATCTGTCTACTATCCCTTCCGATACATCCATCCTGGCGTTCAAGTCCTTACTCGCCAGCTATTTACGCATTCTGCCTGCATAAAACAACGTGCTGGCAAAAGCGGTATTCCCTTGAGTTATAGAGAGTAGGCCGCCAGGGTGGATCACAATTGCCACGAAATCAACGCTAGACTGCTCACGTGTATCTCGTGGCAGTGTTTCTTAAGAAATCGGCGTTTTTCTGGCCACGAAATCAACGGTAGACCGTTCACGTGTATCTCGTGTCCTAGGTGCTGACTCGGGGTGGGGCCGGGGTAAGAAAAAAGCGGCAGTGGAGAACTGTCGCTGGAGAGAAGCGAGCAGGATAAGGGAGTCGAACCCTCCTCCTTGGCTTGGGAAGCCAATGCACTACCGATGTGCTAATCCTGCAGTGTGGACCGCAAAGATATAATTTTTTTCGTATCTTCGCAAGGTAATGCCACAGATTTCGGAAAATAGCCGCCGAATAGCGAAGAACAGCATCCTCTTGTATTTCAGGATGCTGTTACTTATGTTTATCGGCCTCTTTACCTCCCGCGTGGTGCTGAACGCCCTCGGTGTAGAAGACTACGGCGTGTATGGAGCAGTTGGGGGCCTGGTGATGATGTTCACCGTAATCACCAATTCCGTATCCCAATCCATCAGCCGCTTTATCACCTGGCACCTCGGTGCCGGCGTTCCGTTCCGGGGAAGCTCCCCCCAGCCTCCTGAAAACTTGGGGAAAAGTCGTCTGGGGGGAGCTTCCCCGTCTCTGCCCGCCGGCACCGAAGTAGAGATAGAAACGACCTCCGGCACCCTTCACCGGGTATTCTCCACGGCGGTAATACTCCAGCTGTTTTTCTGCGCCCTCCTTCTTGTCCTCACCGAGACTCTGGGCATCTGGTGGCTGGAGACCAAAATGAACATCCCCCCGGGCCGCATGACAGCAGCCCGCTGGGTACTCCAATGCTCCATGGGTGTACTGATGGTAAACCTTCTCAGTGTTCCCTTCAACGCCACCATCATATCCCACGAGCGGATGGACCTCTTTGCATGGATAAGCATAGCAGAAGCCATACTCAAACTCAGCGTCGCCATACTCATAGCCCAAGCAGCAAGCGACAAACTGATACTCTACGCCATACTCATGCTGGGCGTTGCAATCATCGTCAGACTGGCCTACGGCATCACCTGTCACCGCCTCTTCCCGGAAACCCGAGGGCGCGCCGTCCTGGACCGCAAGATTCTGGGGCAGATGGGCTCCTTTGCCGGATGGAATGTGCTGGGTGGCGGAACGTATATAGTCAACACTCAGGGAATCAACCAGTTGGCAAACATATTCTTTGGGGTTGCTGTAAATGGGGCGAGGCTGGTAGCGCAGCAAGTAGAGAACATACTCAAGCAATTCGTTACCAACCTCCTCACCGCACTCAATCCCCAGATTACCAAATCATACGCTGGCGGCAAGCGTGACTACAGCTTCACTCTCACCGGCAAGGGCGTAAAATACAGCGGTCTCATTCTGCTCGCCCTGTGTATCCCCTTCATGCTGGAGGCACCGGAGCTGCTCCGTCTCTGGCTCAAAGACGTACCCCGCTTCGCAATTATCTTCACTCGCCTCACCCTGATTTGCCTCACCGTTGACCTGCTGCTCAATCCGCTCGTTACCCTCATTCAGGCAGAAGGGCGCATAAAGAGCTACTACATAGTGAGTTCTGTAGTTGCGCTCAGCGCTTTTGCCGCATCCTGGATTGCCTTTAAGGCCGGCGCACCTGCGTACGTCTCGTATATCTTCTTCGCGGCGGCCTACCTGCTGGTGGATATTACAAGAATCATTTACGTACAGCGCCTTACCGGATACAAGACCTCGCAGCTATTCGACGATGCGCTCGGCCCTGTGTTAACCGTAGCTTTACTCGGCTCGGCCGTCCCGGTGCTGCTGCACTTTGTGATCCCCGGTGCCCTATGGCGCCCTGTGGCGGTGCTTGCGGCCACAGCGCTATGCCTTCCGCCTGTAATCTGGTCGGCAGCCCTCACCGGGGGCGAAAGAGAGTTCGTGCTTCGTAAGATCGGTCGATTCTTACCCGACTCAATCTACCTGCGCATGAAATACAGAGCCGTAATGGGCACGCGGCTACACCTCTGCCGCCCGCGCCGTTTCACCGAAAAGCTGCAATGGCTCAAGCTGCATGACCGTAACTCCCTCTATCACACAATGGTAGATAAGGCAGAAGTAAAGCGTCTCGTGGCCGGGAAGATAGGGGAGGAGCATGTTATACCTACGCTCGGAGTGTGGGAGAGCCCGGAGCAGATTGATTGGGATTCTCTGCCCGCGCAGTTCGTGCTCAAATGTACCCACGACAGTGGCAGCACCATAATCTGCAAAGACAATACGTCCTTAGATCGCAGCGATGCCTGCGCCAGTATCTCGGAGGCGCTCTCGCACAATTACTGGAAGCGCGACCGCGAGTGGGCTTACAAGGGCTTGCAGCCGCGAATAATCGCTGAACCCTATATTGGAGCAGGGCTCAAGGACTACAAGATTTTCTGCTTCGGCGGTGTACCGCAGTTCCTCTTTGTGGCGAGCGACCGCGATAACCCTGACGAGGAGACCAAGTTCGATTTCTTCACTCCGGAGTGGGAGCACATGCCGCTGCAGAACGGTCATCCCAATGCCACCGTGCCACCGCAAAAGCCTGATTGCCTGGAAGATATGCTCGCGCTCGCAGCGTGTCTGTCGCAGGGCATTCCGCAGGTGCGCATAGATTTCTACGCTCCAGGCGATGGCCGCATTCTCTTCGGGGAATATACTTTCTATCATTGGAGCGGCTTCGTGCCCTTCGAGCCCGAGTCGGAGGACCTTCGTCTGGGAGAACTGCTAAAACTGCCGCGCAAATGAAGCAACTAGCTATATATACCTCCGTAGTCGGCGACATCGACTCCCTCATGCAGCCGCAGGTCGTAGATCCGCGCTACGATTACATCTGCTTCGTGCGTAGGGGAACGGCTGGCAGCGGGCGCAACGGAGTGTGGCAGCTTCGCGAAATTCCGGCCGATATTTCCGACCCCCGCATGCTCTCCCGCTACCCTAAGCTGCACCCCGATGAGCTGCTGCCCGGGTACCGCTGGACCCTCTGGATAGACGGCAACATTTGCATCAAAGATGCTGCGTTCTACCAAAGGATTGACGATCTGATAGCTGCTGGCGTGCAGATGGCGGCGCCTCTGCATCCCTCGCGAGACTGCGTTTACGACGAGGCGTATGCTGTGGTAGCTGCAGACAAGGAGAGCTACACGGCAGCCTTGCGTGTAATTAAGTTCCTGAACGCCAAGACCTTCCCACAGCACGCAGGACTGTTCGAGAATAACATTCTGCTGCGGCGCGGCGGCGACGAGTCGCTAAGAAAGATGCACGCGCTATGGTGGAACTGCCTGCAGACGCTATCCGGCCGCGACCAGCTCTCACTGGTTTATTGTGCCCGCGAGTGTGGAGTAACCATAGCGCCACTGCTGCCCGATGGGATGAAAACCCGCGATTGTGATTGGCTGCTATACATCTATCACGACCGCCGTCAGCGTCGCCCCTGGCTGATCAAAAAATTCTACGACGCCCGCCGCTATATAGAAAAACGTCTCCTTCGCCGCAGATGCGACCGGCTGTCTCTTCCGGGGCCCGTGGTCGCCCGTGGCCACGTGAACGGGAGGGGCCCGCAAGCTTAGCGCAGCGAAGGATTCTTATAATAGAAAAGCGCCGGGCTTGCGGCTCCGCCTGCGATACCGAAGCAGCTCCGGATATCGTTTGACCAGTGGCCCGATATAACGGAACGGCGCCCCGCTCAAGTGCAGGCAGCCAATGGCGACGAGCCGCAGCGGCTCCCACAACATACGCAACAAAACGCCCCACGCCGGTTTGCTCACATGAATCACGGAGGCATTACATTTCAGGAACATACGCGCCTCTGGCGAGCTCTTGCGCCGGGCCCTGTCGTGAATGGCAACCGCTGCCGGCACAACTCCGCAGCGCCAGCCGAACCAGTGTGCGCGGTCTATGTAGTTGTCGTCCTCGCCATAATGGCGGAACGCAGGTGAGAAGCCTCCGACCTTCATCAAGCAGCCCCTGCTTATCATCCAGTGCGCTGCCATTACAAAAGGCACCTCTGCTACCTGCTCACCCTTGTGCCGTCGGATAAAGCGGCGGCAGCGCTTGGCGAACTGACGGTCCATCTTCTTGCCGCCGGCGTCGTTCTGCACCGGGCTCAATATTCCGTAAGGTCCTGAATCGAAGGCATATATCAGCTTCCCAAAAGTGTCTGGCATTACCCATGCGTCCTGGTTCAGCAGGTACACGTACGAGTATCCTTCTTCCAGCGCCTTCTTGAAGCCGATATTGTTGGCCCCGCCGAAGCCCATGTTTGTGCTGTTGCACACCACATCTACTCCGTGGGCGCGCATCCATTCAACGCTTCCGTCCGTGGAGCCGTTGTCTATGGCTATGATATCTGCAGGCACTTCCGATGCCCGAACGGAACCAATGCAGCGCTCCAGCCACTGCATTCCGTTGAATGTGACTATGATGACGAGTATTTCAGAGTTCATTGAAGAAGCGTACAAAGAGTTCTTTGGGGCTGCGCCAGGTGAATATGCTGCGGGTTATGTTGCGGTATGTAAGGTAGTCGGAGTACCGTCCCAGAAGGCGTGCCTTGATGCGCTTGGCCATCTCTGCGGGCCACACTCCGAGAGCGAGCAACAGGTAGCGCAGGGAGCTCCCGCGACTAAAGAAAATCAGGCTTCCGCGCACGGCGGCGGGCCGCACGGCAGTGGAGATGCGCGAAGCAGTAGTGCGCCATTTGTGAACCACGGCCGCCTCGGAATCGCACCACACTGTGTATCCACGCTCGCGTGCCAGGGTAGAGAGGGCAATGTCTTCCGGGGTAAAGAAGTAGCGCTCGTCAAACCATCCGAGTTCGCGGAAAATACTGGTCTTGATAAGGAAGGCTGCGCCGCTGATGTTGAAGGTGCGGAAGAGCCCCCGTCCGTTGTCTGTGGGTTCGCGCCAGCAGTGCCATTGCTGGCGTACGTAATTGAAGGGCGGATACTCGGGCCGCCCGCAGAGCTGGAGGCTGCCGTCTGCGTTGAGCAATTTGGGGGCGACGATGGCCGCATCTTCCGGAAGTCTTCCGAAGTCTGCAAGCAGCGCATCTATGGTCGGGCCTGGAAGCTCCGTGTCGTCGTTCAGTACAAAGCAATAATCACCTGCAGCCTGCCTGAGAGCCAGATTATTATTCTCCGAGAAGCCGCTTATGCCGTTGTTTACGATAAAGCGTACCCAAGGGAACTCGGCCCGTAACTCTGACAGATTGTCAGCATCAAAGCGGTATGCAACCGCTAATACCTCGTATTCTGCGCTGGTATTCTTTTTGATGCTTTGCAGGCAGGGCCGGAGATTGTCCGGCCTGTTCATGCATACTATTATTATACTTACGACGGGCATATTTTTACAAAAGTAAGGAATTTTTACTAAATTTGTCCGATTTAGAAAACTAGAAACAAATTATGGCATTAGCTGATGTAATTAAGAAGATTTTCGGCTCCAAGGCAGAACGAGACTACAAGGCCGTAAAACCTATTCTTAACAAGATACTTGCAATTTACCCGGAAATAGACGCCCTGTCCAATGATGCTCTCCGTGAACACTCGGCAGCTCTGCGCGAACGCCTTCGCGCTGTAGAGGCTCCCTTCGAGGAAAGGATGGAACAAATCCGCACCGAGCTGGCCGGGGATCTCCCGATAGACGAGAAAGAGAAGCTTGCTACAGAATCCGACAAGCTCATAAAAGACGAGGACGATGCCATCGAGGCCTGCCTCACAGAGATTCTCCCCGAGGCATTCGCCATAATGAAGAGTACAGCACGCCGCTTCAAAGAGAACGAAGTCATAGAGGTGAGCGCTACTCAGTTCGATCGCGACATTTCCGTGAACCACGACTTCGTGACGATAGAGGGCGACAAGGCTCTTTACCGCAATCACTGGCTTGCCGGTGGCAACGACCTGGTATGGGACATGGTGCACTACGACGTACAGCTCATCGGTGGTATCGCCCTGCATCAGGGCAAAATAGCCGAGATGGCCACTGGTGAAGGTAAGACCCTCGTGGCAACCCTGCCGGTGTTCCTCAATGCTCTCGCAGGCAAGGGTGTACACGTGGTTACTGTGAACGACTACTTGTCCAAGCGAGACTCCGAGTGGATGGGCCCTCTGTACATGTTCCACGGCCTCAGCGTGGACTGCATAGACAAGCATCAGCCCAACTCCGACGCCCGCAAGCGCGCATACGACTGTGACATTACCTTCGGTACCAACAATGAGTTCGGATTCGACTACCTGCGCGATAACATGGCGGTGGCCAAGGAAGACCTGGTGCAGCGCAAGCATCATTACGCCATCGTGGACGAGGTTGACTCCGTGCTCATCGACGACGCCCGTACCCCTCTCATCATTTCCGGTCCGGTGCAGAAGAGCAACGACGACGATGCTCAGTACGCCGAGTACAAGCCTTACGTGGAGCGCCTCTATCAGGCCCAGCGCCAGCTCGTAAACCAGTGCCTGAACGAGGCCCGTAAGCTCATAGCAGCGGGCGACGAACAGGAAGGCGGAAAGCTTCTGCTCCGTGCCCACAAGGGACTCCCCAAGTATCAGCCCCTTATCAAATATCTCTCCGAGCCCGGCATCAAGGTGATTCTGCAGAAGACGGAGAACTATTACATACAAGACAACGAGAAGGAGATGCCGGTTATTACCGATCCTCTGTATTTCGTTATCAACGAGCAGCTTAACTCGGTAATCAAGACCGATAAGGGAGACGCCATGCTGGCCTCGTCCGTGGGCACGGAAGACTTCTTCGTGCTGCCCGATGTGGGCGCCCGCACCGCAGAAATCATGCAGGGAGAGGGGACTGCCGCAGAAAAGCAGGCCCGCAAAGACGCCCTGATGGAAGAATTCTCTCTCAAGAGCGAGAGGGTGCACGTGGTGGAGCAGCTGCTCAAGGCATACGCCATGTTCGAGAAAGACGTGGACTACATAATCTCCGAGGATGGCAAGGTGAAGATAGTGGACGAGAGTACCGGACGTATCATGGAGGGACGCCGCTGGAGCGACGGTCTGCACCAGGCGGTAGAGGCCAAGGAGAACGTAAAGGTGGAGGCCGCAACCCAGACCTTCGCCACCATTACGCTGCAGAACTACTTCCGTATGTATCACAAGCTTGCCGGTATGACCGGTACGGCAGAGACCGAGGCTGGCGAGTTCTACAGTATATACAAGCTGGACGTGATGGTCATCCCTACCAACCGCCCAGTTATCCGCGACGACCAGGATGACCGTATCTACAAGACCAAGAAGGCCAAGTACGCGGCTGTGATAGATCGCGTGGCCGAGCTTTCCGCCGCAGGACGCCCTGTGCTGGTGGGTACTACGGATGTAGAAACCTCTGAGCTGCTTTCCAGGATGCTGCGCCTCCGTGGTATACGTCATAACGTGCTGAATGCCAAGGAGCACGCCAGGGAGGCCGAAATCGTTGGCCAGGCCGGACAAAGCTCCTCCGTAACCATCGCCACCAACATGGCAGGACGTGGTACCGATATCAAACTCTCCCAGGAAGTCAAGGACGCCGGCGGACTTGCCATCATAGGCACCGAGCGCCACGATTCCCGCCGAGTGGACCGTCAGCTGCGAGGCCGTGCCGGACGTCAGGGCGACCCGGGCTCTTCTACCTTCTATATCTCGCTGGAAGACAAGCTCATGCGCCTCTTCGGCTCCGAGCGTATCGCCGGAATGGTAGACAGGATGGGAATGGCCGACAACGAAGCCCTGGTGAGCTCTATGCTCTCCGGCGCCATAGAGAACGCGCAGAAAAAAGTTGAGGAGAACAACTTCGGAATTCGTAAGCGCCTGCTTGAATACGACGACGTGATGAACTATCAGCGCGAAGCTATTTATTCGCGCCGCCGCAATGCAATCTCCGGCGAGAAGGTAGAGATCGACCTCCAGAACATGATGGTGGATTCTGCGTCGGTGTTCGTAGATAAGAACGACGGAATGAGCTGCGAGGACTTCCGGGAGTCGCTGATGGCCCGCTATTCCATTGACCTGGAAATTGACGAGGCCGAATACGGCAGAATCAAGAAGCAGGAGCTTGTGCGCCGCATCTGCCAGGTGATGCAGGAGACCTACAGACGCCGTATGGACGGTCTGGATGAGAAACTGTATCCCATTATCAAGGAGGTTTACGAGAAGCAGGGTTCGATGTACCAGAACATAGCCATTCCGGTATCGGACGGACGCAAGGTCATCAATCTCTCCGTGAACCTTGAGAAGGCCTACGCCAACGAGGGTAAAGAGATTTCCAAGACGCTGAGTAAGAACATCATACTCTACCAGATAGACGAGCATTGGAAGGAGCACCTGCGAGACATGGACGACCTCAAGCAGAGTGTGCAGAATGCCGCCTACGAGCAGAAAGACCCTATTGTGGTGTACAAGCTGGAGAGCTACAACCTCTTCTCTGAGATGCTGGAGACTCTCAACCAAGACGTGCTGAGCTTCCTGTTCAGGGCCTTCGTACCTCTGCAGGACCGTCCCCAGCAGCCACAGAGGGCTATGCAGCGCCGCACCGACATGTCCCAGATGCAGACCCGCCGCAACGACTTGAGTACCAACGGGGAGCCCAAGTCCAATGCCCCGGTGAAGGTAGAAAAACACGTAGGCCGTAACGACCCTTGTCCTTGCGGCAGCGGCAAGAAGTACAAGAACTGCCACGGAAAAGATTTATTTTAACAAAACAGATATATGAGCAAATTAGCTGAAATAGCAGAAGTGAACTCGGTGAGCAGAATCTCCGAGGGTACCAGCATCGTAGGTGACATCACTTCCTCCAACGACATCCGCATAGACGGGCGCGTAAAAGGAAAGATTACATCTGAAGGACGCATTGTGATAGGTGAGCATGCAGTCGTGGAAGGCACTCTTATGTGCGCGAATCTTGATTTGTGGGGCAAGGTAGAGGGCGAAATCTTTGTAAAGGAACTGCTCTCGCTCAAGGCCAGCGCCTCCGTTAAAGGCAATTTAAGCATGCGCAAGTTCCATGTAGAGATTGGTGCCGTGCTGGATGGCGTCTGCAAGATGATAGACGCCGAGTCTTTAGACGCCAGAATCGACTCTGCAGTATCAGAGTCGTCGCAGGTTGAATAACTTGCGTTCGCTCAGATTGTAAATGAAGTCAAAGCACCTGTACTCCAGGTGCTTTCCTTTTTTCTGTACCTGATGGGTTACAAATTCCGGATGAAAACCCATCTCAAGCAGCTCTTTCATGGGACAGCCGCTGGCCTTAAGCTTGAACATCTGCTCCAGTATGTTGTAATTACGTTGCAGAGTGCCAATGGTCTTGGTGTAGGTGGAGTTATGTCTGCTCCGCGCCTCCCCGTGCCAGCGGTTGCGGCACGAGTTGGTACAGAATTTCTTGTCGGTGCGGCCGTACAGGGGCTCGCCACATTCCAGGCAGTGCCTGGTTTCGTCTTCTTCCACAATCTTGTACATGTGGCAAATATCGGCAGGCATTTTGGTTCTTCCAAGGAACAGAAAAAATCGTAAAACACTATTTGCGAATGTTTTGGAATAAATAATATCTTTCGAGCCAAAACTTGCATGCGTATTTCTTATAAAAGCCTGCGGTTTTAGAAAGAATCGTAAATATTTGCACTCTGGAGGCGCTTAGGCATTGCCGTCAGCTACAATTGTACTTCCTTTGCATCGGGACGAAGGCTTTGTTTCCGAGCCGGGGAGCCCGATATTCAAACTTAAAAGATGAGAGACTCTTATGGAACAGATCAACAGAATCGAGTTGCTGGGAATCGTGGGCAATGTTCGCCTTCAGGTTATCAATTCAAAACAGATGGCAAAGTTTACCGTAGTTACCAACCATGCCTACAAGAACAAGGAAGGTGCGCCGGTAATCGAAACCCAGTGGCACAATGTCACCGCCTTCGAGGGCAAGAACGTAAAAGACCTTGAGCTGATAGAAAAGGGAGGCGCGGTGCATGTGTGGGGACGCCTGCAGGTGCAGCATTACACCCGCGAAGACGGCACCGAACGCACTTATGTAGACGTGATGTGCAACAAGCTGGAGGTGCTCGCTCCGGATACCTATGTACAATATGAAATGTAAGCTGGTATGCGACACTTTTGCTGCTTGGCCTCATTATTTATCCTGGCTTCCTGCTCCGTAAAAGAAAACCGTTCGGCTTGCCCCTGCGAGCTCACAGTGCTTCCCTACGAGCCGCTCAAGACGGCAGGAAGCGTGCTTGTGAGCGTGGTGCAGGATGGAGAAGTAGTGAGACAGGGGATGCTGGACGGCGATGCGTTCGAGGCGGGGGAGTGCCGGCTGCAGGTGCAGCGCAGACCGTCGCAAGTCACGGTGTTTACTGGCATTACCGCCATGAACGCCCTTCGTGGGAAAATGTTGGATATAGCCGGCGAAAAGCAGTGTGACGAGGTGTACAGTTGCTCCTGTACTGCAGAGCTTGCGGGCGATGAATTTCTTGTGCCGGTCAAGCTGCATAAGAACTTTGCCAGACTCACCCTGTCGGTGCTCAATCAGCCGGAAGATACCTATTTGTGCGTGAAGGGCTCTGTGGGAGGTTACAATCTTCTTGATGCTGTGCCGTACGAGGGTGATTTCAACTGCTATACAGACAGTACCGAAGACCAGGGCCAGTGGAGCATACGCCTGCCCAGGCAACTGGACGACGACCTTTCACTGGATGTCATGAGCGGCGAGGAAATCAAGCGCACAGTCCCCCTTGGGGAGCTTATTCTAAGTACCGGATATAGCTTCCAGGATGAGGACCTTCTGGACATCTCTATGACCATAGACCTCAATAAATCCTATGCTCTGCTGTCTGTGGAGGGCTGGGACGACATTACACTTCCCATTTCCTGAAAAACTCAGCCAGGGCGCTCCTGGTGCGGACGTTTATTCTGTAGTCTTCCGCCCGGGCGCCTTTGGCCTGGGTTATTCCTCCGCAAATATCCACGGCTATAATTCGATGGCCGGAGCATAGCACAGAAAGCTTCTGCAACAGCTCATCAAGGCTTGCCGTACCCTGGTCCCAGTCGGTCCGGGCATAATCCCGGGACAAATAATCCAAGTCTATGGAGAGGTAGAGCGGCAGGCTGCCGGGAATGTCTGCTGTGTTAAGGTAATCTGCCTTCATGAAGGGGAGTCCTTCTCTGGCACTGCGTACCCAGGATCCACAGCTGAGAATACTGCCAAAGGCCGTTTGCTGGTCGTCCGGGTGATTGTCGAACAGAGAGAGTGCAAAGGGTTCGGAGATCTTTTCCATCCATAGTTTGCTTAAATAATGGTAGTCTCCGCTGTCTATCCAGTGCACTCCGCCGGCGGGGAAGGGCTGCAGGGCTTCCCGTATTGCCTCTTCTGCTTTCGGGTCGCAATAACAGCAGCTGCCTTGAATATGCTCAAGATCCAGGATCCGTGCGCCCGGAAGAATCCAGGATTCTTCTTTAAAAAGGCCGCTGATGTTAATAAATGTGTTCATAACTTGAACAAATCTAAAAAAAATTCTTAAATTTGCCAATTGTACACCTATGTATAACGTTTTTTGATGGAAGCAGAAGTACTGTTCCCTCTGGATCCGGAGAAGGTATATTACTCGATGGACGAGCTCACGCTCGACACCGACGAAGGTCCCACCACCATGAAAATCGGGGCCTGGCTCAATGCCGACCCTGTTCGCATCCATCGTATGATAGTGAAAGACAAGGTGTTACAGGTCGATAACTTTGAGGTTCTCAATCCTCTGGTAAGTAAGCTCCGCAGGGCGGATCCCGAATATTACAAGCGTTTCATGGGTCTTCAGCTCATTATCGACTATCCTGGATACAGCTCTGGTATTCTTGCAAAGATTCCCTTTGAGAATGATCCCGTGGGCTTCTACAAATGGTGGCGCAAGGGCAAGCACGAAGACAAGGTGTTCCTGTCTTTGGGTAACCGTATCAAGCTTTTCCAGAAGGTTCATTTGATGGAGCCCAAGATGATTCTGAAGAAAGATCTCAAAATGCTTCAGTAATGGAACTGATTTCCCTTCCCGATGCCGGTATAAGGCCTTTGAGTTTCTATTTGGCAATGGAGGAGTATGTGGCTGCGGCTTATGGCTGCGGCTTTTTTGTGTGGAGGGTAAAGCCCACAGTGATTATCGGGCGTAACCAGAATCTCGAGACCGAAGTTAATCTCCCTTACTGCCGCGAGCACGGCATCGACGTTGTGCGCCGCAAAAGCGGAGGCGGCTGCGTTTTTGCCGACGAGGGGAACCTTATGCTGTCTTATATCACTCCGCAGAATGGCGTTGCTGCAGTATTTGCCGAGTATCTGGAGAAGCTCTCCGGAGCGCTGCGCTCCCTTGGGCTGGATGCTGTGACCACTAGCCATAACGATATCATGGTGGGAGGCTATAAGGTCTCCGGCAACGCATTCTTCAGCCTTCCGGCGGGGAGTATAGTGCACGGAACCCTTCTGCATTCTGTAAATATCGACATGCTTTCGGCTGCCATAACTCCGGGTGAGTCAAAGCTCGCAAGACACGGGGTTCAGTCTGTGCGGCAGCGTGTCGCCAACCTTGTTGACCTTGGTTTCCGGAAGGATGCTGGTGAACTTGCTACGGCACTGACTTCTTATTTCTGTGACTCAGAAAGAGTTCTGACTTCTCACGAGCTGGACTGTATAAAACTTGTTGAAAAAAGCTACCGGGACCCTGCTTATATTCTTGGAAAAGCGTGAGAATAGTTGTATCTTTGACAGAACTATGGACCAAGAATTAAAAACCACATGCCTGCACGAGGAGCACGTTGCTCTAGGTGCTAAAATGAGCCCCTTCGCCGGCTTTGATATGCCCATACAGTATTCCGGAATCATCGACGAACACAATGCCGTGCGTAAGGCGGTGGGAATGTTCGACGTGTCTCACATGGGCGAAATCATAATCGACGGCCCCGATGCTCAATCCTTTGTAAATCATATTTTTACCAACGACGTCACTGCTCTGGAACCGGGTTGCATCCTTTACGGAATGATGTGCTATCAGGATGGTGGAGTAGTAGATGACCTGCTGGTTTACAAAGAGTTCGAGTCGGGCTACCTGCTTGTGGTCAACGCTGCCAATATAGATAAGGATTTTGAATGGATTAAGCAGCAGGCCGACGGCTACGAGGTAGAAATTTTCAACGATTCCGATTCATGGGGCCAGATTGCCCTTCAGGGGCCCGGCGCAGAAGATGAGCTGGTGCGCTATTTCGGCCTGGAAGAGTTGCGCGAGCTGGAGTTCTATACCTTCTATGACCTCGAAGACGAAGACGGCGGCCGCATCATCGTGAGCCGTACCGGATACACCGGAGAGGATGGTTTCGAGATTTACGCCGACGGCGAGATTATTCGCGACATGTGGGAGGCCCTGCTCGAGGACGGTGTGAAGCCCTGTGGACTTGGTTGCCGCGACACCCTGCGCTTCGAGGCAGGTCTTCCTCTGTACGGAGACGAGCTTAGCGCAGAGATTTCCCCGGTGATGGCAGGTTTCTCTATGTTCTGCAAGTTCGACAAGCCGGAGTTTATCGGCAAGGATGCTCTTCTTAAGCAGAAAACCGAGGGCGTTGCCCGCAAACTCGTGGGCATAGAGCTCAAAGACAATGCTATACCCCGCGCCGGCTATCCTGTGGAGCTGGAAGACGGCACCCAGGTGGGTGTGGTGACTACCGGCTATCACTCTATTACTCTCGACAAGAGTTTGTGCTTCGCGCTGGTAGACAGCACTCACGCGGCCCTCGGGACTCCGCTCTTTGTGCGTATCCGTAAGCGCGTTTTCCCCGGCGAAGTAGTTAAAAAGAGATTTTATAAAACCAATTATAAGAAATGAGCAAAATCATTGAAGGACTCCTCTACAGCGAGTCTCACGAATGGGTTAAAGTAGAAGGCGGCATCGCCGTTATAGGCGTTTCGGATTTCGCACAGTCCGAGATGGGTGATATTACTTACGTAGATCTGCCCTCAGAGGGCGACAGTTTCGAGGCCGGCGAGGAGTTCGGCGCACTGGAGAGCGTGAAGGCCTCCAGCGAGCTTTACTGCCCGGTGAGCGGCGAGGTGGTTGAGGTGAATACTGAGTTGGAGGCCTCTCCGGAGAAGGTTAACGAGGATGCTTACGGCGCCTGGATTATCAAGGTGCGCCTGAGCGATCCTGCTGAACTTGAATCCCTTATGGACGCTGCAGCCTATGCAGCCATCGCCAAGTAGGATGGGGGCCTTTTCATATTTCCCCCATACCGGGGAAGATATCCGGCACATGCTGGACCGCATCGGTGTACGCTCCCTGGAGGACTTGTACTCCGATGTCCCGTCTGAATTCATCCACAGGGGAGAATACGACCTTCCTTCCGCACTTAGCGAGGTGGAACTGCGGGCATGGTTCAAAGACATGGCCTCCAGGAACACCGAGCTGAAGGTATTTGTCGGGGCCGGTGCTTACGACCATTATACTCCCTCAGTGATTCCCTACATTACTTCCCGTTCGGAGTTCCTAACTGCATACACCCCATACCAGTGCGAGATTTCGCAGGGAACCCTGCGCTATATCTTCGAGTGGCAGACCATGATTTGCTCTCTCACGGGCCTGGATGTCGCAAACGCGTCTATGTACGACGGCCCGAGTGCCGCAGCGGAGGCAATGCGTATGTGCGTTGCTTGTACGCGCAAGCGCAACACCGTAGTTGCGTCAAGCGGTCTGCTGCCCAACGTACTGGAAACGCTGCGTACTTACGCCCGCTATTCCGGCATCAATCTGGTAGAGACCTGGGAGGTGCACGAGGCCGTGGCGGAGGGTACCCTGGATCTTGCCGGCGTCATAGTTCCGTCTATTAATCGATTCGGCATGATTGAGAGCCATCTGGGCCTGGCGGATCTTGTGCATGAGGCCGGTGCGCTGCTCGTCGAGTATTGCGACCCTTCGGCCCTTGCAGTTGTAAAGACTCCCGCCGAATGGGGCGCCGACATTGCCGTCGGTGACGGACAGAGCCTGGGCGTACCCCTCTGTTACGGAGGCCCTTACGTCGGTTTTATGGCCTGCCGCAGCGAGTGGATGCGTAAGCTCCCCGGGCGAATTGTGGGACAGACCGTAGATGCCGAGGGGCGTCGCGTCTTTGTGCTAACTCTTCAGGCCCGCGAGCAGCACATCCGCCGCGAGAAGGCCACATCTAATATTTGTTCCAACGAGTCTCTGATAGCTCTTTGGTGTACCGTGTACCTTTCGCTTATGGGGCCCGAGGGCCTGCGCCGGGTAAACGAGCTCTGCTACGAGGGGGCTCATTATCTGCACCGTGAACTCATGGCTACCGGTCTCTTTGAGGATCCTTTCGAGGGGCGTGAGTTCCTTAAGGAGTTTGCCCTGAGGCCGCTTTGCGATGCTGCTAAGTTGCAGCAGGCGCTTCTGGATGAGGGTTTCTTTGCCGCACTACAGACAGAAGAGGGGTATGTGACGTTCTGTGTGACCGAGCGCCGTACGCGTGAGGAGATTGATGCTCTTGTTAAAGTTGTAAAGGAGGCTGCGTTATGAGGTACTACGATAAATTGATTTTCGAACTTTCGAAACCTGGCCGTATTGGCTTCTCGCTGCCACATGCCGGATGTCCCTGGACCGCAGCCCCAGCAGGGGCTTGCCGCCCACGGCAAGGGAGTGGGGGGACCACGTCAGTGGTGGGGTCAGAAGAAATCGGTGAATTTTGTGACTCTGGAAAATTCAGCGATTCTTGTGACTCCCTGCGGGGCTGGCGGTCCAGGGACGGAGTGCTGTGGCGCGAGTCAAAGTTGGAGCTCCCTGAAGTATCTGAACCCGATGTCGTCAGACACTATACAAATCTGAGCCAGATGAACTTCGGAGTCGATACCGGATTCTATCCCCTCGGCTCCTGCACCATGAAATACAACCCCAAGATCAACGAAGAGGTAGTTGCCCAGTTCAACGGCCTGCACCCCCTGCAGCCCGCACGAACCGTAGAAGGCGTAAAAGCAATCTACGACTTCATGGACAAAGCCCTCGCAGAGATCACCGGGATGAAACACTTCACCTTCCTGCCCTGCGCAGGCGCCCACGGCGAGCTCACCGGACTCATGCTCATGCGCGAGTATCACTTCCGCAGGGGAGATCTCGCCCGCACCAAAGTAATAGTTCCCGACAGCGCCCACGGCACCAACCCCGCCAGCGCCGCAGTCTGCGGGCTGGACATCGTGGTGGTAAAATCCCGGCCCGATGGACTTGTGGACGTAGAAGACCTCAAACCGCTGCTCGGCCCCGACGTGGCTGGCATCATGATGACCAACCCCAACACCCTGGGACTCTTCGAGCGCGACATCAAAGAAATTGCCGAGCTCGTACATGCCTGCGGCGGCTTGCTCTACTACGACGGAGCCAATATGAACCCTCTCCTCGGAGTGGTGCGGCCCGGCGACATGGGCTTCGATATCATGCACCTCAATCTGCACAAGACCTTTTCTACGCCCCACGGCGGAGGAGGTCCAGGCAGCGGCCCTGTGGGAGTGGCCGAGGCGCTCGTGCCCCTGCTCGATGTGCCCCGCACCAGCGGATTCCACGGCAACTTCGGCATAATCCTCCGCGCCTGCGCCTATATCCTGATGCTCGGTCGCGAGAATATCAAGATGGCCGGCCCGCTTGCTACGCTCTCTGCAAATTACATCAAAGAGTCGCTCAAAGATTGCTACAAATTGCCCATCCAGGCTGTCTGCAAGCACGAATTCGTATTCGACGGCCTGGCCGAGCCCAACGGCGTCACTACGCTCGACGTAGCCAAGCGCCTGCTCGACTACGGCTTCCATGCACCCACAATTTATTTCCCGCTGCTCTTCCATCAGGCATTGATGGTGGAGCCCACCGAGACGGAGTCGCTGGAAACTCTGGATGCATTTATCGATGTAATGCGCAAGATAGCGCAGGAAGCCCTTCAGGACCCTGAGCTCCTGCATTCGGCCCCACACAACACTCCTATCGGCCGTCCGGACGAGACTACTGCTGCCCGCCAGCCAATACTTAAGTACCAGAACTAATGAGAGCTTATTCCATATTAGTCGCTCTTGCGCTTCTGCCCGTGATGGCCGAGGCCGGAATCGTAAAGGGGAGGGTAACTGCCAACGGCAAGCCGCTTGCCGGCGTACAGGTCTCCGACGGCCGCCAGATAGTGCTCACTAACGCCAATGGCAAGTATTCCATGAATACCGACAAGGCCGACAGCGTAGTGTTCATCACCACCCCTTCCGGCTACAGGGCCACCATGATGGACGAAATCCGTCCCGGCTTCTGGCAGCTTCTGACAGAGGCTCCAGCCCGCACGGAAGTGCACGACTTTACTCTTGAACCCGAGGACCAGAAGGACTACAGCGTGATTTTTATCACCGACTGCCATTTTGCCGCCAATCCTTCGCGTAACGACCTGGAGCGCTTCACAACCGAAGTTCTCCCCGTTATCCAGAGGGAATATGATGCTGCTGCGGCTCGTGGACCGGTGTACTCTATGAATCTGGGCGACTTCTCCCACGACCTCTACTGGTACGATTTCGCTCTCAACGAGTATGGGGCCGAGCAGTTCCTGGCCAAGTCCGGGTTCCCGGCTCCTGTGTACTCCGTTACCGGGAACCACGATAACGACGGTGCAGTTGCCGGCTTGGGTGGCAAAACCGACTTCTGCTCTGCGTGGAATTACCGCCACACCTGGGGGCCTGCATGCTATTCTGTGAATATCGGTGCAGACCACTGGATTTTCATGGATTCGGTGGAATACCTGAATGAGGGGGCGCCCGATGCAAAGCACAAGAATATAAACGGCACTCGTAATTACAAGTGTCTCTTTATCGACAAGTACCTGGACTGGCTCCTCGAAGACCTCAAGTACGTGCCGGCCGATACCCGTATTTTCTTGTGCTGCCACGTGCCGGTTTTCAACGATGCCAGCAAGTCGGAAGTTCTGCAGCCCGGACAGCAGGAAAAACTGGACGAGATATTCAAGGATTTCTCCCGGGTGTACATTTATTCAGGACATACGCACAAGATTATCAATACTTCTACCGGAAAGTTTACCCGCTTCCACCAGTCTATTTTTGGTGCTACTTCCGGCAGTATGTGGCAGCATCCGCAGGGCTACCAGTGCATAGGTTCCGACGGTTGCAACCAGTCAATCAATGTGATGGATTGCAGCGTGCCCGATCCCAGGCCCCGCTATGTGGCTATTAACGGAAGCCCCAAAGAGATGCGCATTTTCGACATCAATGCTGTGGGGCAGTTCTACCGCGAAGACCCGCAGTGCCGCATCTTCCACAAGCTGTATCCAAACCGTACCTGGTATGCCGACTCCAAGTTTGAGAATATGATTTATGTGAACTGGTGGGGTTGTGCTCCCGGGCTCAAGCTGGAAATACTCGAGGACGGCCGTCCGCTCGAAGTTTCCAAGGTCAAGTGGGACGATCCGTTGTATGTAATCACTTATGTAACACCTAAGTTACATGAGGCCAGCAAGCCCTCCAAGTCTATCATGAACGATAAAAAGATGCCTCACAGCTTCGTGGCCCATGCCACTACTGCTACAGCTCCCGTGCTGGTGCGGGTGAGCGACGAAAAAGGCAACGTGCTCTACGAAGAAGAACTTGTAAGACCGAAAACTTTTAACAAAAACATTCAATAAATCTTTATGAAAAATTATTTTGATCTTAGCGGCCGCGTGGCCGTTGTTACCGGTGCTTCTACTGGTCTTGGACTTCAGATGGCAAAGGCTTTCGCCAGCCAGGGTGCAAATCTTGTCCTTCTTGCAAGACGTATGAATCTCCTCGAGGAGAATGCAAAGGCAATCCACGAAGAGTTTGGTGTAGAGGTCCTGCCTTTCGCCTGCGATATTACTGACACAGAAAAGGTTAAGGCTGCTGTTGCCGCCACCATCGAGAAGTTTGGACGCGTTGATATCCTTATGAACAACGCAGGTACAGGAGCTGTCGCTCCCGCAGAAGAGATTACCGACGAGCAGTTCAAGCACGAGCTCGACATCGACCTCTTCGGAACTTTCAACTGCTCCCGCGAATTTGGCAAGGAGATGATCAAGGCCGGTTACGGACGCATCATCAATATCGCTTCCATGTACGGTCTGGTGGGCAACCTCATCTGCGGCAGCGCACCTTATCATGCAGCCAAGGGTGGTGTGGTTAACCTGACCCGCGCACTCGCAGCAGAGTGGGGCAAGTACGGTATCACCGTCAACAGCATCTGCCCCGGTTATTTCTACACCGACCTTACAACTGCTACCCTCGATTCCGACTACTTCCAGGCAATCGCAAAGCAGAACATCCCTATGGCACGTTACGGAAAGGCTGGCGAGCTCGACACCTGCGCCCTATTCCTGGCATCTCCCGCCAGCACCTATGTGAATGGCCAGAACATCGCCGTTGACGGTGGCTACACCTGCATCTAAACGAAAAAAGGGAAAGCACCCATGTATCGCACCGCTACAACCTCATACCCTTGCTGCGTTCCCGCCCTGGGGGAGTTTTGAGGGAGCTGGTCGTACAGGACTTTCCCTGCCGCAAAGTTAATAAAAAATCGGAGAAAGCATCGCTCTCTCCGATTTTTCTTTAAATGCTGTCGAAAATCAGCGGCAGGATGTCGTCCACTTTATCGAACTTCCAAATCTTTTTGCCGCCAACCATAATCACGCTCATGGGTTTCCCGGACTTGGACTGGTACTGCGCCATCACCTGGCGGCAGGCTCCGCAAGGGGTTGCAGGCTCGTCTGTTATATGACCCCACACCCCGCCGGCCAGAGCAATGCTGCACATATCCTTGTCGGGATACTTTGCGCCGGCGGCAAACATCGCCGTGCGCTCGGCGCAGAGCCCGGAAGGGAAGGCGGCGTTCTCCTGGTTGGCGCCGCACACAATCTGTCCGTTAGACAGGCGCACTGCAGCACCCACGTTGAAGTGGGAGTAGGGTGCATAAGAACCCCTCATCCCTTCGAGGGCGGCCTGCGCGAGTTCGCGGTCTTCTGCATTCAGCTCGTCTATGGATGCAAATTCCTGGTAGCTGATGTTGATTTTCTGCTCTGTCATTGGTTATCAGTTTCTTGTGTATTCTATGTAAACTGCTGCTTGAGCTGGGCTATCTTGGCGTCGGCATCGGCTCCCTTGGCTCCGAAGTAGAACTTGATCTTGGGCTCGGTGCCGGAAGGACGTACAGATACCACGTCGCCGGCCTCGTCGAAGAACTGAAGCACGTTGGAACTGGGCTGCCCTGTCTTCTCCGGCTGCAGGTAGTCAACTACCTTGATAACCGGCGAGCCGCAGAGCTCTCTGGGAGGGTTCTTGCGCATGTCAACCATAATCTGCTGGATTTCCTGGGCGCCGCTCACACCCTTGCGCACCAGGCTCACGAGGCCCTCCTTGCGGTAGCCGAATTCGGCATAGATCTTCTGCATGAGCTGATAGAGGGTAAGCCCCTTGCTGGCGGCCCATGCCGCACATTCGGCAACCATCATACAGGTTACGGGCGCATCTTTGTCGCGTACGAACTCGCCAACGTTGAAGCCGTAGCTCTCCTCGCCGCCGCAGATGAACTCTCCGCCTTCTGCCTCCTTGCGCTTCACCACCTCGGCTATGTACTTGAAGCCGGTGAGCACGTTATAGACGGGCACTCCAAAGCTCTTGCAGATTTCGGTGATGAGCTCTGTGGTGACTATGGTCTTAACTACATACTTGCCCGGGGTGAGCTTGCCGAGTTCCTTCCAGCGGGTGAGGATGTAGTAGGTGAGCATAGAAGCGGTCTGGTTGCCGTTGAAGAGCACTATCTTGCCCTCGTCGTCGCGTACCGCAATACCTACGCGGTCGGCGTCGGGGTCGGTGCCAATTACAATGTCGGCACCGGTGGCCTCGGCCTTGCCTATCGCCAGCTTAAGCGCTGCCGGCTCCTCGGGGTTGGGCGAGACGCAAGTGGGGAAGTTGCCGTCCGATATGTCCTGCTCGGGCACATGGATGATGTTCTCAAAGCCGCTGCGCCTCAGAATCTCGGGCACCAGGCGCACGCCGCATCCGTGGAGCGGAGTGTAAACAATCTTGATGTCTTTGTGCTCGGCAACGGCCTCGGGGCTGAGGCGGAGCGACAGAAGGTCGCGCAGGTACAGCTCGTCCACATCTGTGCCCATACTCTCAATTTCGCCGCAGCGCAGCCCTGCCTCGAACTTCACCATGGAAGGGTCGGTAATCTTGGCCACTTCTGCCACAATCTCCTTATCTACCGGAGAGGTGACCTGTCCGCCGTCGGACCAGGATACCTTGTAGCCGTTGTACTCCTTGGGGTTGTGGGAGGCGGTTATCATGATGCCGGCCACCGCTTTCTTGAGACGCACTGCGTAGCTCATTTCGGGGGTAGGGCGGATGTTATCGAAAATATAAACGTGTATGCCGTTGGCAGAAAGCACGTCGGCGGCGATGCGCGCGAACTCCTTGCTGTTGTTCCTGGAATCGAAAGAAATCACCACCTTGGGGTCGTCTCCGTCGTAGTGGGAGAGGATATAGTTTGCAAGTCCCTGTGTAGCCATGCCCACAGTGTACTTGTTCATTCGGTTGGTACCCACGCCCATGATGCCGCGCAGTCCGCCGGTGCCGAATTCAAGGTCTTTGTAGAAAGCATCCTCGAGGGTTACGGGATCCTCGTTGCGAAGCTTCAGTATCTGCATTTTGGTGGCCTGGTCGAAGTCTCCGTCCAGCCATTTCTGGGCTTTAAGTTCAAATTCTTTCATATTTCTTTGCATGTTTCGTCTCTAGTCTCGAATACGCGGCCGGGGTAGTGCTCGATAATGCTGCGGTTGTGCGTCACCATCACTATGGCGGTACCGTTCTCGCGGTTGATGCGCATGAGCAGCTGCAGAATTCCTTCTGCGGTCTCGGCATCGAGGTTGCCGGTGGGCTCGTCTGCTATGATTACCTCGGGTGAGTTGAGGATTGCGCGGGCAATGGCGATGCGCTGCTGCTCTCCGCCGGAAAGCTGGTGCGGCATCTTGTGCGCCTTGGTGCGCATGCCCACTCCGTCGAGCGCTTCTGCGATGCGCTTGTCCATGGCCTCGCGGTCTTTCCATCCAGTGGCTTTGAGCACAAAATCAAGGTTGGACTCTACGCTGCGGTCCATAAGCAGCTGGAAGTCCTGGAATACCACTCCGAGTTTGCGGCGGAGCATAGGTATGTCGCGCTTGCGAAGAGTTGCAAGATTGTATCCGCAAACCTCTCCCTGGCCGCGCTGCAGAGGGTTTTCTGCAATGATTGTCCTGATGATTGAGGTCTTTCCGGTACCAACTTTCCCAACGATGTAAACCAGGTCGCCCTCGTGGACTTCCATGTTCATCCCGTAAACTACAATGCTCTCACCGCTGGTGATGTCGGCATCTTTGAAAAATATCACATTTTTCATGCAATTTCTGGCCTTAAACTCTGCAAATATAAGTTATTTTGAGTAAATTTGTAAGTTAATAGATAAATTTATGCGAGTAAGGTTTTTCTTGGCTGCTTTATTGCTCTCTGCTTCGCTTTTTGCGTCGCCCGACACAGACCCGGCATTGTTCCGGGAGGCAGTCACTCTATATAGCAACGGAATGTACGAGAGGGCCGCAACCCTCTTTGACAAAATGCACGGCGAGCCCGAGAGCGACGGTTACGCTCTGCTGTGTTCCATCAAGATGAAGTCGGCCGAGGTGGACGAGTTGGTGGCGGCGTACGAGAAACGCTGGGAGCGTACGGCGGTAAGCGACATGGTCAATTGGGAATATGCCTGCCTGCTGTTCGATGCCGGCCGTTACAAGGAGGCTCTCGGCCGATTTGGTATGCTCAAAGTCAAGCGGGTAGAGCCTGCCCTCCGTCCCGAGCTGGCGTTCAAGAAGGGCTACAGCTGCTTCTCCCTGCATGATTATGCAGCCGCAAAAAGGCATTTCGCAGAAGTCGAGCAGCTCCAGATGTCCGACTACAAGGCTCCTGCCAGGTATTCCCTTGGCTTCATCGCATACGAAGAAAAGAATTTCACCCAGGCCATCAAGTGGTTCTCTCTTTCTGCTACCGACCCGCGCTTTGAGCAGCTCTCCAAGTTCTATCTTGTAGATTGCCACTTCATGCTCAAAGACTACGCTTACGTTCTCTCGGAGGGCGAGGCCCTGTATGACTCTCTCCCCGACCTGCGGAAGCACCGTATGGCCCGTATGCTCTCTGAGGCCTATCTTGTGAGGGGGAATAAGACCAAGGCCAAGGAGTTCTACTCGGCAATCTCTACAGACAACATGAGCCGTGCAGACTGGTTCTTTGCCGGCTCGGTGATGTACGCCGTAGAAGATTGGAAGGGAGCGATTACCAATTTCTCGAATATGCCGGACCGCAGCGATTCGCTCGGCCAGATTGCAAACTACCAGCTTGCCAATGCATGGCTCAAGACAGGCAACAACGTAAATGCCATGAATTCCTTCCAGGATGCATCTGATGTGGCCTGGAACAAGACCATGCAAGAAGATGCAATGTTCAATTACGCCAAGCTGGCCTTCGACCTCAATAAAGACCCCAAGCCTTTCAAGGATTACATAGCCCGCTACAATACTTCCAAGCACGGCGACGAGATATACAACTACATGGCTCTCACCGCATTGTATAGCCGCGATTACGCCGGAGCCGTAGAGGCCTACGACAAGATAGACGAGCTCGACGCAGACCAGCAGAGCAACTACATCAAGGCCTACTATCTCAGGGGAGAGCAGCTTATCAGCAGCGGGGCCTACCGTGATGCCATCCCTTGCATGAAGGCAGCTGCATATTATCTGCCCAAGCACGACAAGATAAACCAGCTGGCCCGCTACTGGCAGGCCGAGGCCAATTACAAGGCGGAGAATTATAGCGAGGCCGCTCAAATATTCGCAGACCTTTACAACCTTTCCGCTCTCCAGGATGAGGCGGAAGGCAAACTCCTCTCGTACAATGTGGCGTATGCTCATTTCAAGAACAGGGAGTATCCGGCGGCGGCCCGCTGGTTCGACATCTACCTGAACGAGGGGGATAAAAGCGCCCGCCAGGATGCTCTTATGCGCAGGGGCGATTGCGATTTCGCCCGGCGCGATTATGCCGCCGCGATCCAGGCTTACCGCAGGGCAGTCAATGAGACAGGCGTCAACGACAATATCTATCCCTATCACCAACTGGCTCTCTGCTACGGACTTACCGGAGACAAGAAGGCCAAGGTGAACGCCCTTTCCTTCGTGCTGAAAGCAGATCCCAATACCCCTATGTACGCAGATGGACTGTATGAACTTGGCCGCGCGTGTATGGACGTGAACGACAATGCCGGAGCCATGACTGCCTTCACCCTTCTGCGCGACAATTCCAAGGACAAAGAAACCCGCGCCAAAGCCCTCATTGGCATGGGTATGGTAGGGCGAAACAGCTCCGATTACGATTCTGCTCTCAGTTGCTACAAGGAGGTCGTGAACTTGATCCCCGGCAGCCAGTACAGCGAGGATGCCCTTTATGCCATCGAGTCCATTTATCAGACACTCAAGACTCCCGAGAAATATCTGGAGTATGTAGAGACGAACAATCTGGCTTCCGGCAAGTCTGCTTCCGACAAAGAGGAGCTGTACTTCAACACCGCCGAGCAAGTGTTCCTCTCGGGCAATTATGCGCAGGCTGCAGCTTCGCTCCAGAAGTATCTGGACAATTACCCCTCAGGCAAGCACGTTACCAGCGCTCTCTTCTACATGGGGGAGTCTTATGCTTCCCTGGGTAACAAGGAGAAGGCTTGTGATTACTACGAGAAGGTTGTGGAGGCCCCGGATGCAGGTTCGTTTGCTGAGACTTCGCTACTGCGTCTGGCTACCCTGAACTACAGCCTGGAGCGTTATCAGCCTGCCTACGAGGTTTATTCCAAGCTTGCCGAACGGGCACGCTTCGACGAAAACCGCACCCTGGCTGCGTACGGCAAGATGCGTTCCGCTTACAAGGCCCGTCTGTACGAGCAGGCCGCTGCAGCTGCTGCAGAAGTAGATGCTCTGCAAGGACAGTCGGCTGAACAGAAGCGTGAGGCTCAGTACATCAGGGCCAAGTCGCTGCTCTCTTGCAGCCGCAGGGACGAGGCGCTGGATGCCTTCCGCAAGCTCACCGCCGAGCCTTCTACAGACGAGGGAGCAGAGGCCTGCTACATCATTATCCAGGATGCATTCGACCGTGCCGATTACGAGCAGGTGCAGAAGATGGTGTTCGACTTCTCCGGCAAGGCCGGCGGCCAGAATTACTGGCTGGCCCGTACCTACATCACCCTGGCAGATACCTTTGGCAAACTCGGGCAAGACACTCAGGCCAAGGCCACCCTGGAGAGTATACGCGACGGCTACACCCCCGAGAAGCCGGAAGATGACATCCAGGATCTCGTGCAGTCCAGACTCAACAAACTTAACTAGCCCCCATGAGAATGAAACGATATATCATTTTTTCCGCTCTGCTTGCTCTTCCGCTGGGCCTTATGGCTCAGAACCTCAATCCGGAAGTGCAGGTGACGAACGAATACGAGACTCAGGTGCTCGAGGTAGAAAAGCAAGGCCTCACGATGACGGTGCCCGACTCCATGCTCCGCTTCGACTATCATTTCGACTATTCCGTGTTTGATTCCCCATACAAGGGAGCGTATGAGTTTTCTCCGTACGTAGTGAGTATAAGTCCTTCAGCAAAGGGTTATGACGGCCGCAAGCTGTACCTGCGTGCCGGAGCCGGCTGGGTGCTTAAACCCGAGCTGGACTTTGTGTGGGCGGCCATGGACGGCAAGAAGGCTTCCATGAACGTTTTTGCTTCCGGCAAAGGCTTCTACGGCAGGTATCTTGGGATAGCCGAGGAAACTTTTGCCTCCGACCGTTCCAAGCTCCACTGGGGCTGGGACTTTGACGCCAAGGCGGGAGCAGAGACGCGCATCTCCCTCGGGCAGACAGTGTTCCGTGGCGAGCTCGCCTACGACGGCATCTTCTTCGGGCATGCCCTCAATCCCAATGATGTGAGCCACGCCCCTTATGCCAAGTTCCGCTTTACCCACGATGCGGCGGACGATATTTATTGGTCTGTAGCTGCCAAGTACCGTTATATCAACGATTCCCATGACGGATGGGCTCCGCTCCAGGACCACGACGTGCAGGCAGAGGCGACAATTGCGCCCGAAATTGCAACGGGTGGCCGTGGCTGGCTGGACCTTTTCTTCAACCGCAACTCGTGGTATGTAGGCGCGGCGGTGAGGCCGCATGCCAGTTTCCGCCTGGGCAACTGGGACTTCGACGCCGGCCTGCGCGTGAGCTGGAACGATAAGTATGGCGACAAAAAGTTTGGCGTCAGCCCTGATGTTAAGGTTGCCTTGCATCTGCTGAGAGGCTACCTCGACGTTTATGCCGGTGCAGTGGGGCAAGACCACATGCTTGGTTTCTGGGACTACAAGTCTGCTATCCACCATTATTACCATAACCTCGCAGAGCCTGTTCCCGTACGCGAAATCGCCGACCTTTATCTGGGCGGCAAGGGCTTTACGGACTTTGGTCTGCGTTACGATTTGCGGGCAGGCTACCGCTTTATGGAGAACGTGCCGCTGTGGGGAGTTGGAGCCGACGGCAGAGAGACTCTCATCTTCCAGGACGCCTGCAACATGCTTCACGCCGACTTGGACCTTGCCTGGAAGTACAAGCATTTTGATGTTGAGGGCTCAGTGCATTACCTCTGGCTCCCGTACGGAGTGGAGGAGCGTACTTTTGCTCCCGCCAGTGTAAAGGCCGACCTCAAGGTCTCGTATAATTGGAAGGAGCGTATCTATGCCGGTATCTCCGGAGCCATGTCCACTAGCAGGACTGCGGAGGTAGGAGATACCCAGATTGTGCTTCCATGGTACCTGGACCTGGGTGCCTGGGCAGAGTACCGTTTCAATAGCAAGGTGAGCGTCTGGCTCAAGGGCAGCAATCTTCTCAACCACGAGATCAGGCAGAGCCCCATGTATTGCCAGTACGGCCCTGCGGTCATAGCCGGAGTGCGCCTGAGTTTGTGATTTTTTGTGTAAATTTGTGAGTTTATTTAGATATTATGATTGATCAGGAAGAGATGAAACAAGCGGAACAGAAGTATTCCGCAGACAGTATCCAGGTTCTTGAAGGACTCGAGGCAGTCCGCAAGCGCCCTTCGATGTATATCGGCGACGTTTCCGAGAGGGGACTCCATCACCTCGTGTACGAAGTCGTAGACAACAGTATAGACGAGGCCATGGCCGGCTTCTGCGATACAATAGATGTCCGTATCCTTAAGGGCAACTCCATCAGGGTGCAGGACAACGGTCGAGGCATCCCTACCGGTATGCACGAAAAGGAGCATCGCTCCGCTCTTGAGGTGGTGCTTACCGTGCTGCATGCCGGAGGTAAGTTCAGTAAAGACAGCTACAAGGTGTCCGGCGGTCTGCATGGAGTCGGTGTCTCTTGCGTAAATGCACTTTCCGACCACCTTATTGCAGAGATTCACCGCGAGGGCAAGGTGTTCGTGCAGCACTATTCCAAGGGCAAGCCTCTCGGCCCCGTAGAAGTAACAGGCGAGGCTTCCGATACCGGAACTATCATCGTCTTTCATCCCGACCCTGAGATATTCACCCAGACAACGGTATATCGTTATGAAACTCTGGCCGCACGCCTGCGCGAGCTGGCTTTCCTGAACAAGGGTATCCGTATAACCCTCACAGACGAGAGAGAGTTGGTAGATGAGTTCGTGCAGGACGACAGCGGAGAGAGCAAGGCTACCGGGCACAAAGTGTTCCGCAGCGAAGTGTTCTACTCAGAGAAGGGCCTGAGCGAGTTTATCGAATACCTCGACGCAGGCGCCCAGACTATTATTCCCCAGCCTGTCTGCATCGCTTCCGACAAGATTATCCCCATCGACATAGCCCTCCAGTACAACAACGGCTATTCGGAGAAGATATATTCCTACGTCAACAACATCCACACCATCGAGGGTGGTACCCACCTTCAGGGCTTCAAGATGGGCCTCAGCCGTTCGCTCAAGCAGTATGCAGAGAAGAATAAGCTGCTGGACAAATTCAAGGGCGACCTGGCACCTGAAGACTTCCGTGAGGGCCTTACTGCCGTTATCTCCGTTAAGGTTGCCGAGCCTCAGTTCGAGGGCCAGACCAAGACAAAGCTCGGAAATCCCGAGGCTACTTCGGCGGTTTCCCAGGCAACTGCAGCAGCCGTGGACATTTATCTGGAAGAGAATCCCAAGTTCGCAAAGATTATCATAGACAAGATAGTTCTCGCCGCTACTGCACGTGCGGCAGCCCGCAAGGCCCGCGAAATGGTGCAGCGCAAGAGCCCTCTGGGCGGCGGCGGAATGCCTGGCAAGCTGGCAGACTGCTCCGATAAGGATCCTGAGAAGTGCGAGCTCTTCCTCGTGGAGGGAGATTCTGCAGGTGGAACCGCAAAGCAGGGCCGCGACCGTCGTACCCAGGCCATCCTTCCTCTGAGGGGTAAGATTCTCAATGTAGAGAAGGCATCCGGCGACCGCGCCTTCGATTCCGAGGAAATCCGCAACATCTACACTGCCCTCGGCGTCACCGTGGCCATGGAAGACGAGACCGGCGAGAAACACATGGACCTGAGCAAACTGCGCTACCACAAGGTGGTCATCATGACCGATGCCGATGTGGACGGCTCGCACATTGCCTGCCTCATCCTGACTTTCTTCTTCCGTTATATGTACGACCTTATCAAGAATGGCTACGTGTACCTTGCAACTCCTCCGCTTTACCTGGTAAAGAAGGGCAAGGAAGAAATCTACTGCTGGACGGAAGACCAGCGCGAAGAGGCCGCTCTCAAGCTTGGCAAGGGAACCGACAAGGGTTACACCGTGCAGCGTTACAAGGGTCTTGGAGAAATGAGCGAGGAGCAGCTGTGGCAGACTACCATGAATCCTGCCAACCGCCGCCTTCGCCAGATTACCATTGAGAACGCAGCCCAGGCCGAGCGTACTTTCTCCATGCTCATGGGAGACGACGTTCCGCCTCGCCGCCAGTTTATAGAAGAGAACGCACATTACGCCAACATCGATGCTTGACATTTTCGACCGCATAGAGCGCGACAGCGGCGGCCCCATCGGACAATACTTCGAGCAAGGCTTCGGCTACTATATGTACCCTCGCCTGGAGGGCGAGCTCGGCCCCCACATGGTGTTCAACGGCGCCCCGGTGCTCAACTGGAGCCTGAACAACTACCTGGGCCTCGCCAACCATCCCGCCGTACGTAAGGCAGACGCAGAAGCTGCCGCACAGTGGGGGCTGGCCTACCCGATGGGAGCCCGCATGATGAGCGGTCATACCCGTTATCACGAGCAGCTTGAGCAGATCTTCGCGCGCTTCGAGAAGAAGGAGGATGCATTCCTGTATAACTTTGGTTATCAGGGCATTGTATCTACAATCGATGCGCTCACGGCCCGCCACGACGTAATAGTCTACGATGCCGAGTGCCACGCCTGCCTGCTGGATGGCATCCGTCTGCATATTGGCGAGAAGTACAAATACCGCCACAACAACATAACTGACTGCGAGAAGGTGCTCGCACGCGCTTGCAAGACTGCCGAAGAAAACGGCGGTGGAGTGCTCCTCATAACCGAAGGCGTCTTCGGTATGACGGGAGCCCTTGGCATCCTGGACCAGATTGCCGCCCTCAAGCAGAAGTACAAGTTCCGCATCCTCATCGACGACGCCCATGGCTTTGGTCTTCTTGGTGAGCATGGGCGCGGCACCTCCGAGCAGCTTGGCTGCATGGACGACATAGACCTGTACATAGGCGCTTTTGCCAAGTCCATGGCCAGCATTGGCGGCTTCGTGGCCGGTCCTCACAAGATAATCAACTATCTGCGTATGAATATGCGCTCGCAGATGTACGCCAAGTCCCTGCCTATGCCGCTGGTTATCGGCAACATAAAGCGTATGGAGATAATCGATTCACCGGAGGGCGATGAGCTGCGCGCCAAGTGCTGGGCCATTACACACGCTATCCAGGACGGCTTCCGCAAGGAGGGCTTCGATATTGGAGAGGCTCAAGCTTGCGTAACTCCGGTCCATATCTTCGGTGGAGTGGCCCAGGCCACCAAAATGGCAAAGGACCTGCGCGAGAATTACAAGATTTTCTGCTCCATGGTCATCTATCCGGTGATCCCTAAGGGCATGATAATCTTCCGCATAGTCTCTACCGCTGCGCACACAATGCAGGATGTAGAATATACCCTCAAAGCATTTAAGGAGATTAAGGCCAAGCTCGACGCCGGAGAATACGATGGCGACGATATTGCCGAGATGAAGATTGATTGATGGAGCTCAGGCAGTACTTCCAGGACAAGGTCGTCATTGTTACCGGTGCCAGTTCGGGCATTGGGCTGGCTTCTTGCCGGCTCTTCGGCTCGCTGGGAGCCAAGGTGGTAATGGCTGCCCGTTCTTACGAAAAGCTGCTTTCGCTCGCTCCCTCAGTGGGGCCGCAGGTCAAGGTACTTTGCGTAAAGTGCGACGTTTCGTCAGAATCAGACTGCAAGTCCCTGGTAGAAGATGCCATAGATCGTTTCGGACGAATCGATATCCTGGTCAACAACGCCGGCCTCTCTATGAGGGCAATGTTCAAAGACCTGGACCTCAAAGTCATTCATTCTCTTATGGATGTGAATTTCTGGGGCACAGTGAATTGCACCAAGTATGCCTTGCCCTATTTGCTTCAGGCAAGGGGGCAGGTGGTTGGAGTAATAAGCATAGCCGGCTATTCCGCCCTGCCTGCCCGCACTGGCTACAGCGCGTCCAAGTATGCGATACGAGGTTTCCTGGATACACTTCGTATCGAACACATGAAGGACGGCCTCGGAGTTTTGGTCTTCGCTCCCGGTTATACTTCTTCCAATGTGCGCAATGCGGCGCTTACTGCAGACGGCAGCGCGCAGGGCGAAACCCCGCTCGACGAAGACAAGCTGATGAGCGCAGAAGAATGTGCCCTGCATCTTGCCCGGGGCCTGGTGCAGCGAAAATCAGAACTAATACTTACAGGCCTTGGTAAAGCCACGGTATGGGCTCACCGGCTCTTCCCCCGCTTTACAGATAAATTGACTTACAATTATATAGCACGTGAAACCGACAGCCCGTTTAAATAAGTTCCTGCCTCTTCTTCTGGTAGCACTGCTGCTTACAGCCGTGGCGCCCCGCAAGGCGACGCTGGGTTACGACTACAAGAAGGGGAGCACCTGGAAGTATGAGACGCTCTTTGCTCCCTTCGATTTCCCTATACTCAAGACTGCGGAGCAGATGCAGGAAGAGATGGATAAGGTGGCAGACAATTACATTCCGTACTTTAAGTATTCTGCCGGCGTCACGGAATCGGCTCTGGCTGCTGCGTCCGCAATGGATCTTGATACTCTCAAGCCGACCGTCCTGGAGGCTGTAAAGTCTATTATGGACAAAGGAGTGGTTCCAGACGACGCCCTGCCCTCTGATGCAGAAGTTGTCTACGTACAGAGAGATAAGCGAGCGGTAAAGATTCCCTCCTCTGAGGTGCTGGGCCTGTCTGACGCCAGAATTAAACTCAAGTCTGTGCTGATTGCTGCAACTGCCAGCAGCGCCGCCGATTCGCTCTTCAGCCGTGCAGGTGTTTATTCTTTGGTAGTCCCCAACCTGGTTTTCGATGCCCAGACCACAAATGCTGTAAGCGCTGAGGCTGCAAGGAGTATTTCTCCTACCCTAGGTTATGTATCTGCAGGCCAGCTGATTGTATCTAATGGCGAAATTGTTACCGCAGAAATTGCGCAGATTCTGGATTCTTACAAGAAGGAGTTCGAGGAGAACGTAGCGTCTTCCCGCCCGCTTTTCGTGAGCATGCTGGGTAATCTGATGGTTGCCTTGCTCCTGGTGGTACTCTTATTCCTGTCTATTCTTTTTACGCGCCCGGCTTTCTTCAACGACAACCGCTACTATTATCTCACTTTCGTATTTGCACTGAGTTCTGTAACGATTGCAGTTGTCTCCAGGTTTAATCCAGATTGGCTTTACCTTGCGCCGCTTACCCTTGCCGCACTCTATTTACAGGCATTCGTACGAGCGAGGGTTATTGTGCCGGTATATATAATTTCTATTCTGCCCCTTTTGATCTATGCCGACAACGGAGCCCCCCTGTTTATAGTGTTCCTTGCCGGTGGAATGGTGTCCATCTATGCTTCCCGGTACTTGGTACAGGGATGGAAACAATTTCTTCTGGCACTTATCAATTTCGTGGCCATGGCTCTTGCCTATACGGCATTGTACTTCACCGGAGTGGTGAGCAATATGTTCTGGCAGGATTTCCTGCACTTGTTCATCGCTTCTTTCCTTGCGGTAGCGGGTTATCCTCTCATCTATCTGTTCGAGAAGATATTCAATCTGGTTTCCAACTCCAGGCTTGCCGAGCTGGCCGATACTTCTTCTGCTCTGCTTCGAGAGTTGGAGATTAAGGCCCCCGGTACCTTCCAGCATTCTCTTCAAGTGATGAACATGGCCGACGCCGCAGCCCGTGCAATAGATGCTAATCCGCTGCTGCTCAGGGTGGGTGCGCTTTATCACGATATAGGCAAGATGAACAACCCCATGTGCTTTATAGAGAACGAGTCGTTGCTCAATAAGAGCGAAGACCAGAAGTATCACAGCTCACTTACCCCCGAGCAGAGCGCCGAATCTATTATCAAACACGTAGAGGATGGTGTAGAGATGGCACGCAAGCGCCGGCTTCCGAATGTGGTTGTGGACTTTATCCGCACTCACCACGGCACTACTGTGGCCGGCTATTTCTGGAGCAAGCATCTTTCTGCAAAGGGCAGCCCTGAGCTGAAATCACACTTCACATATCCCGGGCCTGCTCCCACTACCAAAGAGCAGGTGGTTTTGATGCTTTGCGACAGCGTAGAGGCGGCTTCCCGCACGCTCAACGAATACACGCCCCAGGCCTTCTCTGATTTTGTAGAGAAGATAGTGCAGGGCAAGATAGACCAGGGACAGCTACTCAATGCAGAGATAACTATCAAGGAACTCAACGATGTCAAGCAGGCTATCAAGCAGTACTTGGCACAGATGCATCACGGCAGGGTGGCTTATCCTGCCCCAAAGCGAAAATTTTTAAATTTTAAATGATATTATGAACATTACAAAGAAACAGATTGACGATTTGAATCTCGAGCTTACTCTGGATATCGCTCCCGAGGATTATGCCGAGGATGTGCGTAAGAAATTGGCGGAGCGTAGGCGTACTGCAGAATTCAAGGGCTTCCGCAAGGGTATGGTTCCCGCATCTCTTATCAAGAGAGTTTATGGAGAGCAGGTCCTCGTAGATGCGGTAAATGAGGTTATTGGTACCGCTCTGGACAAGTATATCACTGATAACTCTTTGCGTCTTCTGGGGGAGCCTCTGGGCAGCGAGAATCAGCCCGAGCTTGATTGGGCTGAGGGTAACTCCTTTACCTTCGTCTTCGACGCAGCTCTCTCTCCCGAGGTAAATGTGGAGGTAGAGGCCGCAGACGAGATAGTAAAGTACAGCATTACCTCTTCTGCCAAGGAGAAGGCCTCCATGGTGGAGAATATGAAGAAGTTCTATGAGGAGCACAAAGAAGAGACTCCCAAGAGCGATGAGGAGATAGAGAAGGAGGTAGCCGAGCGCCTTAAAGAGAATCATCAGCAGGAGGCCGAATGGCGCCTGAGCAAGGATATCCGCGACTTCTATGTGGCAAAGGCCGGCGTCAAGCTCCCCGAAGAGTTCCTCAAGAGGTGGCTTTTCGCTGCAAATCAGGGCAAGATTTCCAAGGAGGATATCGAGAAAGACTTTGCAGGTTTCTGCGAGGATTTCAAGTGGCAGCTGGTGCGTGGCAGCCTTATGCAGAAGTTCGGCTTCAAGGTTGAGCAGGACGATATCTACGAGGCTGCAAAGGCTTATGTTACATATCAGTATGCTATGTACGGCCTGGGCAATGTGCCTGAGGATATGATTATGGAAGCTGTTGGCAATATCCTTAAGGACCGCCGCCAGCTCGAACGTCTCTCCGAGCAGGTAGAAGACAACAAGGTGCTCGCCAAGATCAAGGAGACCGTGAAGTTCAAAGAGAAGAAAATCTCCTCCGAGAAGTTCCGCGAACTCTAGGAATCAATTCATTATAAAAAAACAGGCTGACGCGCGCGCCAGCCTGTTTTCGTATGCAGTCATGGTTTAGAAGTTGAACTCCACCAGCATCGGCCTGTGGTCGCTGGGTACGTTCATATCGGACACGGCACCCTTGCCCTTGGTCTTGGTCCATTTGTCGTTTACGTTGAATGCACGGACGACCTTGCCGCTCATGGCAGGGGAGACATACATGTAGTCGCGCCTGTCGGTATTGCCGTAGGTGCTGGATACAAAGTCAACCCCGGCCCTGTATGCTATGCTCATGACATCTTTGAGGTTGGTCTTGTCGAGCACAACGTTCTGACATTTGTACTTGGCGGCGGTAGGTGAGCCTTCCGGGTCTATGACCGGGATGTCGAGGCGGGAAGGGGAGTTGAAGTCGCCCACAAGGATCCAGTTGGTGGTGGAACTGTAGGATGAGTTGTTGATGGTCTGCTTGATTATGTAATCCATCTCGAACTCGCGGTATTCGGTTCCGCCAGAACTGCCCGAGCTCTGGCCGTAATCATAGGCGAATGGCCACATGTGAGCGGTTACTATGTCTATGGTCTTGCCGTTCACGGTAACCCTGAACATTCCGGCGCCGCGGCTTATAGGCCTGCTGGTGCCCGTGGAAGTTATCTTTTTTATGGTGCTGATGGGATACTTGGAGGTTACCACCTGCGGGAATATGTAATTGGTGGAACCGACTATGCCGCCGACGGCCGTGTTGCTGTGTCCGTATCTTTCTGCAAGTTCTTTCCAACCGTTGGGCAGGTACCTTGAATTGCCTACATACGCGCTACTGTTGTTCTTGAAGACGGAAGCCGCTTCGCACCATACGCAGATATCGGGATCGTACCTCTTGACGAATTCCACGAAGGTGTTGTAGTTGTTGTGCTGGTCGGCCCACATACCGTAGTCGATGTTCCAGTACAGGACGCGCAGGCTGCCTTTCTTGCCGTCGGTGCCTGGAATGAGGTTGACCTGTATGTCATCGACGTAGAATCCATGCTTGACGTCGGTGCTTGTCGAGTTGCCGGCGATATAGAGGCTGGCGGCGTCGGTGAGGTTCTCGGCGGTAATCTCGCAGGTATGCCACTCTTTCCTGGAGGCCAGGGAAGCGGGAATGGTGACGCTGCTGTGGTTCAGAACGCCGCGTCCGTTGACTGCATTGTAATCAATTACGGCATCGGCGGTTTTGCCGTCAATCTTCATGGAAGTGATCTTGCCTCCATAAACGAGCTGCACAAGCAAGTCGTCCTCGCAGCCGTCGCGAAGGCAGAACTTGAAGGAAATGACGGCGTCCGTGAAAGTCTTGATTTCGCTGAACGCAGGAGTCTGCACAACGCCTCGGTTCACCTCAAGCCCGGCTGCCATGGAGCCGTGATACTCCTGGCATCGGTAAAGGTACTTCCAGTCCGCCAGATTGCGGCTGTTAATGTAACTCAGGGGCACAATGTGCGAAGTGGACAGCGTATAAGTCTTTACGTCGTCCCATGTGTTGGACTGGATGAAACTTGAACCGGGATAGTCGTAAGTTACTTTGGTGAAAGCGTTGGCATAGCCGTCACGGTCCTTTCCGTCGGTGATTCCGGGCATGGTTGAGTCGGGAGCGTAACCTATGGAGCCTTCACCGCCCATGATGTCACCGCCCCAGACGAAGTTGTCGAAGCCTTCGTAGAAAAGAAGAGTGCTGTCGGGAGTGTAATTCACGCTCGTCTCGTAGGTCTGCCCGGCCTCGATTACGCCGGGATAGACGGTCGTGCGGACCATCTTGTGGTTTGAATCGCAAACGGTAATCTCCAG
>CAMKAJ010000022.1 GCA_946410455.1 uncultured Bacteroidales bacterium
CGGAAAACAAAAGTAGGAGGAAAACTCACTACTTTTGTTTTCCTCCTACTCGATTGTAGCGGCTCGCCGATTACTCGGAGAGCTTCTTGTAGGTGTTGTAGCGGATCTTTGCAAATTCCTCGGTCTTGGCGAGGAGTTCACCTGCGGAGTCGGGATAGAGCTTGCTCAGCGAAGAGAAGCGGACCTCTCCCTTGAGGAAGTCCTGGAACTTGCTCCAGTCGGGCTCCTTGCTGTCGAGGCTGAACGGGTTCTTGCCGGCCTCCTCGAGCAGAGGATTGTAACGATAGAGCTGCCAGTATCCGCACTCAACTGCGAGCTTCTCTTCCTTCTGGCTCAGACCCATGCCGGCCTTGAGACCGTGGTTGATACAAGGAGCGTAAGCAATGATGAGTGAAGGTCCGTCGTATGCCTCGGCTTCCTTGATGGCGTTCAGGTACTGCACAGGGCTTGCACCCATTGCTACCTGTGCCACATATACGTAGCCGTAGCTCATAGCCATCATTCCGAGATCCTTCTTGCGGATCTTCTTGCCGGAAGCCGCGAACTTGGCGATTGCGCCTGCGGGAGTGGCCTTGGAAGACTGGCCGCCGGTGTTGGAGTAAACCTCGGTGTCGAGCACCAGGATGTTCACGTTCTCACCGCTGGCAAGTACGTGGTCCAGACCGCCGTAGCCGATATCGTAAGATGCACCGTCGCCGCCGAAGATCCACTGGCTGCGTGCAGGGATGTACTGCTTGAGGGCAAGCAGGCTCTTGCTGACCTCGCAACCGCATGCCTCCATCAGAGGAACGAGCTTGTCTGCTACCTCGCGGGTGACTGCATAGTCGCCGCGATTGTCGAGCCACTTCTGGTAGAGCTCCTTCATCTCGGGGCTGCACTTCTCGCACTCCAGACCCTTGGCCATGAACTTAGCCACGGTCTCGCGGATGCGCTCGCTGCCGAGGCGCATACCAAGTCCGAATTCGCAGAAGTCCTCGAAGAGGGAGTTCTGCCATGCCGGGCCACGTCCCTTGTCGTTAGTGCAATAAGGAGATGCGGGGAAGGAGGCGCCGTAGATAGAGGAGCATCCGGTAGCGTTGGCAATCATCATGTGGTCGCCGAAGAGCTGGGTGATGTTCTTGATGTACGGAGTCTCGCCGCAACCTGCGCAAGCGCCGCTGAACTCGAACAGAGGCTGTGCGAACTGGGCGGCCTTGAGGTTGCTCTTAGGATCGAAGGGCTGCTTGTAGCCCACCTTTGCATTGAGATAATCGTAGTTGGCCTGCTCGGCGGCGTTGTCCTGGTAGGACTGCATGCTGAGGGCCTTGTCTTTTGCGAGGCACACGTCAACGCAGTTGCCGCAACCGGTACAGTCGGCCACGGATACGCTGAGGGCGTACTTGTACTGCTTGAGGTTGGCCTTGCCGTCGGTAAGCTTAAGGCCTGCGGGAGCTGCAGCTGCCTCTTCGTCGCTCAGAAGGAATGGGCGGATAGCTGCGTGAGGGCAGACAAATGCACAGGTGTTGCACTGGATACACTTCTCTGCATCCCATACAGGAACGTTCACAGCAACACCGCGCTTCTCGTATGCAGCGCTTCCGGCGGGCATGGTACCGTCCTGCCAAGGCACGAATGCGCTCACAGGGAGGGTGTCGCCGCACTGTGCGTTAACCACGTCGGCAATCTCCTTCACGAATGCAGGAGCCAGACGCTTGGCATTGGGATTCACGAACTTGGCGCTGATTTCTGCCCACTCGGCGGGAACCTTCACCTCGGTGTACTCGCCGCCACGGTCGATAGCAGCGTAGTTCATGTTCACGACGTTCTCGCCCTTCTTGCCGTAGCTCTTGAGGGCAGCGTCTTTCATGTACTTCACTGCATCCTCTGCGGGGATGATGCCGGTGATGCGGAAGAATGCGCTCTGCAGAATGGTATTGGTACGTCCGCCGAGACCAATCTCAGCCGCAATCTTGGTGGCGTTGATGATGTAGAGCTTGATGTGCTTCTTGCCGATGACTGCCTTGGCGTGGTCGGGGATGCGCTTGAGGGTCTCTTCCTCATCCCAGAGGGAGTTGAGCAGGAGGCTTCCGCCCTCCTTGATACCCTTGAGCACGTCGTACTTCTCAAGATAAGAAGGTACGTGGCAGGCTACGAAGTCGGGCGTTCCTACGAGGTAAGGTGCCTTGATAGGGGACTTGCCGAAGCGCAGGTGGCTGCAGGTGTAGCCGCCGGACTTCTTGGAGTCGTAGTCGAAGTATGCCTGGCTGTAGAGGTCGGTGTGGGAACCGATGATCTTGATGGTGTTCTTGTTGGCGCCCACGGTACCGTCGGAGCCGAGTCCGTAGAACTTGCACTCAGTGGTGCCGGGCTTCACGATGGAGATCTCTTCCTTGACGGGGAGGCTCTTGAAGGTCACATCGTCCACGATGCCGATGGTGAAGTCGGCCTTGGGGCTCTTGAGCTCGAGGTTGTCGTACACGGCAACAATCTGGGCGGGAGTGGTGTCCTTGGAAGAAAGACCATAGCGGCCGCCGATCACGAGGGGAGCGTTCTCCTTACCCTGGAAGAGTGCGCGTACGTCGAGGTAGAGAGGCTCGCCGGGTGCGCCGGGCTCCTTGGTGCGGTCCAGGACTGCAATCTTCTTGACGCTCTTGGGGAGCACCTTGAGGAGGTATTTCTCTGAGAAAGGACGATAGAGGTGTACGCTAACCAGACCGTACTTGCGTCCCTGCTTTGCGAGGTGGTCGATGGTCTCACGGATGGTCTCGGTAACCGAACCCATTGCAACGATGATGTTCTCTGCGTCCGGGGCACCGTAGTACTCGAAGGGACGGTAGCAGCGGCCTGTAAGCTCGCTGATCTCGCCCATGTAGCGTGCGACGATATCGGGAACTGCCTCATATACCTGGTTGCGGGATTCCACTGCCTGGAAGTAAACGTCGCCGTTCTGTGCGGTTCCGCGAGTGACGGGAGCATCGGGATTGAGGGCGCGGGCGCGGAAATTCTCGAGAGCCTTGGTGCTCACCATTCCCTTGAGGGCTTCCTCATCGAGGGCCTCGATCTTCTGGATTTCGTGGCTGGTGCGGAAGCCGTCGAAGAAATGCAGGAAGGGGATGCTGGACTTGATGGTAGAAAGATGTGCTACCGCTGCAAGGTCCTGGGCTTCCTGGACGCTGCCGGATGCCAGCATTGCAAAGCCGGTCTGGCGGCAAGCCATTACGTCCTGATGGTCTCCGAAGATGGAGAGGGCGTGGGATGCCAGGGCACGTGCAGAAACGTGGAAGACGGCCGGGAGCATTTCTCCGGCAATCTTGTACATGTTGGGGATCATGAGCAGAAGGCCCTGGGAGGCGGTGAAGGTGCTGGTCAGAGCACCTGCCTGAAGGGAACCGTGCACGGCGCCTGCGGCACCGGCTTCACTCTGCATTTCGGTGACCTTGACGGTCTCGCCCCAGAGGTTCTTTTTGCCCTGGGCAGCCCATTCGTCGATGTTCTCCGCCATGGTGGAGGAGGGTGTGATAGGGTAGATGGCAGCGTGCTCGCTAAAGAGGTAAGCGATGTTGCTGGCTGCCTGGTTACCGTCACAGGTAATGAATTTTTTCTCTTTTGACATATCTTTATTAGTGGTTATTGGATTCCTTGAATGGTGATGTCTTCACGAGTTCCGGCAATGCGTTTGATAAGTCCTTGCAAGACGTTTCCGGGGCCGATTTCGGTGAAGTTGGTGGCTCCGTCGGCAAGCATTGCCTTGACGCTCTGAGTCCAGCGCACCGGGGAGGTGAGCTGGAGAAGAAGGTTCTGTTTGATGTGCTCAGGGTCTGTTTCTGCGGCTGCGCTCACATTCTGGTAAACGGGGCAGAGAGGTGCGCTCACGGAGGTGGCTTCTATGGCCTTGGCCAGCTCGGCGCGGGCTGGCTCCATGAGAGGGGAGTGGAAGGCGCCGCCAACAGGGAGAAGGAGTGCCCGCTTGGCTCCTGCGGCTTTGAGGGCTTCGCAGGCGGCTGCTACTGCTTCTTTGCTGCCGGAGATTACTATCTGCCCGTCGCTGTTGTAGTTTGCAGGGACCACGACTCCGGGCGTTTCTTCGCAGATGCGTTCTATAGCTTCCTGATCCAGGGCGATGACTGCTGCCATGGCTCCGGGTACCTTCTCGCAGCAGCGCTGCATTGCTTGCGCGCGTGTGGCCACAAGTCTGAGCCCGTCTTCAAAAGAAACGGCACCGGCGGCCACGAGGGCACTGAATTCGCCCAACGAGTGACCGCCGACCATGTCTGCTTGTTCGAGTCCGCTGCATCCGGCCAGTACGACCGAATGCAGGAAGATGGCCGGTTGGGTCACCCTCGTAGATCTAAGCTCCTCGTCGGAGCCCTCGAACATTATGTCGGTTATGCGGAAGCCCAGGATGTCGTTGGCTGCTTCCATCATATTACGGGCTTGTTCGCAGCTGTTGTACAGCTCTTTACCCATGCCCGAAAACTGGGAGCCTTGACCCGGGAAAACAAATGCGTTCTTCATCAGCTACAAATTTACATAATTTTTATTATTTTTGCAATCCATTATTCGCCCCTGTAGTTTAATGGATAGAATTTCGGATTCCGGTTCCGACGATAGGCGTTCGATTCGCCTCGGGGGTACAAAATAGCAGCTTTCGGCTGCTTTTTTTTGTGCCTCCAGACCGCTGTGCGGCATTATTGGCCTTACCGTTGCCGGAGGTGCCGTAGGCTGGACCTCCGGCAGCATTTGGGGGGCTTTTTGCTGCCGGAGGTACAAGTGAATGTACCTCCGGCAGCAGTGATCGTTTATTTTAAGTTGAATTCAGAGATGTTCTGGATGCCGGGGATACCGTAATATGCGGGGACTATGTCTCCTTTGAGGAAAACCTGCTTCCCGAGAAGTTCCGGGTTGTCTACCAGGTTCAGAGCATCACGCACGTCACCCTTTGCAAGCTGTACAGAGAGGCATGCATCTTTATCTGTACAGCTTGATTTGGATGCTATTACCAAATTGGTGCGTGAGGCGAAGGGAGGCGTGAAAGAACAACTTTTACTGCTCAAATCTCCCCCTACTATGTATCCGTAAACCCATAGGTCTTCCTCGCCTGTGTGTTTTTTTGCTTCGCTGACGCTTAGTGCATCTGAGTGATCGTTCCCGCCGCTGTTGTCTCCTCCGATAATGTAGGAATCGGAAAGCCAGTTTCTGGACGTATCTACCTGAACTGATATTCCGTTAGACCCAGCAGACTGGCTCCCTATACCTATATTAATAGTAAGTATCTGCTGCGCCTCGAGCAGACGCGAGCAAAGTGTCTGTTCCTTGTCGGTATCTGCAAGTATGAGGTTTACGGAACCGGGAAGGAAGTATGCGATGCGCTTCTCGGAATAGCTGTACATTAATCTGCCGTGCGGCGATTTTAAATAGAGGACGGATGAAGGATAGGCGCTAAGGAACCCGCTCTCTATTTTGAGCCGGACTCCAGAGTTTAATTGAGTGCAAGATAAGGTGACTACAGTAGATTTACCGCCTTTTACGGCAGCGACCTGAGTGTCCCCGTATTGGGGAGAGTCGAAGAGGGGAGCACTGAATTCACATGATTTTGCTACAATTGTGTAGTTGCCTTCGTCGAGTGGAAGATGCTCTTGAAGAGAACCATAGTCACCATTGTAAACAGATTTCCCGTTGGAGTCTGTTATGGCGATTATAAAGTCGTTTGTGTCGGGAAGGGCGGAGGCCCTGGTTCCCGGAATCGTAGTCTCGGCAAAGCGGATTATCAGTTCGCCCTGACGGTTGAAGGATTGCATGAAGTCTGCACATGCAGAAACCAGCAGAATGGCTGGCAGAGTAAGTAAGCTTAACTTTTTCATAGTCTGAAGAATTAAAAACGGCCGCAATATAGGTAACAGGATAGCAAGACACGAAAAAAATCAGCAATACTTTTCGTAAAAAACATTCTTTCGAAAAGAGTAAAATATATTATTTTTGCATTATGACTAATCACGTGGTTATAATGGCCGGAGGAGTCGGCAGCCGTCTTTTCCCCATCAGTACTCCCGAGCACCCTAAGCAGTTTATAGATTTGCTTGGCTGCGGCAAGAGCCTTATCAGGTTGACCTATGAGCGTTTTCTTGCGCTTGGCGGAGATTTTCACTTCTGGGTGGTTACTTCTGCATCATATACTCATTTTATTCACGAGCAGATACCCGAGATACCTGATGAACAGATTCTGGCAGAACCGGTGGCGCGCAATACTGCACCCTGCATCGCCTACGCTTGCTGGAAAATCAAGGCCAAATACCCCGATGCAAACATAGTTATCACCCCGGCAGACGCATACGTGCCAGACGTGCATGCATTCGCAGACACAATGCGTACCGCGCTCGAATTCACGGCTTCCAGTAATTCGATTGTGTGCGTTGGTATTACTCCGGATTCCCCTCATACGGGATATGGTTACATACACGCTCCGGCAGAAGTTGGCAAGGTGGTTAAAGTGGCCGAGTTCAAAGAAAAACCTAGCCTGGAAGTGGCCAAGAGCTATCTTGCAGAAGGCGGTTATTGGTGGAATGCCGGTATCTTTGTTTGGAACGTGCGCACAATAGAACACGAATTGCGCGCTCATGCGCCCCAGATTTGCGAGATTATGGATCAACTGTCGCCGAGCCTGTTTGGCGCCGAAGAACAGGCCTCTCTTGCCGAGCTGTTCCCGCAGTGCGACAAGATCAGCATCGACTACGCAGTCATGGAAAAATCTGCAGAAGTTTATGCAATTGCGGCAGACTGGGAGTGGAGCGATTTGGGCAGTTTTGAGGCAATCGAGACAATTACCGGCAAAGACCCGCGAAAAAATCTCTAAAAATTTTGAATATTTAAGAAAAGATTCTATATTTGCAGTCCCAAATACGGAGGAGGACTCGTTAGCTCAGTTGGTAGAGCATCACACTTTTAATGTGGGGGTCTCGGGTTCGAGCCCCGAACGGGTCACGGATTTGAAATATTGCTTCCTTAGCTCAGTTGGTAGAGCACCTGACTCTTAATCAGGGTGTCTAGGGTTCGAGCCCCTAAGGGAGCACTTTTTTATTTGAGGGCATAGCTCAGTTGGTTTAGAGCGCTTGCTTGACAGGCAAGAGGTCGACAGTTCAAATCTGTCTGTTCTCACAAGACCGTAATCCTGGTCTAAAAAGATTAAAGGGTTGAGCGCCACAGTTCCAACAGAAACTGCGGCGCTCGTTCTTTCAGATATAATTGACAATTTCGGTTGGTGAAACACCATATAAGTATTTGACTTATTTTGGATCACCCGACAGATCGGTTGGAGTCTAAGCAAGGAGTTTGGCGAGACGGTAGATAGAGAGGGTCAGCGGAAGATGTGGGTGGAGTAGCTTTAGGAATAAATGACCTTTCTAGTGATCCCGAAGGGAGGACTAGGGAAGGATTTGGGAGCACTGGAGGGGCCTGGTGATCCCGGTTGCCCGGTATTTTGCCGTTTGGGGATCACTAGACCCCACCAGTGATCCCAAAACCATCCGAAAACCATCAACCGGGATCACCAGAGGTGGTATTTGATCCAGCGAATCACCAACCATAGCGGAAGTTTCCTCCCGTCCGAGCTGCGGGGAGTTTAGTGCAGTTACTCTCCTCGCTCGCCCGAGGAAAACTTCCGCTAAGGGGTATTTCCCTGCCACGAAATCCATGAGAGGTGGTTCTGGTTTATTTCGTGGCGGTGTTTCGGTAGTAGTTGCCGTTTTTCCTACATGGATTTCGTGCCCCTGGGGGCAGCCGCGCAGCGGCGGGGATTTCAAAGCCCGGAGGGCTGGGGGTCCGGGGGCATGACCCCGTTGCCCCTGGGGGCAGCCGCGTAACGGCGGGGGTTGGAAAATGCAAGTTCCCAACGTGAATGAAATTCACGGGGAGCTTGCATCACTGCGAGCTCCCCGCTACTTAACCTAAACTTAAACTATGAAAAACTTCGCTGCTAATATAGATATTTTATTATTTACAACAAAATTTTTGTTAACTTTCGGCGTTTTAGATAGTTGTTACTTATGAAAAGAATTCTTTTTGCCGCAATGGCGGCACTGTTGCTGGTAACAGCCTGCAACAAGTACGAGACCGTTAAAGGCGATCCCCTTGAGACAAAGATGTATACCATGAAGAATGGAATGAAAGTCTTCATGTCCGTCAACAAGGAGCAGCCCCGTATCCAGACTTTCATAGCCGTAAAGGTAGGAAGCAAGAACGACCCTTCCGAGACCACGGGACTTGCTCACTACTTCGAGCACCTTATGTTCAAGGGAACAGAGCACTTCGGAACCATGGACTATGCGGCCGAGAAGCCCATGCTTGACGAAATCGAGCAGCTCTTCGAGGTTTACCGCAAGACTACCGATCCCGCAGAGCGCGCCGCAATCTACCACCGCATAGACTCGGTCAGCTACGAGGCATCCAAGCTTGCCATTCCCAATGAATACGACAAGCTTATGTCTATGATCGGAGCAGACGGCACCAACGCCTGGACCTCATCTGACGAAACGGTGTACGTAGAAGACATCCCCTCCAACCAGATTGACAACTGGGCCCGTATTCAGGCAGACCGTTTCCGCAACGGCGTTATCCGTGGCTTCCACACCGAGCTTGAGACCATTTACGAAGAGAAGAACATGTCTCTGACCCAGGACAGCCGCAAGGTCTGGGAGGCCATAGATCAGGCTCTCTTCCCCAATCATCCTTACGGAAAACAGACTACCCTCGGCAGCCAGGAGCACCTGAAGAATCCTTCCATCACTAACGTCAAGAAGTATCACGATACTTACTACGTTCCCAACAACATCGCTGTGTGCGTTTCCGGCGACTTCGACCCCGACGAGATGGTTGCCGCACTTGAGAAATACTTTGGCGACTGGCAACCCAACCCCAATATCCCCGCACTCGAGTTCGAACCCGAACAGCCTATTACAGAACCCATCGTCAAAGATATCTATGGTCTTGAGGCAGAGAATATTGCCCTCGCATGGAGACTCCCCGGCGCTGCATATCTGAAGCAGAGCGCAATCGCAGAAATCGCCAGCTCCGTCCTGTACAACGGACAGGCGGGTCTTATCGACCTCGACGTCAACCAGCAGCAGAAAGCTCTCATGATGTACGCAGGTGCTAACATCCAGCCCGACTATGGTTCCTTCCTTGCAATGGCCCGTCCCAAGCACGGCCAGAGCCTTGAGGAGCTTCGCGACATCATTCTTGAGGAAGTCGGCAAACTCGCTGCCGGAGACTTCGACGAGGCCCTCATAGGCGCTACAATCAACAATATCAAACTCAACAAGATGCGCCAGCTGGAGAACAACCGTTCCCGCGCCCAGCAGTATATCGACGCCTTCATCAATGGTATTGCCTGGGAAGATGCAGCATGCGAAATCGAGCGTCTGGAGGCCGTGACCAAAGAGGACGTCGTGGCGTGGGCCAACGAATTCATCAAGGACAACAACTACGCTGTAGTGTACAAGCGCCAGGGAGAAGACACCAGCGTGCAGAAGATTTCCGCACCCAAGATTACCCCTATCGTAACAAACCGCGACGCACAGAGCGACTTCCTTCAGGAAATCAAGAACAGCAGCGTGAAGCCCATCGAACCTGTGTTCGTCAACTTCGACAAAGACATGTCCCGCTTCCAGCTTGCTGAGGGCGTTGACGTACTCTACAAGAAGAAGGATATCAACGACGTCTTCCAGCTGGAGTTCGTTTACAACACCGGCACCGAGAACGACCCTGCAGTTGGCCTGGCATTCGACTACCTGCCTTACCTTGGCACCGCCGACAAGAGCGCCGAGGAGATTGCCCAGCGCATGTACGAGCTCGCATGCTCCTTCAGCATCCGCTCCGGAGCCAACCAGTCGACCGTAAGCATCAGCGGCTTGAGCGAGAATATGGCAGAAGCTCTTGCTATCGTCCGCGACCTGGCGCAGAATGCAGTTGGAGATGACGCTGTGCTTGCCAAGCTTAAGGCTAATGAACTTAAATCGCGCGCAGACGCAAAGCGCAGCCAGCGCACTTGCTATTCCGCCCTCACGAGCTACGTAACTTACGGGCCCGAGTTCATCAAGAAGACCCACCTGAGCAATGCGGAAGTCTCCGCTCTGAGCTCCGAGGCCCTGCTCCAGAAGGTCAAGGATGTTCTGGCTAACGGCTGCGAGGTTATGTATTATGGTCCGATGAGCGAAGCGGAACTCAAGGCAGCCGTTCCCTTTGAGGGCAGCTACGTACAGCTCCCCGAGAGCTATCCCGACATGTTGCAGACACCTTCTTCCAGCGTTGTGCTCGCCCAGTATGACGCAAAGCAGCTATACTACTATCAGTACTCCAATCGTGGCGAGAAGTTTGACGCGGCCAGCGAGCCCGGACGGACCATGTACAACGAGTACTTCGGAGGCGGTATGAATGCTATCGTCTTCCAGGAGATGCGTGAGGCCAGAGGTCTTGCCTACAGTGCCAATGCCCGTCTGCGCAGTCCTGCAACCGAAGACGGCACCTTCTCCTTCTCGGCTTTCATCGCCACCCAGAACGACAAGATGCGCATCGCAGTAGAGGCCTTCGACGACATCATCAACAATATGCCCGAATCTGATGCTGCATTTGCCGTAGCTAAAGACGCTCTTGAGAGCCGTCTGCGCACACAGCGCACCACCGGCATGAGCGTACTCCGCAGCTATCGCAACTGCCGTAGGCTGGGCATCTCCGAGCCCCTCGACCGCGAGGTGTTCGAAGCCCTGCCGGCATTGACTCTTGCCGACGTAAAAGCCACTCAGGAACAGTGGGTTAAGGGACGCACCTACACCTACGCAATCCTTGGCGACATCAAGGACCTTGACACCAAGTACCTCAAGACCCTCGGCCCCGTGAAGACCGTCTCCTTGGAAGAGATCTTCGGATACTAGAGTCTCGACTTATCAAAGTGTTTTTGATGGCCCGCTGGATTTCCGGCGGGCTGTTTTTGTCAGAACTGGAAGTAGATGAAGGGCTGGGTGTCGGCGGTGACGAACTGGTAGAGGATAAAAATTACCAGGGCGCAGGCGAGGGCCATTGCAGGGAGGGGGAGGGAAGCGAAGCCGAGGCGGTAGCGGCGCTTCCAGCGGGCGGGGAGGAGGTGGATAATCATGCCGGCAAGCACCAGTACTAAGACTTTCCAATAGCCGGAGACTATATCGGGAACCAGCGACAGATTCCAGGCCGAGCCGATTTGGTGGACCATATTGCGGGCTGTGCGCCATGCTACCTCGTTTGCTGTAGCCGGAGCGAGATTTGAGCCGCTGCGGAAGAACAACCTGGTAAAAGTAATAAAGGTAAAGGTCTGGGCAACAGCCCATATAGTACCGAGCCACGAGGTCCATGCGTCACGCCCGCGCAAAGGTTTACGGACGCTGTCCATTCCGCTGGACGGCGCTCCGGCCGCTCCCGGCCTGCAAAGATGATAGATGTAGCGAATCAGAGTGCCTAAGAACAGTACGCTCATCCAGATACTTAGAATATTCCACACAGGAGCCGGATACCATCGGGCAATTACGGCAAGCACCAGAGTGCCCGTCATCATCAGCATCAGGCGCATACCCCACTTCATATCCCGCCAAAGGATGTACACAATCATGCCCAGGCCATTGAGTCCGCCCCAGATAATGAAGTTCCAGCTTGCACCGTGCCACATTCCGCCGAAAAGCATGGTGATGAAGCGGTTGATGTTGGAAAAGAGCTTTTTGCGGCTGCCCTCGCGGAAGCGGGCGAGCAGCAGAAATACTGCAGCTATCCCGAGCAGCATCACTGAGACTAGCCAGCTGCCGGAAAGAATCAGCGCAATCAGGGCAAAGAGGATTATCCAGAAATAGGTGCCGAAAGAGGCTCTGCGGTTGCCTCCGAGGGGGATGTAAAGGTAGGCCTTGAGCCAGCGGCTGAGCGAAATATGCCAGCGCCTCCAGAAGTCCTGGGGATTGGGTGCTTTGTATGGCGAGTTGAAGTTGACAGGAAGATAGAAGCCCATCAGCATCGCAACTCCGATGGCAATATCGGTGTATCCGGAGAAGTCGGCATAGACCTGAAGAGAGTATGCAAAGAGCGCGGCAAAGTTCTCGAAACCGGTAAACAGCAGGGGGGTGTCAAACACTCTGTCAATAAAGTTTACCGCAATGTAATCGCTCAGGATAATCTTCTTGGCAAGACCGTTGAGAATCCAGAAAACCGCAACACCGAACTGCCTGCGACTCAGTGAGAAATCCTTGTACAGCTGAGGTATGAATTCAGATGCGCGTACTATAGGCCCGGCGACCAGTTGGGGGAAGAAAGAAACGTAAAAACCAAAGTCAAGGATATTGCGCACCGGCTCTACGTCGCCCCGGTAAACATCAACGCTGTAGCTGATAATCTGGAAGATGAAAAAGGAGATTCCGACGGGCAGAACAATCTGGTCTACATCGAAGCGTCCCTCACCCGCAATCATGTTTCCAATAACTGCAAATACGTCGGTGACCTTGAATTCCAGCCCCGTCATCTGCCCAAGTACATCTGCAAAGAAGTAGGCGTACTTGAAGTAGCAGAGCAGCCCAAGGTCTATGCATATACTCGTGATCAGCAGAGCTTTGCGCTTCCAGCTCCCGGAGTCGAAGCGCACTATGCGCCGGGCAATCAAGAAGTCGGACAGAATAACGAACAGCAGAATCAGTATCGACAGGCCGCTAGTCTTGTAGTAGAAAAACAGGCTTGCAAAGAAGAGGAAGACGTTGCGCATGTGTCGCTTCTTGCCGATCAATGCAAAGATGGCATAGACCACTCCGAAGAAGGCCCAGAAGTAGAACTGGGTAAACACCAGAGGTGAAGATGGGTCGTATGCGAAGAAATTACTCATTGCCGTTCTGGCGGAGCTTGTACCAATCGTAGTACAGCAGTACGGTTTCCAGAAGCATATTGCCAATTTCTTCTGCTCCCCGGGTAGTGAAGTGCACGTAGTCGCTGCCGGCAAGGGCAGGACTGGCCTTTACCCATTGTGCCATGGAGCCTTCTCCTCCCATTGCCTGGAACATGTCCCAATATGCAGCTCCGGCATTGTTTGCGGCAACTTTAAGTGAATCTACCATCATGGGGAGCGATGGATAGGTCTGCATCTTTCCGCGCACGCTTGTACACATGTCGGAGGGCCCGATAAAGAGCACCGCAGCATCGGGCGCGAGAGCCTTGAGCCTGCGAATCTGGTCTTCAATAGCCGATGCGTACTCGGAAATGCTTTTAGCGCTGGTGCGATAGGGGACAGGGTTGCCTCCGAACTGCAAGATGATGAGTCTGACATTATCGGTTTGCGCATATTCGCCCAGCTGGCTTGCGCTGATGCGAGCAAGTTCGGTGCCGGAGCAACCGCGCATGGGAATGTTGTCCAGACACACGCCCAGGCTGTCGTCGAGCTGCACTCCGTAGATGTCTGCCGATCCCCAGAGAGTGAAGCGCACCCGTGAGCTGCTGTCTGGCAGGTCTATGCAGATACGTCGTATGCTCTGCCCTGGGTTGGCCGGCGCTGCATTGTAAGTGCGGCTTCCGTATTTTAGATTCACCTTGCCGCTGGCTCCTGTAAGAAGAGAGAGACGGCAGAAACGCGAAGACGGAGTGGTGTTGCTCTTCAAAGGACGCACGCTCACAGATATTGCAGTGTCGAGCACTGCGCACTGGCCCATAACGCCGTACAGGCCATCTTTGCGCCGTTCTCCTTCGCCAAACACTATGTACTTATTCAGAGTAGCACTGCAAGACAGAGATGTGCCGAGGTTGAAATAAGTTCCGCTTAACGGCAATAAGCCCGGTCCGCTGCCTCCAAAGCGTTCCTGCAGACCGGCGCGCAGAGTGCCGCTTATGCGGTCTTCCTCTATTTGTGAGTCTCCGTAATGGAGGATGCGCAGGCGGTGTTTGCCGGCACTGTCCAGGGCACTGAAAAAGGGGTCCAGAAGACGCTCGTCGCCACCAGGGAAGTGAATTCGCGCAGGATTACTTGTGAAGAACTCTTCGAAGCGTTGCTGCTCGGCGCGCCTAAGAGCCTCGTGCCTTTGTGCCAGCAGCGCCTCCGGGCTGGGCTCGGTGGCGCTGCTCCGTGCAGGGAGCAGGGAAGACTTGACTTCTCCGATGGAAGGGAAAGTCAGGGTGGTGCCGGCAAGACTGAGGCCGCCTTCAGGGAACACAAGGCATATGCCCGCCAGCAAAGCGTACACCGCTAAAAGAAAAAATAAAATTCTGCTCCCCGACATAGCGGCCGCAAATTTAAGGATAAAATTATTATATTTGTAGAATTAATATTCGTTTTATGAAGACATCTACTAAAGTTATCAGCATTATCGTTGCTATCTTTCTTGCGGCCGGTGCAGTTTTCTGTTATTTTAAGTTCTTCTTTGTGCTTGGAGAAGGTGTAAAAGCCGGTGAACTGAACCAGATTGTTTACAAGGGTTGGGTATGGAAAACTTATGAGGGACGCCTCATCCAGACCGGTTTCCGTGGCTCCAAGAAAGGGAGCGGAATGCAGTCCAACGAATTCAATTTCTCCGTTGTAGATAAGGCCGTAGCAGATTCCCTGATGCGCTGCAGCGGCAAGATGGTTGAGCTTAAGTACAAGGAATACAATGGGATGCTGCCCTGGCGCGGAATGCAGAAATATGTGGTTTACGAGATTCTTTCTGTAGATTACAACACAGGCGTATCCAGCGATATTCCCTTCATTATGTCTGGCGAAGAAATATAGAAAGGGGTGAAGCTGCGTAAATTACATGGCCTACTTGTTCTTCTTGCTCTCTGTGCTTGCGGGGGGCCGGAAAAGACAGCCCTGGTTATCGAAAACGAGGACGATATCAGCGGCCTGCGGGTTACCACACTGGCCGGGACCCTGTACGATATTGATTTCTCCAAGCGTAACGATATTGAGAAGGTATTCTTCAAGACTACAGCCGATTGCGTAGAAGCCGTCACTCGAGGTATGGCAGATGTGATGGTGACCGACGATGATATCTTTACAAATGCGGAATTGCAGCACTTGGGACTGAAGATTGCCTGCCTGGGCTCCTTGGAGTTGCCCACCGCCTTTGGCTTCAAGAAAGGAAACCAAGAACTGGTAGAAAGCTTCAATGCCTTCCTTTCCGCGATTCAGGAGGACGGCAGCCTGGAAGCGATGCGCGAGTTCTGGCAGAACAGCGATGGAGTAGAGTTCGACGATATTCCTCGCATTCCGCAGGCCTCGGACGGGGCCCCTCTGAGAGTCGGCTCGGGACTGTTGACCGCTCCAACGTCGTATATAGTTAACGATGAGTGGGTGGGATTTGAAGTTGAACTTGTACGGCGTTTTGCCTACAGTATAGGCCGCCCCGTGGAGTTTCAGTACATGGAAATATCGTCCATGATTCTTGCACTCCAGACAGACGAGGTCGATGTGATGATGGGCAGCCTAACCATTACGGAAGACAGGAAGGCCAGTATAGATTTTGGCAATCCTTACATTATCAAGCATCCCGCCTTTTTTGTAAAAGATTACACAGTCCACTCTTCGGGTAGTTCGTGGCTTAGTCGGTTCGGCGACCGCTTCAAGCGGAACTTCATTCAAGAAAAGCGTTGGAAATATATCACGGACGGCTTGCTGGCCACGCTGGAGATATCATTACTCTCCATCCTGCTTGGTTCGCTCCTCGGCGTTTTGCTGTGCTTGATGTCTTTCAGCAAGCGCCGGTGGATGAGGGACTTTGTGTCGCTGTACCAGTTGCTTATGCGCGGCTTGCCCATGCTGGTGCTTCTGCTGTTCATGTTCTACGTGGTCTTTTCTGGCACTTCGCTCAATGCCACCATGGTCGCGGTCGTTGCTTTCTCTATCAATTTCGCGTCCGGCGCCGGTGCTACCTTCCGCAGTGCCGTGCAGAGCATTCCACGGGGGCAGACGGAGGCGGGACTTGCGCTTGGCTTCTCAAGGTTTTCGACCTTCTGGAATATAGTATTCCCGCAGGCGCTCCGCAAGGGACTTCCAGCCTTCAAGGGTAATTGCATTGCTCTGGTAAAGGGCACATCCATAGTGGGTTACATCGCCGTACGCGACCTCACCCGGGCCAGCGACATAATCAGGAGCCGCACATTCGATGCCTTCCTGCCGCTTGTGGCCATATCTATAATTTATCTCATCCTTGCCTGGCTTATCGGCGCACTGCTGGACCGGGCCGTCAAAACAAAGTAATGCTATATGTTTACAGTAAATCATCTGCGCAAAACATATTTAGACAAGAACGGCACGGCAACGGATGTGCTCAAGGATGTGAACTGCACCATCAATAAGGGTGACGTTATCAGCATTATCGGCCCTTCTGGAACCGGAAAGAGTACATTTCTGAGGGCACTCAACATGCTCGAACCTCCCACAGCAGGCGAAATTCTGTTCGAGGGCAAGGACATTACGGCAAAGGGCTATCCGCTCCCTGCGCTGCGCCGCAAGGTGGGCATGGTTTTCCAGCACTTCAACCTTTTTCCGCACCTGTCGGTTATAGAGAATGTGATATTTGCTCCCGTGAAGCTGCTCGGAATGGATGAGGACAGCGCCAGGAAAGAAGCGCGGTCGCTGCTCAAAAAGGTGGGCCTGGCAGACAAGGTAAACGCTATGCCTGGCACCCTTTCTGGAGGACAGCAGCAGCGCGTGGCTATTGCAAGGTGCCTTGCAATGAAGCCGGAGGTGCTTCTGATGGATGAGCCGACTTCTGCTCTGGATCCCAGTAATGTGGGCGAGGTGCTCAGCGTGATGCGCCAGTTGGCAACAGAAAAGATGACCATGCTCATTGTTACGCATCAGCTCAAATTCGCCCGCGACGTTAGTACCCGCATTTTCTTTATGAATGAGGGCGTTATTTACGAGCAGGGCTCTCCGGACGAAATATTCAATCATCCCGTACACAGCGCCACCAAGAACTTTGTGCTCGGTGTCAAGAAACTCATCTTCGATATTCCCGACGATGACTTCGACTTTCTGGATATGTACAGCAAGATGAGAGCGTTCTGCACCAAGTATTCGATGCAGGAAAAGATATCGAAGGTGCTGCATGTAGCGGAAGAGATGGCCCAGGTGGCGCTGGCCAAATACAGGCCACTGCGCGTGGTAATCAGTTTCACAGAGATGACCGGCGAGCTGGCAGTTGCCTTTATGATTAAGGGCATGGATACCTCGCCACTGCAGGACGATGATATCGACGAATTATCCATGGCAGTAGTAAGAGGAATGAGCAGGGAAGTGATAGAAGAAACTACAAGCCTCGGATTCAGGGTTAAAGTATTGATTTAGAAGATGGAGCAAGAACAGATACTGATACGTATAGCCGGGAAAGACCGTGCCGGCCTTACTGCCGACGTAATGGAGATTCTGGCAAAATACGGAGCTCAGATTCTCGACATAGGGCAAGCAGACATCCACAGTACCCTTTCTATGGGTATTCTTATCCGCATAGACGCAGCCTCGTCGGGTGGAGTGATGAAGGAGCTGCTCTTCAAGGCCACGGAGCTAGGCGTTACCATTGGATTTGCGCCCGTGAGCGACGACGAGTACGAAGAATGGGTGGGACGCCAGGGCAAGAACCGCTACATCCTCACAATACTTGGCCGCAGCATTGGAGCAACGCAGATAGAAGCGGCCGCAAAAGTAATTGCATCACAGGGTCTTAACATAGATAATATACGCCGACTGACAGGCCGCATGAGCCTGCGCAATCCGGTAAAGAACGTGCGCTCCTGCATAGAGTTCTCTGTGCGCGGCAGCCTTACAGACCGTGGCTCTCTGCAGTCGGAACTGATGCGTCTCTCGCCTGAGATGGGCTTTGACTTCTCTTTCCAGCGAGACGATATGTACCGCCGAATGAGGAGGCTCATCTGCTTTGATATGGACTCTACACTTATTCAGGCAGAGTGTATAGACGAGCTGGCCGCTCGTAACGGAGTGGGCGCCGAGGTGGCTGCAATCACAGAAAGCGCCATGCGCGGCGAGATAGACTTCAAGGAGAGTTTTACCCGCCGCGTTGCCCAACTCAAGGGCCTGGATGTTTCTGTAATGCAGGATATTGCCGAGCATCTCCCTATTACGGAGGGAGTTGACCGCTTGATGTCTGTGCTGAAAACCTGCGGATACAAGATTGCCATCTTGTCTGGCGGTTTTACCTTCTTTGGGGAGTACCTCCAGCGCAAGTACGGAATAGATTACGTATATGCCAACGAGCTTGAGATAGGGGAGGACGGAAAGCTTACCGGGCGCTATGTGGGCGACGTGGTAGATGGTCGCCGCAAGGCAGATTTGTTGCGCCTGATTGCCCAGACAGAGAAAGTCAATCTGGCCCAGACAATTGCCGTGGGAGACGGTGCCAACGACCTTCCCATGCTATCTACTGCAGGCCTTGGAATAGCCTTCCATGCCAAGCCGCGCGTAGTTGCAAACGCCCGCCAATCTATCAATACCATCGGTATAGATGGCGTGCTGTATTTCCTTGGTTTTAAGGATACTTATCTTGGAGAATTCGGAATTCTGAACTAAGTTCTGACTCTATTCTGCAGAACTTTGATTCCCTTTGCGAAGACTTCGGTATCAGCACCAGTGCAGCCTTCAACATCTTTATGAAAACTGTCGTGCGCGAACGCAGAATTCCTTTCGAAATCCGCTCGGAAAGCGAAGCCCAGAAGAGGCAGAACGCCATCGATGCGCGTGATGCCAAGCAAGGAATCGCTCAGGGCGGATAAGTATCCGTTTGTATCAAGCATTTACGCAGGCATCCGCAAGACGGAAGGCCACGAAAGCATGGCGTATAAGCTCTATCATTTTCTGTTCACCAAGAAGGGTGCGGATATGATTGACGAGAGCGGGTATATTGCGATAAGGAAATAATCCAACTGGTTTGACGCGCTGGTGCTTATTTGTAATAATGTGTTAATCCGAATTTGTATGGACAGGCTGAAACTTTGTAGATTTCTTTTGATCCTTGCGATTGTATTGGCGATTGTATTTGCTACGTTACTGTTCCTTCCTTATGCAGGGGACAATAAATGGTTCCGTCTTGGTTTGCTGGCAGGGTGGATATCGCAACTTCTTCAAGCCTTTGCTATGTATTCCGAGATCCGGAGAATCAAGAAAGGGGGGCACCCGGACAAAATATAGGATGATTTGATTTCATTTTAGCCCTGTGACGTGACTCTGGCGAGCCCCAGAATCACGTCACTGTCCGTTTTTTGCCGATTATTGCGAAATATCGTCAGCGAGGTGAATAAACGGGGTGCTAGAGTCACTTCGCGGCTCGTGTCGCGCCAGGTATATCGCTATTATACATAAGGATTACAACGTCCCCGATTTTAAAGAATAACCCCCCTGAGGTCTATGTTGGATAGTTTTTTCTGTATGGCAAGGATGCAGCTGCGGCGGCGGGCGTAATGGAGCAGTGCGGAACGGGAAACGGAGCAGCTGCGGAAAGCTTTCTCCCGAAAAAATTCCCGACTTTTTCCCGAAAAATATTTCTACTTTTTGCCGAATTGATTATCTTTGCCCCAGAAAACACTTGATATGGAAGGATATAAGCATAGAATCGCTGATGCCCTGCTCGACAGGAAACTCAAAGGAAACGGAGCCGTTGTGATAGAAGGCCCCAAATGGTGCGGCAAGACTACCACAGCAGAACAACACGCCCAAAGTGCCCTCTACATGGATGATCCTGACAAGATCACCGAGCACATCACAATGGCCAATATCCGTCCCAGGGATCTGCTTATGGGAGACAATCCACGACTGCTTGACGAATGGCAGATTGCGCCACAGCTATGGGATACTATCCGCTTTGAAGTTGACCATAGAAAAGGACAAGGCCACTTTATTCTCACAGGATCATCCGTACCCATTCAAGAAGATGATGACAAAGACATTCCGGAGAATCAGAAGATTCGTCACTCCGGCACAGGCAGATTCGGATGGCTTAGGATGCGCCCCATGGCCCTTTATGAATCCGGCGAATCCAACGGTACCATAAGCCTGAAGGAACTCTTCACCGCTCCCGAAATGATCTATGCCAAGAGTACGCTAACCCTGGAAGACATTGCTTACCTCATTTGCCGCGGGGGGTGGCCGGAAGCCCTTGAAATTGACAAAGAAATTGCGCTGGACAAGGCTTTTGATTATGTTGATGCCATTGCGGAGCGGGACATGTCCCGTGTGGACAAGACCAACCGAAGCCCGGAGAGAGTACGTCGACTGATGCGCTCCTATGCCCGCAATCAAGCCTCGCAGGCTACTTTTGAGACAATGGCAGACGACATGCGTGCCAATGAGCCCCAAGCGTTGGATACCGACACAATTGCCTCCTATATTACTGCGCTGCGCAAGCTCTTTGTCGTGGAAGAGTCGGAGGCCTGGAATCCCAACCTGCGAAGCAAAACAGCCATACGCACTTCTAATACCCGGTATTTCACAGATCCTTCCATTGCATCTGCCAGTTTAGGCCTAGGCCCGAATGACCTTCTGAACGACTTCAACACCTTCGGGCTCCTGCTTGAGACGCTCGCTGTCAGAGACCTGAGAACCTATGCCGATGCCCTGATGGGCAAGGTCGCACATTATCGCGACGTTACGAATCTCGAATGCGATGCGGTAGTCCATCTGCGAGACGGAAACTATGGCCTTGTTGAAATTAAAATCGGCGGTGATAACCTCATTGGCGAAGGCGCCGATTCACTTAAGAAGCTTCGTGACAAGATTGACACTACCAAGATGAAAAAGCCTTCTTTCTTGATGGTGCTCATCGGCATTGGTGAGATTGCTTATCGCCGCGACGATGGTGTGTACGTGGTCCCGCTTGGTTGCTTGAAAGATTAAGCCATGAACTTACCCTCATCCCCGGCCCGTCCGGGGATTTCTTTTGTTCTAACGCAAAAGCAATATAGGAAACCCCTCTATAGTACCGACTCCAGTTTTTTTCTCAAATCCTGTGCACTTGTGAAAAGAATACCGGTCATTCCAACCGCGTCTGCTCCATCTACATTAGGCTGCCTGTCATCGATGAACACACAGTCACAGGCATTCAGTCCAAAACGCTCCAGTAATATCTGGTAAATCCGGGGAGACGGTTTTATGCAATGTTCCTCAGCCGAAACAACCATCCCGTCAATCTCCTCACCCATCATTTCTATCCAGCGGGTAAAGTACTTGATGGTGGCACAGGAAGTGCAGTGGCTGTTGACGCCGAAGGAAACATCTATGTGGGCACCAATTCCGCAATCTGGAGCTTCTCCGCAGATGGCTCACAGCGATGGAAATCAGACGCCATCAATGTTACCGAGCGCGGTTCATTTGCCATCGACGGGACAACTCTTTACGCCGGCTTGAAGCCCTGCGCTTATGAACTCGTTTACAAAACAGATGACGAAGTCGCATATCCAAAGGAACTACGCAGCGCTTTAAGTGGTAAAGCTCTTATCTGGTATAACACCCTTTGGGATACGCTTTGTGGCGGTCACGACGACGACCTGGCCCTTGAAGATCCGGATGCCGCTTTTGGCTTCCTGATTGATACGCTTGGCGCAAGAATCATCCAGACCGACCGCTCAGAGCTTCTTTTGAAATACTTGAAATCCAGAAAACTTCACGAATAAGTTACTATGAATCTAAAGCAGTTTTTTTCGGTTTCTTCGCCGGTAGAACCGCTGACGGATCAGAAAGAAATCAAAACGGAGCTGGATGGATGACTCGCCATTGGCGTTGACTCTGTTCAGAAGAACAAATTTCCCGGAGGGGATTATAGGTTTTACTTTACCCATAATTAAAAACGTCTAAAAACAAACTATTACCGTTACATAGTTGTGTCTGTTTTTGTGTCTGTTTTTGTGTACGTTTTTAATTCGACAGGATGCGATAGAATGCCATAAAATGCCATCGGGCACGGTCTGTAAAAACCGTACCCAATGCGCTTAAATTGCTTATTTTCAGGTAGTTAAACCCCTAATATTCTTCCTCATTCCAATAGAATTCTTCTTTGGTGGGATGCGGCAGGACGCTGTGGCCGGGGTACATTTCCTTGAGGGCGTCGAAGAACGTGGACTCCAGGTCCCGTTCAACATCCACCACGGTGATATTCACGTTGGGGACGTGCAACATGAACGGCACCACGCAGAAAGAGTCCCAGATGCAGAAATCCACCAGCGGATAGCGCTCCTTCAGCGCCCGTCCGATCCCCAGCGCCTCTTCCCTCGGACGCACCAGGAAACGCGGCTTTGTCCCTTCCGGAATGGCATATTCTCCCCATCCAATCTTGACCAGCCTTCCCGTGGCCATCGTACAGCATTTTTACATCGCAAAACTATAACAAATATGGCGCAAATAAAGAGTTTGTGCCAGAAATGTTAAATATTGTTGCGTGCGGGTTATTATCAAGCGAGAGATCTTTTACGCCATCCAGCACGGCGGCCGTATCCTGTATGTTCCCTCTATGGTGATTGCCTCCAACTGTCCCGACAATTGCAAGCGCCTGCTTGATCTGGTCCATCATCACCTTTCTTCTCTTCCTTATTGACTTATGAATACAGATAGCATCTCCCGCAGGCGCTGGATCTGCTCCGGGGTAGTTGCCCAGGAGGTGGCGAAGCGGACGACGGTGTGATCCGCATCGAATGGCTCCCAGATGTCAAAGCCAACCTGGGCGGAGAGGGCTTCCAACTGCTTGTTCTCCAGGATTACAAACTGCTGATTGGTAGGCGTTTCCAGGAAGAAGGGAATGCCTTTCTCCTTGAGGACGGCAATCATATCCTGCGCGCGGTCGATGGCGTTAGCCGCAATGCGGCCGTAGAGCTTATCCGTGAAGAGGGTGTCGAACTGAACGCCCAGGAGGCGGCCCTTAGCCAGGAGGGCGCCGTGTTGCTTGACGGTGGTGAAGAAGTGCTTCGGCGCCTTGTTCGGGAAGACGACGGCTTCGCCGCACAGTGCTCCGACTTTGGTGCCGCCGATGTAAAACACGTCGCAGAGGTCCTTCAGGTCCTGGAGGGTGTAGTCGCAGGCCGGACTTGCAAGGGCGTAGCCCAGGCGGGCGCCGTCGATGAATAGCGGCAGTCCGTACTTATGGGCAACCGCTTGCAGGCCGGCGAGTTCCGCGCGGCTGTAGATGGTTCCGTATTCGGTGGGAAGGGAGATGTAGACGAGGCCGGGCCAGACCATGTGGTCCTTGTTCACGTCGGCGTCGCTGGCGGCGAGGAAGGCTTCCAGCTCGTCGGCGTCCATCTTGCCCTGATGCTGGGGGAGCGTCATGACTTTGTGGCCGGTGTATTCAACGGCGCCGGCTTCATGAACGTTTATGTGGCCTGTCTGGACAGCGACCGCGCCTTCATAGTCTCGAAGCAGGGCGGCAATGACGGTGGCGTTGGTCTGCGTGCCGCCTACTAGGAAATGGACCTCTCCGCCGGGGCAGGCGCAAGCCTCGAGAATCTTCCGCTTGGCGCTTTCGGTATATGGGTCGCTGCCGTAGCCGTCGAGCTGTTCGAAGTTGGTTTCAGCGAGGCGTTTGAGGATTTCGGGTTGCGCGCCTTCGGCGTAATCGCATCTGAAGAGGATCATAATAATAACAAGTGCTTAGTTCACGCAAATATAGCGCTTTGTTTGCTGAGGGCCAAATCTCAGTGCCGGTTGGGCGTGTAGTTATTATTCTTGTCTTTGTGATTAGTTAGAAAACAAGTTCATGGAAAAGAAAACACTTTTTATATATGAAGCCCCTGCCGTAACTGTTTATGAAGTCCGGCAGGAGGGCATAATATGCCAGAGCGGCGGCCTGAGCGGCCACCTGGACGTTGCGTACGGCCTGTCACTGGGCGGCAAGATTCTGTCGAGGATTCTGGAGCGGAACGAGATTATCATCGATCATGCCATCATGGACGCAGCGCCGCTGCTGCCTTTGCCTAAATGGAGCGTTGATCCGCTGCGATACTATCAGAGCTTCAATGTTTGGACCTGCTACCATTGGACGGGCTTCTGGAAGTGGGTGTTTCATTCGCATTACTTCGACGTACTGCTGGATGAATGCAAGAAGGTGTGGCCATACGGTAAAGGCAAAGCCGTACGGGACGGATACAAGGACGTTTACACCAATAAGCTTGAGTCCATCCACGGGGACGATATCCATTTCTGGTACGGTACAAAAGAGGCTTTTGTCGCCAAACCGCAGGTGGAACACCTGCTCAAGCTGTGCCCGGAAGCCCACGTGGAGGTTTTTCCCAGGATGAATCACGGTCAGCTACAAGTAGTACTGATATCCCGTTGCTCATAAGCGGACATTTCATCGACAATCCTGCTTCCGGCCGCGTAATGGAGAAATGCGGATTCGTCCCTACAGGGGAAACCGTCGTAGACCCTGAGCAGGGGAGGGATACGCCAATCAGAGTGTTGAGATTGGAATTGTAGGAAAGACCGGTGCCCGCTTTGTCAAAGACGGAATAATGTATTATGTGAGACGCTGCTGCCAGCTCAGCCAGGCGCACCGGCGCAACCCTGATGTACCTCTCCGGAATGGATGTTTATGACATCATGAAGATCACCGGACACTCCTCGCCCAACATGCTCAAAAAATACATCAAAGCAGACCAGTTGGAAGTTGTGGACAAGATTATCGACAAGTACAACTACTTCGATTGATATGGAAACAACAGAAAGACAAACTCTAATGACGGTGGCGGAACTGCTCGGTTCCGCCACCCTGGACGATTCCCAGCAGTTAAGCGTCTTTTTCATCAACGACCAGTGGCCAGCCAATGAGAACAACCGCGCCCGCCTGGTCATAGCCGAGCGCTACAGAATGCCGTAAAGAACCTTCAAACGCTGGCTTTCCACCAGCCTTTTCCGGAAGATTACCCACGGCTTCTATGAGAAACGTTATCGATAACCCCCTATGGCACAACTGGCACTTTTGGCACTTTCGGCACCTCCCCAAAATGCCAATAATGCCAAAAGTGCCAAAGGTTATGAATAGAATGATTATCTTTGCATAGAATCCTTGGATTCACAATAATAGACACTTGCTTATGAGTCAAAATGATATTATCATCGGTTCCCCTGACGGATTGCTAAATGACATTTGTCATATTATCGAAGCCGCCCGTCAAAGGGTTGCCATCAATGTCAATAGGGAACTCACGTTGATGTACTGGAGTATTGGGGAACGCATCAATAAAGAAGTCCTCCAGAATCAAAGAGCCGAATACGGCAAAGCAATTGTGTCAACGCTGTCGACACAATTACAGGAACGTTACGGCAAGGATTTCAATCTCCGGAATATTCGGAGAATGATGCAGTTTGCCCGGGAATTTGAGGATTTTGAGATTGTGTCAAAACTGTCGACACAATTGCCGTGGTCTGCATTCCTTGAGGTCCTTCCTATCGAGGATGCACTTGCCCGAGAGTTTTATATCACGATGGCCGCCAATGAGCGGTGGAGTGTCAGGCAACTTCGGAGTCAGATGGACGCTATGCTTTATGAGAGGACTCTGATTAGCCGGAAGCCAGAAGACGTTATAAAAACAGAACTGTCCACGGTCAGGCAGGGTGGGGCAATTTCTCCAGACCTGGTATTCAAGAGCCCCTATTTCCTGGATTTCACCGGTCTGAAAGGATACTATAGCGAGAAGAAACTGGAAGATATGATTATCAGTGGAATGCAGCAATTCCTGATGGAGTTGGGCAACGGTTTCTCGTTCGTGGACAGGCAGAAGAGAATCATCATTGATGGAGAAGACTTCTATCTGGATTTGCTTTTCTATCATAGAAAACTGCACCGTCTTGTGGCCATAGACCTGAAGAGAACCAAGTTTCAGGCTGCTTATAAAGGGCAGATGGAACTGTACCTCCGCTGGCTCGACAAAAATGAGCGTCAACCTGGAGAAGAAAGCCCACTTGGTTTGCTGCTCTGCGCTGCCGGCAATAATGAACAGATACAACTGTTGCAGCTGGGTGATGCCGGTATTCAAGTGGCACAGTATTACACAGAACTGCCAGACAAAGATATCCTGAGAGCCCAGCTTCAGAAGGAAATCGCACAAGCAAAATTGCGCCTGGAGAACCAGAAAGAAGATTGATTCTTTACTGCTAATGATAATCACTGCCGCCACCCCAATTCAGGATGACGGCAGCTTTCATTCTCTGTATAATCGTCAAGGATCTACTTGACCCTCACAAAATGCCGATAGTCAGACCCCCACGTCCCCACGGAATACGTCGTCCCTTCCTTCTGCCAGACCATCTCCTTTGACGTCAACTTGACCAACGTATAAGTGACGTTGCTGTAGTCCGACATCTGTGGATTAATCGTGATGGTGCCCTTATTGATTAGGTCTATGGCATAGCTGCCGCTGTAGTCGTGAGACTCGCCGCTCAGCGCGTCATAAACGTGCATCTGATAGCGGTTGTTCCCGTCAAAGGTGTATTCCACGGAGCCGTCCATCGCAAAGACCGCGGGATCATACTGCTCAGACCAGGTGCCCTCCAGTTTGTTCATATCAAGTTTCTCACAACCGTACAGCCCTGCCACCAGCATCACCGCACAAATCATTGTTTTCAGAATCTTCATTGCTTTCGTTTTCTTTTTCTTATTAAACACACACAAGGCCGAAATACTGCTTGCAAAGATAACCTTTTTTTCTCCTTCCACCAGGCAGGACCTTCACAGGCCCCGCCTGGCATCCGGATAGAAAGAATTTATGTTTAAGCCCTTGACGGGCTTTTCCTCCTTCGCGCCTCGGCAATTCAAGCAAGCTTGATTGCACTCGGCTTGGCGTCGGTTAACTATGCTTATGAAGCCAACTCAATCTTTCTTCAGCACCTCGGCCGGATTCATCCTGGCCGCCCGCAGATAGTGCGACAGCACAACCAGGGCGCACAGTGCCGCCACAATGATAAGCGTCAGGGCAAACACGCCCAGCGAGAAGCCCACGCGGTGCGAGAACTGCTGCAGGTAGTACCGCACAATCAGCCAGCCGATCGGCGCAGCTATCACATAACAGATAGCCACCGTCCGCAGGTAGATCCACAGACCCTCCGAAGTAATCTGGGGAATCTCAGCACCCATCACCCGTTTGATGGAAATCTCCGTCCGCTTGTACTGCACATCCATCAGCACCTGGCCCCAGATGCCCACCAGCGACAGCAGCACCGCCAGCAGGGAGAACAGCCACACGGCCAGCCTCAACCGCTCTTCGCCGCTGTAGAGATTCTTGCCGATGGCATCATAGAACTGCACCTCGTAAGGTATCGTCGGGTCCATCTCCGTCAGGACGGTCTGGATCTTGTCAACGGCAGCAAAGCGGTCGGCTCCTTCCGTCAGCCGGATATAGGCAAACGGCATCGAGCGCGCCTTCCGGGTGTGTACCTGGAATGCTACCGGAGAATCGGCTTTACGCATGGAGGTGATATTTACATTATTGATGAAGCCGACAATCGGCGACCCGTCACCAAATTCATCGGCATATACCTTCATTTCTGCGCCGTGTGCCTTCAAGTCCTGGGTGAACAGGATCGGGCCGAACTCGCCTTCATTGAAATCACGGCCTTCCAGCAGCTCCAGCCCAAGTACTTTCGGCAGGTTCCAACTGCAGTAAATCATACTCATCGACACCTGTCCATTACCGAAATCGGCGCCCTCGGTGGAATAGGCATCTGAGCCGCCAATCAAATCGTTCGCATAGGCCACATCCTTCACCTCCGGAAGCGAACACAGCCTTTCCCGCAGCCAGTCTGCCTTTTCGCGGCCGTTCTCTCCGCCGATATTCACCACCGCCAGGTTATTTTTATCGTATCCACATGGATATTCCTTCATGAAGCGGCTCTGGCGCTGCACGAAGAAGACGAACACAAGCAGGGCGATGGAGACAACAAACTGCACGCCCACCAGCACCGAGCGCAGCGTCTTTCCAGACTGCGACAGCCCGTAGTTTCCCCGGAGGATAAGCGCCGGCTGCCCGGAAGTGGAATAAATGCCCGGCCAGATGCCGGCAATGATGCCTGTGGCCAGAGCCACTGTTCCGACGAACACCAGAAGCCCCCAATGCTTACTGAACGTAAATGGCTGCATCAGAACGCCTTGTGTAGCCAGCGCCTCAGATACCGGTCCCAGCAGCAGGGCGGCCACCGCAAAGGCGCAGATGCACCAAATCACAGCTTCAGCCACCACCAGTGCCCGCAAGCGTGCCGTGGAGGAGCCCAGAATCTTCTGCAGATTGATATTCCGGATGCGCAGCGGAGTCAGCGCCACATAGAAGTTCGTGAAATTGATGAGGCCGATGGCCAGGATCAGGATGGCGATAGCAATCAGCAGAAGCAGCTGCGAACGGCTGCCGCTTTTATAGACGTTCCCCTCGTTCCGGAAATAGATGCTTGTCAGCGGCACTAGTTCGATGGGCGTAAGCCAGTCCCCGTGAGGCGCAAAATCAAAATGGCTGTTGAATTCATCGGCCACAGCCTCGGCACTGCCGGCATCATCCAGCAGCAAGTAGCAGATGAAATTGGCGCCGCCGTAGGAGCCTTTCTGTACATCTCCGATGGTCAGATACAGGTCGTTGCCCAACTGCGTATTGGACGGGAAGTCCTCGTAAACACCCGTCACGGTGACTTCCCGTGGCAGTTCCATATACTTGGCATCCGTCTTCAGCAGTTTGCCCAGCGCTGGCTCCCCGGGGAACAGATTCTCCGCCAGGGACCGGGGAATAATCACGGAATTGGGCCCCTCCAATGCGTGGGAATCACCCTCAACCATTTTGATGCCGAAGACATCGATGAATCCTTCCGACACGAAGAGAAGTTCCCGCTTGTATCCGGACGGTACGCTGCCATCCCTTGCCACGGAGAAATAGATTTCTCCCATAAAAGGCATCACGGTGCATCCCGCCTCAATGTGGGCCGATGAAACGATGATATCATCGGCAAAGCCCCTCGGGAAGATGTTCCGGAAAAGCGATTCATCGCCCTTCTTATCGGCCCGGAACACCCGGTCCGCTGTGGGATGACATTTGTCGAACGACAGTTCATAATCCGCCTGCAGGAAGATGAGTGCAAACGCCACGAATGCAGCCACCAGGCCCGTAAAGTTCAGTATCACCGCCGCAGGATATCGACGTATCAGGCTTTTGAGATTCTTTAGTATCATAATCTACTCCTTCTTTAACTCTACCGCCGGATTCGTCTTCGCGGCCTTGAGCACCTGCCAGATAACGGAGGCAAAGGCGATAAGCCCGGTGAGCAGCACGGCCACCACGAATAGCCACCAATATCCCTCCAGCCTGTAAATGAAATCTTTGAGGTATTCCTGCGCGGCATAGACCGCAATCGGAATGCCGATAATACAGGCGATGCCAACGAGCACCATGTAGTCCCGGATTGTTCTCCTGGCTTCGGAGTCAACCGTGCCGCCGAAGACCTTCCGGACGGCGATGTCGCGGGATTTCTCATCGGCATAATACGTGCTCATGGCCACCAGCCCCAGCAGGGCGATGATAATGGACAGGAGCATGAATATCTCCACCAGTCTCATATTGTTGCGGGCAGGCTTCCAATCCTCTGCAATATTCTCGTCAATCCAGAAGGCCAGGCTACCGTAAATCTGCTTGCCCTTTATGTAGTTTTCGTAAGTTTCCATGATCTGCGCTTTCGCCTCTTTCCTGTCCGGTGTGGTTTCTATGACCCAACCAGCGAAAGGAATGTCCTCGGAACGCATCAGCGAAACGATGGCATAGTCTTCTTCCCCAATATTGGCATTGTTCGTCGGGAAAGATTTGAAAACGCCGGCAACTTGTTCGCATCCTTTCGTCCGGCGGCTCAGCGTGCCACTGATGTCGTGATAGTCCGTATCGAAACCGGTAGCGGCATAACTCTTGTCCGAGAACCATACGCTGTTGAACTGTGGCGCATGAAAGTCCTCCAGAATCTCAAATCTGAACATTGAAAAAGCGGTGCTGTCCAGCCTGATCAGTTTATAGAGGATATCCTGACCATCCCGGGTAGTGCTGTACTGGCCCATATTGATACTGCCGGGAACGCCCGAACTCCTTCCGATTCGTCTTACGCAAGGGAGCGCCTCAAGGGCATCTTTCAAAGGCGTATCGTCTTCGCCGGAAAAATCCTTGAGGAAGAAGATGTCATCGATGTTGCAGTTCATCGGCCGCTCCTGTGTCTTTCGCATCTGCGCCTCCATCGTGATGGCCAGCGCAATCAAGATCACCGCCAGGGCGTTTTGCAGAACAATGAATACCTTGCTGAAAACCATCTTGCTCTTGCGCCGGTATCCCCCTTTCATAACGTCCACGGGTTTGTAGCGGCCTGCCATCATGGCCGGGAAAATGCCACAGAGCGCTCCCACAAGCAGAATGATGACGATATATGCCACGATATAACCCGGAGACCAAATGACTTTAATCGGGATATCCGGATTGTTCAAAAGCGCATTCATAGCCGGGCAGAAGGCTTCCGCAAGCAATAGACCGGCCGCAAAGCATACTGCGGTAAACGCGATGGATTCGGCCACGTACTTCCAGATAATGCCGGCCCTTGATGCTCCGGACAATTGCCTCACGGCCATTTCCTTTGCCCTCTTTCCGGTGAGTGCGACAGACAGGTTGATGTAGTTCAGAATGGCCGAAAGAAGGAGCAGAAGCCCAACCAGCATCAGAATTCTGAGTGTCGCTTTGTCTCCATGTCTGAAAAATCCCTCCGTCTCCTTGAAAAACAATTCATCATATCGAGAGAGTTCCAGATGTTCAAAGAAAGATTGCCCATAGATACTTGAATATACATCCTTGCAGACGGCTTCCAGTTTTTCATAGAGAACGTTCCTATCAGTTCCAGGACGGACCTTGACCAACGTTATGGTACTACCGTAGTTGTCAAAAGGCTGCCAATTATCCTTGTAGATAGCTGCGTTCATGAAGATGTCGTACGGCTTGATGACCGTTCCCTTCAGGTCCTCCAGTATGGCACCGACAATATAACTGTCCCCGCTGATTTCAAGGGGCTCACCTACCGAAAGATCATGCTTGCCCGCAAAGGAGGCGGTAAGAATCACATTGGAAGGAGCTGAAAGCACATCTGCGGAGCCTTCCACAAAGCGGAACTGAGGACATATCTCAAAGAACTCCGGTTCTACGCCAACGCTTTCTGCCTCCGTATTCTCTCCCCGAATGACTGGATGTACCACTACATTGCACATCCTGGAAACGGACTCGATTTCCGGAATGTCCCCGATGGCATCCGGGAAACCATAGGTAAGTGCCGGAAACATCGGTAATCCAGGTACATAAATCCGCTCCCGGTCCGGATTCTCCCGCGTCACGGCATATTGCTGCCATACATAACTGCCGATGATAATCACGAAAGCCAGGCTAATGGCCAACCCCACCGCCTCGATGGCGGTGTACAACTTGTTGCGGGAGAGGAATTTCAGGTAACTTTTCATTCTTTTTCTTGTTTTGTAACTAAAATTTAGTTACTTTTGCATATGGGAACGAAAGAAAAACTAATAGAACGATTAAAACGCCTGCCAACAGACTTCACATTTGAAGAAGCTGAGCGATTGTTAACCTTGTTCGGGTATACGAAATCCAAAAAGGGAAAAACTTCCGGATCAAGAGTCATGTTCATCGATGAACAGAAACGAAAGATCTTACTGCACAAACCCCATCCGGGGAATATTTTAAAGACGTATGCCCTAAAAGATATCATTGAAAAATTAATTAGAAACGGGAATATCTAATATGAATACATTAAAATACAAAGGTTACATTGGCTCTGTCGCCTATAGTGAACCAGATAAAGTTTTTTACGGAAAACTGGAAGGAATTGACGATCTCGTTAATTACGAAGGAGAATCCGTCCAGGAATTGACTTCCGCTTTCCACGAAGCCGTGGAGGATTATCTTATCTTTTGTGAAGAACATAATTGCAAGCCGGAAAAGAGTTATTCCGGAGCCTTTAATGTCCGCGTTGCCCCCTGTCTCCATCGCGAAATCGCCAACCTGGCGGCAGAGGCAGGCATTTCCATCAATGCCTTTGTCAAACGCGCACTGGCAGAGGCCGTCAAGCATCCCTGGGTGGAGCCCGGTTCCCTGGTAACAGGATACAGCGCAGAACAAGCGGAACCGGCCATGCTTATGGAGCCGGAAGGCCCACGCTACGGTACCCGGGATACGCTCCAACTCACCCTTCTTCAGAAGGATGTCGCCTTTGCCAAGGATCTGGCCAAACGTATGGGCTGGGATCTGCATAAAGACTAATTATTACTCGTTCTTCAACGATTCCACCGGATTCGCCCGGGCAATCTTTAGGCAGTTCAGTACCACCACGCCAAGGACAATAAGCAGTACCAACAGCGCCCCACCGATGAAATACAGCGGACTCAGGGACACCTTTTCGGCAAACTGCTCCAGCCACTTGCGAGCCACGAAGAAGGCACCGATGCAGGCTATCACGGCCATCACTCCGGACAGCTTCAGGATATCCACGGCAAAGACGCTCAGGATGTCTCGGGTGGTGGCACCGTTGATCTTCCGGACAGCCATCTCCTTGGAGCGGCGCAAACTTTCGTCCCGGATGAAGCCGATGAGACCAAGTAGTGCGATCAGCAGGCTGAACACAGCGCCGATGGCCATTGTGTTCCGCATCTTCTTGCTGTCGGCATAAGCCGCCCGCATCTGCTCCTCATAAGACAGGATGTTGATTTCCCGGCCCTCCAAGGCCTGCTCCAGCGCTTGGCGCACCTTCGGCAGTGCCTCAGGCCTTACCTTGAAGAAGGTATGCGGCATCCAGGAACTCATCGAGCCAATTTCGCCATAGAACAGTGCGCTGGGGCGCGGATCCACGCCGGTAAGGTTGCCGATCAAGTAGCTCTTGTAGACACCGGAAATGGTGAAATAACGTCTTCCAGTATCGTCCGAACGGTCGTGGCCGGTAATGAACACCTGCTTGCCTACAGCACCGTCGCTCCAATCCGTGAACTCAGCCATCCTGGTCACAAACTTCTCATCCACTACAATTTCGGATGAATCTCTTGGCGCGCGGCCCTCCAGGAATTGAATTCCCATCAGGTCATAGAAATCCGGGAAGCATTCATACTGGTCGGCAATGTTGAATAGTTCCCGGTCATCATTAGGCAGATAAACATTGTCGCCGTTGGAGCCTTCGAAGGGAAGATTATAACTGGCAGCAACGCCGGTGACCTCCGGGAGGCTTTTGAGTGTCTGATGTGCCCTGGTCAGCGCCTGACGGTCTCCATCGAACATATCAAAGTAGTACAGATTCTTGTAGTCGTAACCCGTATCGGCGTTGGATACCTTCTGATACTGTCGGCCAATGATGAGCATCATCACAACCAGGAACACGTTGATGAGTACTTGCACACCCAACAGTCCCAGTTTCCAGTTGCGGGAATTCTCCGTATAGTTCTTCAGCGCCGCATACACCGGAACTCGCTGGTACAGTTCGGCCGGAACGACAATCGAGATGACCAGTACCAGCAGGATTACGGCTACGATGGCCATAATGCTCTGCGGTACCAGCAGCGTCTGGAAAGGCACGCCCAGCAGGTTTTCCACGATGCTCCGGCCGGCGAAGATGATGGCCGCCGCTAGCGCCAGAGAGAGCACAATGTGCAGCAGCGCCTCTTTGGTAAGCATTCCATAGATGTGCTTTCCTTCCGCGCCATAGCATTTGCGCACGCCCACTTCCTTGGAGCGCTTCACCATCGAAGAAATCACAATCAGGATGTAGTTCAGCAGGGAAATCAGAATCAGCAGCGCCGCCACAATCGAAAGCAGAATCACCTGCGACCTCACTTCCGGATCGGACGTGTGCAGCGTGCTGAACGGTTTCAGGAAGTATCGCAAGCTGGTTCCCTGTGCCTCAATCCGCTCCAGCGGCTGGTGGGCTTCCTGCATCTTCCGGATGGCATCCGTAAGGGTGTTCGGGTCCACACCCGGCATCAGTTTTACATAGCCTTTATACCGGTCATTGCCCAGCCAGTTGTCCGTGCTATTCTTGCCGTAGGTGTCCATCGAAAGTAGGATGTCGTAGTCCAGACTGCCGTTCTCGGGGAAATCCTCGAAAACACCTTCAATGGTCAGCTTCAGCCCGTCCATATCTGCATTGCATATCTGCTTGCCGATGCACTCCTGTACGCCGCCCATCTTTTCGGCGAAGCTCCGGTTCACCAACACCGAGCCCCATTTGCCCAGCACCTTTACGGGATCACCGGCCAGAATCGGCCGGTCAAAGACCTGGAAGAAGCAGGTGTCGGCACAGACAAGGGTACCAGACAATTTATTGCCATTTTCATCCAGATAGGTATTTCCGTTGAACACATATGTGGTGCGGGTGCCAGCCTCAACGCCTGGCACTTCATCCATAAAGCCCACGGCAACAGCGCCGCTCACCTGGCCATAATCTTTCTCCTCTCCTTGGTGCGAGTACCAGGTATTAATGGTGTAGACCCTGTCGATGTCCTTGTAGAAGCTGTCGTAACTCAGTTCGAAGAACACCTTGGCAATGAGCACGATGCCCACGGCCAGCCCCACGCCCAGGGACAGGACCTTGATTAGAATATCTGAGTTTTTCTTCATATCTTTGCACTACCAAAAGGGTGGGCCCCTTGTATGATTTGTTTTCTAACTACACTCTAAATGAAAAGGATCTGCAAGGGGCTTTCCCAAATCTCAACGTCATGCCCGGCCCCGACCGGGCATCTTTTTACAGCTCATTCTTGACATCGCTCACAATCTGACCGTCAAACAGGTCAATCGTCCGCTGTGCCTGGGCTGCGTCTTTCTGGCTGTGCGTCACCATCACGATCGTCGTGCCTTCGGCATTGAGTTCCTTTAGGAGGTCCATCACTTCCTTGCCGTTCTTGGAATCGAGGTTACCGGTGGGCTCATCCGCGAGGATCAGTTTCGGGCCGGCGACGACGGCACGGGCAATGGCCACGCGCTGCTGCTGGCCGCCTGAGAGTTGCTGCGGGAAATGGTTCGCGCGGTGGCTGATGGCCATCCGCTTCATGATGTCCGTGACCTTCTGCTTGCGCTCAGCGGCGCTGATGTTCAGGTAGCGCAGCGGCAGCTCGATGTTCTCATACACGTTGAGCTCATCGATGAGGTTGAAGCTCTGGAACACAAAGCCGATGTTTCCCTTGCGGAACTTCGTGCGCTCCTTTTCCTTGAGGTTCGCCACCTCCGTATCCAGCAGCTTGTAGCTGCCGCTCGTCGGATTGTCCAGCAGGCCCAGGATGTTCAGGAGCGTCGATTTGCCGCAGCCCGAGGGGCCCATGATGGCGACGAACTCGCCGTCCTTGATTTCGAAGGAAACACCATTGAGAGCAGTGGTCTCGATTTCTTCCGTACGGAAGACTTTGCAAAGATTGCTAACAGTAATCATAATTGTTTGATATTTAATTTGTTTATTCTATTCGTTCTTTAATGATTCAACCGGATTTGCATTGGCCGCCCTCCAACTCTGGAGCGTCACCACTGCCATGGTAATCGCCGCTACCAGCAACAGCGCCACCAGGAATATCCACACGGGGATGGGTGCCTGGTAGGCAAAGCCCTTGCGCCATACCGACATAATCCAGTACGCGAATGGAGCGGCTACAGCGAAGCTGACTCCAGCCATCACCAGATACTTCTTATTAATCATCTTCAGGATGCTCCCCACAGTAGCGCCGTTGACTCGCCGTACGGCAATCTCCTTCTTCAGGAACTGCGTTTCAAAGAACACCAGGCCGATGATACCGATGATGGCGATTAGCAGCGCCACGAAGGAGGCGATGGTGATGAGTTTCCCGAGCGACTGCTCGCTCTGGTACATATTCTCAATCCATTCGTCCAGATGACGCACGTTCACTTGGTCCGGTTGACGGGTAGGGTCATACGTACAGACGACCTCCTTGATATAGTCCGAAACCTCCTTAAAACTGGCGCCGGGAGCTGTTTTTACGTACATCACACTGAAATTCCTCCATTGTGTCTTCCCCCAGTTATAGAGCACCAGCGGTCCCATCGGATGCTTCAGGCTCTTGAAATTGAAGTCCTTCACGATGCCCACAATCTCCGTATCATCTACATGACCGCCCATGAAACTGCCCACGTGATACTGAGGAAAACTATGGATAAAAGTTTCGTTGGCGATGAAGCACCCGGTACGGCTCTGATTATCGGACTCCTGGAAATCCCGTCCGTCCACTATTTGCAGACCGAAGAAACTCACAAAGTCGTCCGTAACCGGAAGCACTTCCATAAACACCTGCTTTCCGTCATCTCCGGTACGACCCCAACCCATCTTATGGTCGGATACAATCAGGTTATCGGCAAAGGTCACATCCACGATGGACGGGTTCTGAAGCAGTTTGTCATGCACTGCATCGTGCGCCCCACCGGCATGCTGGCCGCACCACACCTGAAGGATATTCTCTTGCGAGAATCCCATATCCTTACCTGCCATAAACTTGGTCTGGACATTCACATACAGAGCCATCAATATGAACACAAACGAAAGGATGAATTGCAGGGCTACCAGGGCATTGCGGAGGCTTCGGCCTTTCACGCTGGTCCCGTATGAGCCTTTCAGCACCAATGCGGCAGGCTGAGAAGTAGAATACAACGCAGGTGCAATTCCCGCCGCAACGGCAGAAAGAAGCGCTATACCCAGCGTAATGGCAAGAATGCCGGTATTATCCTTCAGGGCAAGGGAATTCGATACGTACGATGCCCAGGACGTTCCTGACACCACGTGAACAATCAGGCAGGCAAGGCCAAAAGCCACAAGCGCTATAAGTCCTGCATTCAGCAGTTGCCTGCCGATGAGCGAACCTCGCCCTTCGCCCAGGACTTTCCTGGTATTGATGTTTTTAATCCGGAACGGAATCTCTGCGAAGGCGAAATTGATAAAGTTGATGATGGCAATGAGAATTAGCAGGATGGCAATGGCCGCCAGCGTGATCATGATGGACTTATTTGCACTGGCAATACCTGCGCGAACGTCACGTTCAAAGTGGGCGTCGTGCAGGTTGCTGATGCGGAATCCATTGCGATATTTTGCAATCTCTTCATCGGAGGATCCTGCAAATAAATCCGGCTCCAGTACATCCAAAATGGCGGATTCAGTTTCCCGAACTTGAGAGGGATCATTCAGTTTTAAATAAGCGATAAAAGACCATTCGTTTCCATCGTGCAAGAGCCAGTCTCCCATATTCAAAATGATGCCATAGTGCATGCTATAATTGCGGGGCGAGTTTTTGAAGACTCCAACGATGCGGCATTGGTAGCTGTCATCCATCAAAAGCAATTTGCCAATGGCGCTCTCTTCACCAAAAATCATCTCGGCAAAGGCCTCATTGAGAATGGCAGTTCCTCTGGTAGTGAATTCCTTCGCCGAGCCTTCCACCCATTCGAAGGGGAAAACGGAGAGCAGAGCACTGTCCACCTGCACGGAAGGAATGGTTATGGCTGACTCCTTGTCACCCTCTTTGTAAAAGACCTGCTGCCCTATATCTTGCAGGGTTCCAACGGCCTCTATGTTCGGGCTGGCCGTCCGAATCAGTTCGATGACAGGCCGGCATATACCTGTGTTAAAAAGCCCGTCATCCATCCAGTTGTTCTCCATCCGGAACACTTGCTCGTGCCCTTCGAAGTTCTTGTCGTAGGTGGCATCCCACTTCACCTGCACCATCAGGATCATCGCAGCGGCAAACGCCACGCTCATACCCAGGATGTTAATCAGCGTCGAAACGCCCGTCTTTCTGAATATCTTCATCGCTTAAAACACTAACACATCACTATCACCGTAAGTTTCATACCCAGAGGTAATGACCTTTTCGCCGGGCTCCAGGCCTTCCAGTACCTCGTAATACTGGGGATTCTGGCGGCCTATGCGTATCTCTCTTTTGACGGCCTTGGTGCCCTCTTTGTTAACAACGTATATCCATTTTCCACCGGTTTTCTGGTAGAAGGTGCCGCGGGGAATGATGACGGCTTCCTCGGGCTGGCCCAGCTGGAGGTTCAGGTAGTAGGTCTGGCCGGAGCGGATATTGTCGGGCTGCTCGCCGTCGAATTTGAAATCGGCTTTGAACTTGCCTTCTCTTACTTCCGGATAAACCTTGCGGATGACGGTCGAGAAGGTTTCGCCCTGGCGCTCGAAGGTGGCCTGCAGGCCTTCGACCACACGGTCAATATAGTGTTCGTCAATCTGGGCTTCCACCTTGTAGGTGCCTACACTATTGATTTGCCCAATCTTGGTGCCGCTGGCGATGCTCTGGCCAAGCACAACGTCCAGCAGGCCCAGTTCGCCGTCGATGGGGGCTTTCACGATGAGGTTGCTCTTACGCTTGCGGATCATCTGCATGTTCAGCAGCATGTTGTCCAGGCTTTCTTCCATGCGGTCAATCTGGGTGCCTCTATACAGACTATCTTGCTTTGAGCGTTCACGAATCAATTCATACTTCTGCAGAGCCAGCCGGTAATCCTCCTCGGCCTTCAGATAATCTTCCTTGGCGATGAGTTTGTCCTCATAGAGCGCTTTTTGCTGCTCATAGGCACGCTTGAGGCGGTCTACCTGGATGCCATACTCCAGCACATTCTGGCGTACATCCAGCTTCTGCTGCTCCATCTGGATCTGCGTGTTACGCAGAATGTTTTCCTTCTCGGCCAGCTCGGCTTCGGAGTTTAGGATCTGGAGGTCCAGGTTGTCGTTGTTGAGGATAAGGATAGCATCGCCGGCTTTGACTGGGGAGCCTTCCTCGATGAGGATACGCTCCACGATGCCGCCTTCCTGGGGACTCAACTGGATGGTGGTCATGGGCTGCACGCGGCCGCTGATGCGGATATAGTCATTGAATTCGCCCTTCACGGCACTGGAGATGGTTACAGTGTCCTTGTCCACCCGCAGGGTCTTGTTGTTGGGCCTTGCAATCAGGTAAATCACAAACACCAGCAGCAGGGCTCCCAGCCACCACGGCAGCGCCTTCTTCGTAAAGGCTACTCGCCAACCTGTTTTCTTTTCGATAATCTTATCCATAGTGTTTGTATTATTCTACTGATTGATGTATTCCACTCCGTTATAATAGCGCACCACCGCCTGTTTGATGAGGTACTTGAACAGACTGTTCATCTCATCGGCCTGGGCCTTGAGGAAATTGTTATTGGCCGTCTGGAATTCCAGCGGAGAAATCAGCCCCTGTTCCAGTTTCTTCAGATTCAGCGTGTAGGCCTCGGCCTGCACCTCAGCCTTGCGCTGGGCCTGCTGGTAAGCCGTGGCGGCTCCGTCACGGTCCTGAATGGCCCGGCGGACTTCGCTCTCCACATCCCGCCGCT
>CAMKAJ010000023.1 GCA_946410455.1 uncultured Bacteroidales bacterium
TTATAAAACTATTTTTGAATATTATTGTTCTTGAAAATGGAGTCCTATGCTCCACGGAACGGATGAGGCTCGGCATTATCGCCGAGCCTCGTTTTTAAAAACTTTTCTGAATCCTTTTTGACAGGCTGATGGCGCCGGTGGGGCAAACCAGGCGGCAGAGGAGACAGCCCACGCACTTGGAGCCGTTGACGCGAGGCTGGCGGTCTTCTCCGAACGAAATGGCCTGATGACCGCCGTCCATGCAGGAGGTGTAGCAGCGGCCGCAGCCGATGCACTTTTCCCGGTCCATCTTAGGATAGACAATGGTGTCGCGGTCCAGATCGTGCGGGAGGCAGAACTTCGGCAAAAGTTCGCCAACCAACTCAGCAAGGCTGCCGACGCCCCGCTGGGCCATATAGTTCTGCAGGCCAGAGATCATGTCGTCGATGATGCGGTAGCCATACTGCATCACGGAGGTGCACACCTGCACATTGCGGCATCCCAGCTGGATGAATTCCAGCGCATCCCGCCATGTCTCGATGCCTCCCACGCCGCTGAGTTCTTTGTGGCTGATAATGGGGTTCTTAACCATGGCCAGGATGTGGCGAAGGGCGATGGGCTTGACTGCCTTGCCGGAATAGCCGGAGCCCGTCTGGCAGCCATTCACCTCCGACCCCTCACCAAGCGTCACGCTCTTGATTGTATTGATGGCCGATAATGCATCAGCTCCACCCAAAACTGCCGCCATGGCAGGTTCGGAAATGTGGGCGATGTTAGGCGTCATCTTGGGGATGACGGGGATCTTTACGCTCTTCTTTACGCAGGCGGTGAAGAAAGTTACCAGCTCCGGGTCCTGGCCAACGTCTGAGCCCATGCCAGTCAGACGCATCTGAGGGCAAGAGAAGTTCAGCTCAACGGCATCGCAGCCAGCCTGCTCGGCCATCTTTGCCAGCTTGATCCAGTCTTCTTCCTGCTGGCCCATGATGGAGGCAATGACTACCTTTGAAGGATAGTTCTGCTTGAGCCGTTTGAGGATATCGAAGTCCATTTCTACCGGATTCTCGCTCAGTTGTTCCATATTACGGAAGCCGATAAAACTGCTGTCGGCATCGTTGCGGACGGCGTCAAAGCGCGGAGACACTTCCCTGATTTCCTGCAGGCAGATGGTCTTGTAAAACACGCCCGCCCAGCCAGCCTCGAAAGCACGGGCCACCATCTCGTAGTTGGTGCACACAGCCGAGGACGCCAGGAAGAAGGGATTCTCGCAACGAATGCCGCAGAAATCGATGGCAAGCGACGGCTTATCGTAGTTTGCCATGACGGGCAACGCCTTTACTATCTCGCGGATTCGGATGGGACGGTCATAGTGGATACAGGCTTTTTCTGCAGCCCCCAGCTCGTCCTCATCGGTCTGGGCAACCCATTGGCGGGCTATGGTTTCATTGCCAAAGCGTATAGCGCGGATGGCTCTGGCTGGATCGGCATTCTTGCAGGCTTTGCTGCAGGGGGCATCTGCGCATAACAGGCAGCGTGCGGCTTCTTCTTGGAGGCGCATAAGTATGAAACGTTTATTGTGAATAGTATAGGACCTACTGCCCGAGTTTCAGATTTTTGTAGTCGACACGGCCACTGCCGGAACTGCTGCTGTTCAGGGAACGGGCGTTGCCGCTGAGGTGTACGCTGCCGCTTCCGCTGGTCGAGGCTTCGATATTTCCGGCATCCTTGCACACAAGATTGATGCTGCCGCTTCCGCTTACCCTCGCCGTGATGCTGTCCGCAGTCAAGAGGTCAACATGTGTGGAGCCGCTGCCGCTTCCTCTGAACCAGGCTTCATCCGCATGCACGCCGGCAATATTAATGTGACCAGAGCCGCTAACGGAAGAAGAGAACTCCAGACATTCAATATCTCCGTCGGCGTGAATGTTCCCGCTTCCGGAAACCCTGAGGTCTAATTCATCAGTAGAAGTCAAAGGAGTAGTAATATGACAACTGCCGGAGCTGGAGATAGAAATGTCTTCAATGTAAGGAGAGTGAACCGTCAGGTAAGACTTCACCCGGGGCTTGACCATCACAAAGTACTTTGTGTCAACTATAAGAGTGCCATCTTCCACAACTATCCGGTAGTACTCAGCAAGATTCTCATCGCAAGTGAGCGTCACACCAGGCTGCCCTTCCGTCTGAGCGTAAACGATGCTCAGCGAGCAGCCGGAAGAAATGGAATCGAACTCACCAACATTGATCACAGTCTCAACAGAATTACCATTCCCAACCTCAACGTCAACCAACTGACAGGAGCACAGGGCCACCACTGCCCACAAAAACATAATCTTCTTCATAAGTGCAATATTAACAACACAAATATAACTAATAATCAAATAATGGCATCCACAACAGATTTTCCGACCACATAGGCCAACTGGACTGGAACTGCATTTCCAAGTTGCCTCATGCTTTCAGTCCATGAGCCGGTGATTGAATAATCGTCGGGGAATGATTGAATTCTCTTTGCCTCTTCAACCGTAAAGTATCTCACATTCCCGTCGGACAATCTTACCATGTTTTCGCCCCCAGGAACCCCGTGAACACCGGCTTTGATAGTCTTGGATGGTTCATCAATGAAACTGCCGGTATGACCAGGGTACGCCTTTGACACACGGCTATCATCGCACGTCAAATCAGAGGTAACATCTCGAATGGTAACCCAAGGGAGAAGCTCAGGCGCCCACAAACCATACTTTTCCGTCAGTGAACGCTTCTCTTTCAACACCTTCGTATTTGAATAAGTACACTCAATCTTATGCTTCCGCCAATACTCACCTGTAACGAATTGACTCCACAAAAGAGCATCTTCCGAATGAGTTGGTAATGGGAATGCCCATTTAACGTTCAGGTCAGAGCGAAACCCTACATTAATAACTCGTTCTCTTTTTTGAGGGACTCCATAATCGGCAGCATTCACTAGCTTATAAGTCACGGCATACTTCAGCCCCTTATAATAGCCATTTGCCTTACCTCCAAGAGAAAACGGCTGGCATGGTGGCCCCCCTGCTATAATATCAACACCTGAATAACTAAGGAAATCAAATTCACGAACATCGCCCTCGTATACAGAAGACTCATCAAAATTCTTCCTCAAGGTCTCACATGCATCCTTATTCCATTCTATGAGCGCACGATGCCGGATACCGGATTCTTGAAGACGCCCTTGTCGCCAGCCTCTTGGTACAGCCTTCCCTACATATATTGGTTGCGAGAATTCAAGACGGTTCATCTCATATAAGGGTTTATATAAGGACAATCGACCAGTATAATACAGAGCATAAACGCCAGTTCCGATAAAGCTCTCATGAAGTGGCAGACGATAGACAGGCGTTCCATTAAAGAATCGTATTGTATCCTTTATTATCTCTGCGAAAGCTTCGGAGTAAAAGACATGTTTAGACCTATCAAAGCTAATCTCCATATTAATAGTTCTTTGCAACCAACAAATTTAATTAATTTATTTGAAAAAGGATATCTCCCATGCCAGCGGCGTACTTTTCCTGAAGACGCTCCAATTATCCGGTTAAATAGTCTTCGCATCAGCACACGATGATACCCCGTCAAGTGTTTCGCCGTTCTAGGGTGCGCTTAGAGGTGCCATCATGTGTACCCCTAAGCGCAAAAAAGTCCAAATATGCTCGCAGGGGTGCCGGCTGAAGTACCCCTACGCTCACTTTTGGGTTGTAAAGCTCCCCTACGCTCACTTTGAAGCCGCCATTTTTGCTCCCGCCGTCCCATTCTGTTGAGGGGCAGGAACGGAATGGCAGCCTCACCCTCACGCCTCATCGGCGAAAAGCTCTCCGGCGAAGTCGGATCTAAGAGGCCTCCTCGGTAAAAACAATATCAAACAGAGCGCGAAGGCGGGGGATGTCTTGGATGAGGGTGCGGAGGCGCTGGAGCGGGACTTCGTTGGGAGAACCGGGGATGAGCAGATGGAGGTAGCCACCGGCGGCATACTTCTCCTGAAGGTGCTCAAGGGTGCGCTGCCAATGAGCTTCTTTGTCCAGCTCGGGATAGTGAGCAAGGCCGAATTGGACAGTTCTGCGAATGATAGTTTCCGGAACAATCATCCTATCTGCTTCTGCTACCAGCCGGCCATAGATGCTTCTGGGTGGCGTTGCTGCCGAAGCCCGATGATCCTCGGCCGCCTGGGCTACGATCTCTATCTGCTCTGCAGAGAACCACTCGCTCAGCCGCTTGTCTTCCCTGATAAGGCGGCCGCTCTCCAGATGATGTGTCTTGCGATCCACGGCCAGGCCAAGGTCGTGGCAAGCAGCTGCAGCAAACAACATCTCTTCATTAATGTCGTATTGCTTTCCCATTTCCAGCGCGCGCTCGATAACAGATAGTGCATGGTCTTCCCTATGCGCCTTGTCAAAAGCAGCATACCTGGGAATAACCTCAGTGTAAATATATTCTCGAAGACTGTCTCTTATCACAGAAACCTACCTCCCAAAAATCTCCTGCCAGGAACTCAGTCCGATAACAGGGAGATACTTATCGAAGACCGAGGATTCCGAGGCGGTACCGGCGGCCTGCCAGACGTACCAGGAGGGCTTGCGGCCGTTGGGATCTTCTGAGTCGTCCGGGAAGCGGCGAAGCCCTATACGCAGGCCGCCCTCTCCCCTGTTGTCTTGCCAGTTGTGCCACTGGCAGGCATCGATTCCGGGGAGCGCTGCAACTTTCTTCCAGGCCCAGGCAGCACCTGCCGCCTGCTTGGCAAGGTCGGACTCGCTGTACGAGGGCGAATTGGTACCGTTCTCAGACAAGAACAAGATACGCTTCTGGGAGCCCTTATAATAGTGCGCACGGTCCATCATCCAGTCGCTTACTACTTCAAGATTCTTGAAGGTACAGAAAGGAGAATCAGCAGAATACGTGGCAGAAGAATCATCCTTCCAGAATTCAGGCTTGGCAAGAGACTGAGGATAAGGATGATAAGCTACTCCCCACAAGAAATCCCCTTCAGCAGCCGAGAAGCCGCACAAATCCTCAAGCAAGTTAAGGGAAGCGTACTGCCCCTCCCTGCGAGCCCAGCTGTGAGTCAGAGAAATAAGCACCGATGCGTTGGGGTCGTACTTATGCGCAATATTGTGGCAGAGCCTCATAGACTTCACGTAAGCGTCCATATAGCGCCACTCCGGCTGGTCTCCCATGTTCGTCCATTCCTTCTGGAAGTCCACCTCATTATGCATAATCCAATGATGGATACGGCCGTAGCTCGACGACGAATAACGCTTGGCCAGAAAATCCAGCACGGCGGCATACACATTTACGCTAGCCGGCTTAGTGAGGTTGGGCATACTGTAATTGCCCCCATCGTTCTCCGGGTGTTTCATGAGCGGCGTAGCAGCAGAATTGGTATCCGACTGGCGGTTGAGTATGATAGCAGAAACCACTATCCCCCTCTTGTAGCACTCCTGCAACACTTTATCCATGTAGCTCACATTGCCGCTGTCCATATAGTAAGTGATGCCGCCGAAGTCGTAGGCAATATTATAGTTCCCCCGCTGCTCCGTATTGATGAAGGAGTTCAGCACTATGTTCACCGTGACGCTGGTAATGCCCAGATCGTCGAGGTCAGAAATATTATTATTGCGCACAAAACCGCCAAGTCCCTTCTTACTCTTAGGGCTGACAGCAGCAGGGTTGCTCTCTGCATAAACCTCATCGGCATAACGGGCGTGAGAGCAGATTTGGTTCTTATCGTTCACCACCACGAACCTTGAGAGAAGACGGTCGTAAGAAGGAATACTCCCCCGTGCCTGGCGCCTTGGCAAACCCAGGGTAAAAGAGCTCCCCTTGATGTCGGTCTTGATGGTGAAGGAACTCATCTCCGTGAGATTATCCCAAGGTGCGATATCCGCGAGGCTGTAATTCTTGCCGCCGTCGGTAGTGCCCTTTACAGTAACTTCAGACTCCCCTATGGTAACGGAAGTGACGGAGCATGGGTAGCTCCCTCCAACATATTCCTCGATGCGGGCGGCCTCATAATTCTTGCCTTCCACCTTCTTGAGTTCCTCCTCATACAGTGCGTACTCGCTCTCGGTCATGCTCCGCAGGCGCAGATTCTTGATGCGGATAGTAAGATTGCTCACGCTGCCAAAATCCAGCCGCAACTTCTCGCCCTTGTATCCCCAGTCGAAGCTCACCCTGTCCAGGGCTATGTTGCAGCTGAAGCTCTTCCATGTCTCTCCCACCGTGGGCGCAATAGTCCCGAAGTGGCGCGAGCGCTGCTCTGTGATAGCGTTGCCATAAAAAACCTGCAAATCATCGATTCCGCTACTGCACAGATACTCGAAGCTCAGCATGCGGTGCTCGAGCTTCAAATCAGCTTCCAACGCATTGGTATAAAGATACGGATCGGTACCCGTAGTCGTGAGCAGCCATTCGCCGGACTCTTCTTGATAAGAAGCAGTAATCTGATACCGGCCCCTCTCGGCAAAACTGAGTGCCACGGGGTCTATCTGCACTATCTCCGGTTCCTCCGGCTCATCCTTCCCTTCGTCGATAATCTCGGGCTCGCAAGCCCAGAATAACGCAGGAAGCACAGCGAAGGCAAGAACAAAACGTCTCATGCCTTGCGCTTTTTGTCGGACAGAAGGAAGAGGCTGCTAACGGTAAGACCGCTCACAATGTGCCACACGCCCCACCACGCAGTGATAACAAGCATACCGCCGTGAGGAGGGAGGCCGGCAAAAATGCTGGTGCCGAGCAGGAGAGCCAGTCCAAGTCCGCTGTTCTGGATACCGGTTTCTATGGTGAGAGTCCTGCGGTCTGCCTTGGGCACTTTGAATGCAGTACCTACTGTAAATCCGGTAAGCAGAGCCAGGAGATTATGCACCAGCACAATCAAGAAAATGTACTGAATGCACTGCAGGAAGGCCACCCTGTTGCTCCAGAAAGAGAGCACCACCATAACCAGGAAGAAGACGATGCTGATCCACTGGAAAGGTTTCTTGAGCTTTTCTGCCACGCGCGGCAGAAAGTGGGATGTCAGGATACCCAGAACCAGAGGGATTCCGAGCAGAATCACGATGGTCTTGAACACATCCCACAAAGGAATAACCAGCTGTGGCACATCTGCCTGAACGCTCGCAAAATGAAGGTAGAGATTCCCGTAGAGCCAGAAATTGAACGGAGTCATTAGCACGCAAAGGGCGGTGCTGATGGCCGTAAGGCTCACAGACAGCTCCACATTTGCCTTTGACAGCGAAGACATGAAATTGGATATATTGCCTCCGGGACAAGATGCCACAAGTATCATTCCCAGGGCAATAGACCAGTTGATACTCTTGCCCAGCAGCAAGGTGAGTCCGAAGGTAAGCAAAGGCAGAAGAATGAGCTGGGAGCACATTCCCAGAATAACCGACTTGGGTTTACGGAAAACTTCTACGAACATTCGCGGCTTGATTCCGAGCGCCACGCCGAACATGACGAATGCAAGTACGATGTTGATGGTGTTCATGCCCCCTGCATTCAGGGTAACATTGATACTGTCCAGCTTCTCAAAAATCTGATTGTCCATTATGTGGTTAATTTATAGGATGATCTGCAGCAAATGCTGCCATACGCTCGTCCAACAAAGGATAGAGCTCTTCACTCATAAGGCTCACGCACGCGCGCACGCCCTCCTGCCGGCTACCCGTAGTTGCAAGGCTGATGCAACTGACGCCGTACGCAATAAGTTCCGACACAAGCTGCGCTGAACTCATCTTGCCATATCCCAGAGAGAAGAAGAACCCGTCTCCCACTTTCTGGGTAACGTCGCGGTCGTACACTATCCGGAAGCCGTGGCTCTCGAAAATACCCTTCACACGCGCCGCCCTGCGCTCGTAGTCACGGGTGTCGGAGATAAAGTCTATCGTTCCCTCGCACGACAGACGCATCATCTCTGCATAGCCATATTGGGTGGAGGCAGTACAGCCGCTGGTTATCATATACAGTATAGAAGCCACCAACGTCTGCCCGAATACACCCGCATCGTGATACCTCTGGGCAAGCGCAGGATAATGCTTCTCGAACAGAGTGTCGCTTATGCACGCGAGCGCCATTCGCTGGCCGGCGTAGCTGAATATCTTGGAAGACGAGAGCAGCAGAATGTAATTGTCTGTATATCGGGCAACTGTTGGCAGGAAGGGAGCTTCCCACGGATGCCCCAGGTCTTTGCGGTAGTCCATGCAGAAGTACGCAAGGTCTTCCATTACCACCACGTCGTAGCGGCTAGCCAGCTCCCCTATCACCTGCAACTCTTCTTCTTCCAGGCAAATCCAAGCAGGATTGTTGGGGTTGGAATAGATGAGCGCGGCAACGTCGCCACCTGAGAGAAGCTCCTCAAGCTTGGGGCGGAGCCGGTTCGCGCCACGGTAAGAATAGATGTCGAAGGCAATCCAATCTATTCCGAGCACACGCAGCTGGGCCTTCTGTATAGGGAAGCCAGGGTCGATAAAGAGCACCTTGTTCTTGCCCGGAATTCGCTGGCAGCAAGCTGCAAAAGAGCCGAACGAAGCAGCTACCGAGCCCGTGGTTGGCACGCAGGAGCGCGGACTCACGTCCACATCGATAAATGCCTTCACAAATCGGGAGGCCTGCTCTTTGAGCTCAGGCACGCCGTCGGCCGCAGGATACTTAGCCCCCACTCCAGCGTCGAGCGCTCGCTTCTCGGCCTCTATGCCGTAGCGGTTGGGAGGAAGGCCCGGAGAACCCTGATCCATACGCACAAAGGGAATCCCGGTTTTGCGCTCCAGATATTGGGCGACAAGCACTACCTCGCCAATAGATGCCGACGACAACTGCGCCACTTTGCACTCGCGGCAAGCCTCGGCTACGAGTTCTTCTGAAAACAGCCTCATAGCTTGGAAGGGCTCTTGCCGTCGGTAATGCGGATCATCGAGGCAGACTTGATATTCTCTACCGTCACGTGCGGCTCGCCGGAGAAGTAAAGCGAGGAACCTCCGTTAAGGCTTACAGTGAGGTTCTCGTAGGCCGATTGCGAGAGCATGCAGACGCTGGACATAGTCACCTTGGCGTCCGGAGTCTCAAGAGCGTAGGCATCTACCTCGGAGGTACCGTAGAGCTCGTACACCGCTTTGTCGGCAGAGCCCGAGACCTTCATAGACGAATTCCCCTTGGTGCGCACGCCGAATGCTCCGGTATGACTGATGGCCGTAATCTTGGAATTCCCCTGCAGGAAGTAGTCGGAGCTTTCTGAGTTCTCGTCGAGCGTAAGAGAGGCGCCGTTTGCGGTCTCCACCTCAATACGCTGGCCTGTAAAGCTCAGCGAGGCCTTGCTCTTGTTGTGCATTACAATCCTGAGAAGTTGCGAACTCAGATGCATAGACTGAAGCTCGGAGTTACCGTTCATCTCTATATCAATCCGGGCCTTATCGAACACGTCTTCGCTCTCAAAGAGTACGGCTTTATCGGACAGCTTGACTCCTTTTACCAGCTCCGGCACATAAACTACGGCCGAGAACACGGGGTCGGGAGTGCCCTTGCCACGGTAGAGACGTTTTACCTCTGCAGGAACCTTGCGTTCGTCGAGTGCTATTTGCAGCGCACCGGACACCACATCGCATTTAACATAATCGGCATATCCCTCCTCCAAAGTGAGCAGGGCCCTGTATTCGTTGCCCCGTACCAGGCGGACACTGAAAGAGCCGGACACTTGGACAGAATGGAAAGGTGCCAACCGTACGCTTGTCTGCGTAGGCGAAGCCCCGGCCGCAATACTCAGCAGCAATAGGGACATTATGGCCACAATCGTCTTTCTCATAATCTAATCGATTAGGGAGCCCCACTCGTCTGTCTTGGCATCAAGCTCACGCTTGCGCTCAAGGTACTCGCGGGTCAGCTCCATTATATCATCGTCAGGACCGGGAGCGGCGAGAACTTTTTCTATCTCGCCCATCCTGGACTCCAATTTTTCTATTTCGCACTCAAGATAAGAAATTCTATTCTTTTTCTTGCGGTCTAACTTACTTTTTTCTTTCTGCTCGCGGAACGCACTCGCGTCTTTGGTGGCCTGCACCTTAGCCTGAGGGGCGTTGCGCTCAAGTTCCTGCAGGTTTTCCATCTTGCGGCGAGCAAGGAAATCACTCACGCTGCCGAGGTGCTCCCGCACACGAGCGTCGCGGAACTCATATAGCTTATCTACGAGGCCGTCGAGGAAATCACGGTCGTGACTTACAACAATCAACGTGCCATCAAACGACTTGAGCGCCTGCTTGAGAATGTCCTTGGACTTGATATCCATGTGGTTAGTAGGCTCGTCGAGTGCCAGCAGGTTGTAGTTCTGGAGCATCAGCTTGGCCATGCCGAGCCGGGCCCTTTCACCTCCGGAAAGCACGCCTACGCGCTTGTCTATATCTTCTCCACGGAAGAGGAACTGGGCCAGCAGGTCGCGCAGCTTTGTGCGCATATCCCCCACCGCGATACGGTCGAGGGTGCTGAACACAGTCTCCGTCTTATCAAGTATATCTTCTTGATTCTGAGCGAAGTAGCCCAGATTCACATTGTGCCCGAGGCGGCTCTCGCCGGCAAGCGGGGCAAGTTCTCCTGCAATTACCCTCATAAGGGTTGTCTTGCCCTCTCCGTTACGGCCAACAAGCGCCACCTTCTCTCCCCTCTTGATTTCTATCTCCGCTCCTGAGAAAACCACTTTCTGGGGGTATCCTGCACTCAGATCGGATGCTTTATACACCAGGTCGCCAGAACGCGGTGCCGGTGGGAATTTTACGGTAAGCCGCACATTGTCGGTCTCGTCTATCTCTACCCTCTCCAGCTTCTCCAGGGCCTTGATCCTGGATTGCACCTGGTTGCTCTTGGTAGGTTTATAGCGGAAGGCCGCGATGAACTCCTCCGTCTTCTGAATCATCCGCTGCTGGTTTTCGTAGGCTGCCGTCTGCTGGGCGATGCGTTCCGCCCTCAGTTCCAAATACTTGGAATACGGAACCTTGTAATCGTGGATATGCCCCAGCATTATCTCCACGGTGCGCGTGGTCACATTATCCAGGAACTTGCGGTCGTGAGACACCAGCAGCAGGGCGCCTCGACGCGACTTCAGATAATCCTCAAGCCATTCAATAGACTCAATATCAAGGTGATTAGTAGGCTCGTCGAGCATCAGCAGGTCGGGCTGGCGCAGCAGTATCTTGGCCAGCTCAATACGCATGTTCCAACCCTGGCTGAAGGTCTCTGTGTGCCGGCCAAGCTCATCTTCTTTGAATCCGAGTCCATAGAGAGTCTTGCGGGCCCGCACCTCAGGGGGTTCGCTGGCCGATACAGACAGGCGGTCGTTAAGCTCCGAGAGACGCTCGATAAGGTCTGCATACGCTTCCGACTCATAATCTGTCCTCTCTCCAAGCTCTGCCGTAAGCGCCTCTATTTCAGCTTCAATCTCGCTGGACGCGCTGAAAACCGTCATGGTCTCCTCCAGCACGCTACGTCCCTTGTTGTGCTCCATTATCTGGGGCAGGTAGCCAATCGAAACCGAGGAAGGTTTGTCTATCTGCCCCGAGGTAGGGCTCTGCAAGCCCATAATCAGCTTCATCAGGGTAGATTTGCCGGCACCGTTGCGCCCCACAAGGCCAATCTTGTCGGTATTGCTGATGTGGAAATTAATCTTATCCAGCAAAACGAAGCCTCCATAGGCAACAGTTACGTCGTCAATCGATACCATCGCTTCTGGGGCACATTAAAATGGAAACTTCGTACATCAAATATAGCGGAGCCGCCACTATGAGCATAGAAAGCGGATCTGCTGGAGTCACAAGCGCCGCAAGCACGAGCACCGCGACCAAAGCATAACGGCGTCCAGAGCGCAACTGCTTGCGCCCCAGCACGCCAAGGTGCGACAGCGCCCATATCACCGTAGGGAACTCGAAGGCCACGCCCACGAGCAGCACGGTAGATGTGAACATAGACATGTAAGAGCCTATGGTTATGGCGTTTGTGACCATTGAGCTGACGCTGTAGTTCATAAAGAACTGCACGCAGGCCGGCAACACCAGGCAGTAGCCCACAGCCACTCCCAGATAAAAGAATCCTGTGGCCATGAAGAATGCTCCTCCTACTGCCTTCTTCTCTTTCTCATAAAGAGCCGGGGCAATGAATCGCCAGAGCTCCCATATCAAATAAGGGAAAGACAGGATGAGTGCAGCACCGAATGCAGCCCTCAGGTGCACAAAAAACTGGGCCGACATCTCCACGTTGATCATTTCCAGCGTGAAAGTCCAGCCAAGAAGGCGGTAGATAAAGAAATCCGGCGACGCCGGCAAGAATATCAGATAGAACAGCGGCTTCTTAAATATGAAGCCAAGCACTGCAAAAAGGCATAAGGCAATTATTGAGCGGAACATAGTCCCCCTCAGTTCTTCGAGATGGTCCCAGAAGGACATCTCTTTGCCTTTGCCGCCATCAGCCACGTCTAAGCCTCCGGCTCAGAAGGGCTTTCAGGCTTCTTGGCTTCCTTGGGTTTAGAAGAAACCTCGGCGTTGATTTGGTCGTCGATCTCGTTGATGCCCTCTTTGAAACTCTTTACTCCTTTGCCCAGGCCTTTCATAAGCTCGGGGATTTTCTTGCCTCCGAAGAGAAGCAGAATGACCAGGGCGATTATTATAATCTGCCAGGGGCCTACGACACCAAGTGGATATACTATCATAATTCTGCGGAATTAGTTAATTTACAATGCTTTAAGCGATGCTTCCAGGGCCTCTATACGGGCCAGGGCATCAGCTTCTTTCTTCTTTTCGTTGTCCACCACGGCCTGGGGCGCATGAGCCACGAAGTTCTGGTTGCCCAGCTTGGCGCGCACACCGGCGAGGAACTTGCGCTGGTGCTCCAGCTCGGCCTCTACCTTGGCACGTTCCTGGCTGGTATCTACGAGCCCCTCGAGAGGGATGCTGCACTTCACAGTACCCACGATGAAGCTCACGGATGCACCGCTGCAGGAATCTACAAACTCAGAAATGTTGGCGGACTTTGCAATCACGGGAAGCATCTCGGGCTGCACGTCTCCTTCCAGGCAAAGCTTGAGACCTTCCTTGGGTGCAATCTGTTTCTGGGCACGCACTGCACGCACACCTGCCACAATCTGCCTTGCCTTATCAAACTCTGCAAGATACTCGCTGTCGTAAGGTCCGGCAACAGGAGTGCGCTCATACATAATAGTCTCGCCGGGACGGCGCTCGGCCATGGACTGCCAGAGCTCCTCGGTAATGAAGGGCATCACCGGGTGGATGAGCTTGAGCATCTTGTCGAAGAAGCTCACGGTGGCGTCGAAGGTATAACCATCTACTCCCTCGCCGTAGGCCGGCTTCACGAGCTCCAGGTAGGTGCTGCAATAGTCGTCCCAGAAGAGCTTGTAAATCGCCATCAGAGCATCGTTGATGCGGAACTTTCGATAGTGGTCTTCTACTGTCACGATGGTGCGGGAAAGCAGTCCGTCGAACCACTTCACGGCAACCCTCGCCGACTCCGGCTGGCGGCCCTTTTCTTCTACCCTCCAACCGTTTACGAGGCGCCATGCGTTCCAGATCTTGGCGCAGAAGTTACGCCCCTGCTCCACCTGGGATTCATCGTACAGAATATCGTTGCCGGCGGATGCACAGAGCAGCATGCCCAGGCGCACCGAATCGGCACCATATTTCTCTATCAGCACAAGCGGGTCGGGGCTGTTGCCCAGCGTCTTGCTCATCTTACGGCCGAGCTTGTCGCGCACGATTCCGGTGAAATATACATTGCGGAACGGCACGTCCTTCATGAACTCGTCTCCTGCCATCACCATGCGGGCTACCCAGAAGAAGATGATATCCGGGCCGGTCACAAGGTCGCTGGTAGGATAATAATAGCTCAGGTCCCTGTTGGGCTTGTGCCTCGGGTGGCCGGGGCGCTTGGGATCGAAAACGCTGATGGGCCAGAGCCAGCTGCTGAACCAGGTGTCCAGCACGTCCTCGTCCTGCTTGAGCTGTGATGCGGTTATAGAAGGATCGATGGCGCGGGCAGCCTCCAGAGCCTTCTCCGCCGTCTCTTCTACCACCACGCTGCCGTCGGGCAGGTACCATGCAGGAATGCGCTGGCCCCACCACAGCTGGCGGGAGATGCACCAGTCGTGGGCGTTTTCCATCCAGTGGCGGTAAACGTTGCGGTACTTCTCCGGAATGAGCTTGATGTTGCCGGACTCCACAGACTCCAGAGCGGCTTTTGCCAGCCCCTCGAGCTTGAGGAACCACTGCTTGCTGAGCTTCGGCTCTATCACGGCATCCGTGCGCTCGCTGTAGCCCACGGGAGAGATGTATTCTTCTATTTTTACCAGGTTGCCGGCATCCTCGAGCAGCTTCACAATATGCTTGCGGGCCACGAAGCGGTCTTCCCCGACCAGGATCTGCGCCTTCTCGTTCAGGCGACCGTCGTCGTCCAGGATCTCCAGGATGGGCAGGTCGTGACGCTGGCCAATCTCATAGTCATGAGCATCGTGAGCGGGTGTAACCTTAAGGCATCCGGTACCGAAGTCCATCTCTACGTAGTCGTCTTCGATCACGGGGATAGCCCTGTTGATCAGAGGGATAAGCACCTTCTTGCCACGCAGGTAGTGATACCTTTCGTCGGCCGGATTCACGCAGATAGCAGCGTCTGCCATGATGGTCTCGGGACGCGTAGTAGCAATCGTAAGGAACTCCTTGGTAGGCTTACCGTCCGCATCCGCGATGAAATAACGGAGATGGTAGAAATGGCTCTTGGTATCGCGGTGGATAACCTCGTCGTCTGAGATTGCGGTGTGAGCCACAGGGTCCCAGTTTACCATGCGGTAGCCGTGATATATGAGTCCTTTCTTATAAAAATAGACGAAAGTGGCAGTTACAGCGTCGCTGAGCTCCGGCTCCATGGTAAAGCGGGTACGGTCCCAGTCGCAGGATGCGCCGAGTTTGCGGAGCTGCTGCAGGATAATGCCACCGTGCTCCTCTTTCCATTCCCATGCGTACTTAAGGAACTCCTCGCGGGTGAGGTCTTCCTTGTGAATGCCTTTCTCTGCGAGCCTGGCCACGACTTTGCTCTCGGTTGCAATGCTGGCATGGTCGGTTCCGGGTACCCAGCAGGCGTTCTTGCCGTCCATGCGGGCCTTACGTATAAGCACGTCGTTCAGAGTATTGTTGAGAACGTGCCCCATATGCAGGATTCCGGTAACGTTGGGCGGGGGAATAACTATGGTGTAGGGTTCCCTCGAATCAGGTTCGGAATGAAAACATCTGTTCTTCAGCCAATAGGCGTACCACTTATCCTCTACTTCAGCAGGATTGTATTTTGCATTTATCTCCATAGTTTGCAAAGATAACATTTTTACACTAATTTTGTGGGTGTATCAAAAGTTATTTTAACGATGGAAGAGAACAAACAAATACAATTGGAGCTTAAGCCCGAAATTGCTAAGGGTAATTATTCGAATCTGGCAATCATCAGTCACTCACACAGCGAGTTCGTGATAGATTTTGCAACCATGCTGCCCGGGCTCAACAAGCCCGAGATCAGCAACCGCCTGCTTATGACTCCCGAGCACGCAAAGAGGCTTCTCAACGCCCTTGCAGACAACATCGGCAAGTATGAGTCGCAGTTCGGTCCCATAGTTCTTCCCGGCTCACCCAAGGCCACTTTCAACCTTTCCGATTTCACTCCCAATGGGAACAAATCTTAATGCCATCAGGGCCTTCATCTTCGACGTAGACGGAGTGATGACAGACGGCAGCGTGATCTGCGATCCCAACGCGGAGCCGCTTCGTATTTTCAACGAGAAGGACGGACATGGATTACGCATGGCCGCCCTTAACGGATATACTCTTGGGGTGATTACCGGTGGCCACACCGAGGCAGTGCGCAAGCGCATGACCGCTTATGGCGTACCCTATGAGAATGTGTGTCTCAAGGCGCGGCATAAAGTTAAAGATTTGCAGTCATTATGTGAGCGTTTGGGCCTGTCTGCTAAAGAAGTACTTTACATGGGTGACGATATCCCCGACGTTGGTCCTTTGCGCCTCGCCGGAGTAGGCGTAGTCCCGGCCGACGCCGCCCAGGAAGCCAAGGACGCGGCAGATATAGTCTCCCCCGTCGGAGGCGGACGCGGTTTCGTACGCTGGACTGTGGAATTGGTTATGAAAGCCCAGGGCAAATGGGAATTCGACGTGGAGAAATATGAAAAGATGTTCTAAGAAGATTATTCTCGGCAGCGGCTCGCCCCGCAGGCGTGAGCTTCTGGCCGGTCTGGATGTGGAATTCACCGTAGATACAGGCAACACTTTCGAGGAATCGGTGCCCGAAGGGTGCGCCCCTGAGGACGTACCCTTGCTGATGTCCCAGGGCAAATCGCACGGGTTCCACCGCCCGCTCCGGGACGACGAGCTGCTGATTACCGCAGATACCGTGGTGGTGCTGGACGGCCGGGTGATGGGTAAGCCCCATGGCCACGAGGCAGCTGTTGCGATGCTCGAAAGCCTTTCCGGACGCATGCACAAGGTGGTTTCTGCCGTCACTTTCCGCACCACCGAGCGGGAATACAGCGTTACGGACACCACGGAGGTCTTCGTCGGCAAGCTCGGCAAAGAAGAGATCGAGTGGTATCTGGAGAAGTACCGCCCCTACGACAAAGCGGGCGCGTACGGCATTCAGGAGTGGATTGGCTACGCCCATATCGGCCACATCAACGGTTCCTACTACAACGTGATGGGCTTCCCCGTGCATAAGGTGTGGGAGCTGCTCAAGGACTTTGCCTGATGGAGCTGCCGTCCGCCTTTACCTACCCTTTCCGATATGTGCCGCATCCGCTTGTAGTGGAAGCGGCGCAGTCGCTAATACAGCGGCTCGACGGGGTGAATGCAGTGAGTTCCGGCATTCCGCCGGAGGCGCTGGAGTCGCTCCGGGAGGGAAAGATGCTGGGCGTTCTGCTTACCGACGGAGGCCCGCTTTTCGCCTTCAGCGGTCTAGTGGGCGGATGGTCTTCGCTGCCCGGATTCGTACCGCCGGTGCTCGATATTACGAACGGCTACTTCAAACAACGCGAGCGGGAGATTTCCACCATGCCGCCTGGGGCTTGCAAGGCTCAGGCGTCGGCCGATCTGCAAGACTGGCTGTTTTCTCATTATGTAGTTATGAACGGCAGGGGCGAAGAACTTAGCGTCAAAGACATTTTTGCCCTTCGCGCTCTTGTACCTCCGGGTGGAACTGGAGATTGCGCCGCACCCAAACTTCTCAATTACGCCTTCCGCCATGGGCTTAAGCCGCTGGCTATGGGAGAGTTTTGGTATGGCCGCAGCCCGGAGCGGGAGGTGCGCGAGCAAGGCCGCTTCTATCCTTCCTGCACCGGCAAGTGCGGCCCGCTGCTTACGTGGATGATGCAGGGGCTGGTGCTGGAGCCTAATCCTCTGGATGCGGCCACAGTCTCCCCTCTTGAGCCTCAGCTTCTATATGTTGACGACTTTATTATAGTAGTCGACAAGCCTGCCGGCATGCTTTCCGTGCCGGGACGCACAGGGGCCGAGTCGCTTCTGGACTGGCTGCGGGAGCGATTTGGAGCAGCTGTCGAGAGCTGCCATCGGCTGGACATGGACACGTCCGGCCTGATGGTCTTCGCAAGGTCTGTAGCATGCAAATCGGAGCTTGAACGGCAGTTCGCGGAACGCGAAGTGCTCAAGGCATACCGCGCACGCCTGGACGGCGGGCCATGGAATCATGCACTCAAGGGCACCATCGCCTTACCTCTCACCCTAGATTATTACGACCGCCCCCGGCAGATGGTAGATCCCATGGGCGGCAAGAAGGCCGTCACAAAGTATGAAGTGCTATCTATTGAGCCCGATGGCAGCGTGGACGTAATGTTCTGGCCGCTCACCGGGCGCTCGCACCAGATTCGCGTGCACGCAGCGCACGTACGCGGCCTCGGCCACCCGGTACGCGGCGACAGGCTGTACGGCAGCACCTCGCCAGACGACCAGCTGTGGCTACGCTCCTGCGGAATACAGTTCACTCACCCTGTGAGTTCTGGGCGCATGGTCTTTGGAGAAGGGGTATAAAAAGAAATGAGTTGGTGTCTCACGACAACAACTCATACTAACCACATAATTAATAACACTAAAACTAATAACCAATAGGTTGTAGAGGAGAACCCTCTTGTATCAACCCAATGCAAAGGTAGATATTATTTTTTAATTTGCAAAATATTTTTTGAAAAAATTTTAATATTTATTTACCACCACTGATTTTAAGACAGTTACGGTTAAACAAAATTTTCAGTAAAGGACAAAATTGCGTGACGCGAACGGCAACGAGATGCGCAGGGCCGTGTGCCAGTACTCCCAGCTGTGCCAGCCGTCGCGGATGCGGAGCTCGGAGGGAACGCCACGGCGGCGCATCGCCTGGTACATGCTCAGCGTATAATCGAGAATGAAATCGTCGTCACCGCAGTCGAAGAACCACTTGACGGTGCGGAGCTGGTTCAGTGTGGCCTCGTCGGCATTCGCTACGTAATCTACCGCCGAGTGATCGTGCACCGACTTGTTGACTATATATAACTTATCCTTCGGCATGTTCTCGCCAGGCTCAGGATTGTCCAGCCACCCGCTCATGCTGTAGCAGCTGGAGAACATATCGGGATGGTGCTGAGCATATACGGTAGAGCCGCCTCCGCCCATAGAAAGGCCCATAATGGCACGGTGCTGTTTGTCGCCCTGAATCTTCCAGAGTTTTTCTACTGCAGGCATGAACTCCTGGAAGAAAAAGTCTTCGTAATTATGCCCCGGCATATTGAAGTAGCCATTCCAGTTGTTGTGCACATCGGGATCACCGGCGTCAGGCATCAAGATAACCACCGGGCGGCATTCGCCGGAAGCAATCAATTCATCTACAACTTCTTTCATGTGTCCGCGCGTCGCCCAGTCTTCGTGAGTGCCGTAGAGCCCGTGAAGAAGATAGATTACGGGATACTTGTCCGGAGTAGAGGCATCATAGCCTTTAGGCAGGTAGACATTGTACAACACTTCCTCGCCCAGAACGGTGCTCTGAACGCTATGTGTCGCGATTTCGCTCTTTCGCAATGGCTGAGCCGCCGCGCCGGCGGCAATCGACAGACCCAGGATGGTAATAAGGAAGAATCTCTTCATATTGTCAAGTATTTCAAGGTACTAAGGTAATAATTATTATGCTTACCCCAAAAGTTATGTAGTCATCGAAGAACTTCAGTACTTTTTGGGATTACCCGACAATTCGGCTGGAGCTATAGCACTTTGTCATCCCGTTCACAGTTTTTTCCCCGTCATCTCCCCTGTCCGGAATTATCTTTACTGCGCGTAGAGGTACTTCAACCTGTACCTGTACGCACAATTTCGAGCTTTTTTGCTCGTAGAGGTACAAGTCATGACACCCCTACGAGCACTGTCTTTACACCTGGCCATCTCCAATTTCAGTATAAGCCAGATTACAGAGGCAAGCGGACAAAAAATTCCACCGATGAAAGACAAGATTGCTAATCTTTGTACTGATAGTGGCAATTTAACTTTATGTACCATGCTCCGGGCCCAAGGGCCCCAAAAAAGCGTGCGCATATAGTCAAATTATTTGATTATACCAACGAGGCGTCAAAAAGTGTAAGTATATGAAAAATCGAGGGTAAACGGACGGATGTAAGACCCGGCCATAATCAAGCCCTGAAGGGCCGAAACGGGCTTTACGTTAGTACAGTGATAATCCCTCGGGCGGCGTCCATTCTTATACGGTCGCCGTTCTTCAGCAATTTGGTGGCGCCCTTTACGTTCACGATTGTGGGGAGGCCATACTCCCTGGCCACTACGGCGCCATGGGAGAGGGATGAGCCTATCTCTGTGACAAGGCCGCTCGCAATTGAGTAATAAGGGCTCCAGCCTATATCAGTGAATTTTGCCACCATGATTTCGCCCTTGCCGAGCTTGTTGGCTTCTTCGGGTGAATCTACTATGTGAACTATGCCCTCGCAGACTCCGTTGGACACCGGGACGCCTTTCAATGTGCCGTCGGCATCCTGAGTGTAAAAGACATCGGCGACAGGTTTACCTATATAAATATCATCAAATGACAGGCCTTCCTGTATGGCGTAGGCTTTGCGGCGACTGGCGGCTTTCATGGCCAGGGATTTTTCGCCGCCTATGAGGCGTCCGATTTCTTCGTGAGCGAGGAAGTAGATCAGATCCTCGTCGGGCAGTATGCCTTCTTTCACCATCATGGCGGAAAGTAGGGCGTACTGCGTCTTGAACATATCTATAAGGAGTATGAGCCGGGACTTGGTGGATTCCCTATCCACCACGCTCTGGCGGCATTTTTTGCCGTATGAAATGGCAGCGGCCCTGAGGAGCGGGTTCTTTATGAATGAGAATTCCTTCCGGCAGTCTATCACCTCGCCGGAAGGGGCAAGATTCATAGGCGAACGGATGATGCTCAGAAGATAGTTCATCAGAGAAATTTGGTCCTCCCTCCAGGGCTTGCTCCTCATCTCGGCCTCCTTGATGCAGCGGTGCCCGTGGTGCTTGAGGAATTCCTGGTACTTGGCGTTGATTTCCGGATTGGCCTTGATGAATTGGAGCAGCTCTTCGGCCTCAAATTCCTTCTGGCTCGTGGCCTTTATCTGCTTTGCAAGCTCCTGCAGGCGCATAAGGATATCGGCGCTTTCTATGCCGGGGATATTGGTGAGAAAATGCGAAAGGAAGGACTGGTACTCCTTTTTGTCCGGGAAATACTTGTCCACCAACATGTAGAGGGTGCTGGTTGCGCTGCCCGAATAGGATGAGGATGCGTAGTGGTAGATGAGGCTCTCGTCCAGGAAGGGAATATTGGCGTCTATGCTCTTGTACAGTTCGCGGCTGGACTCTGCGCTGGTGAACTGCACCTTTGTGAGCATGCAGTCAAATTTCTTATGTGCTCCCCTTCCTGAGAATACGTATTTGAGGAACTTGACTGAGTTGACGGCGCGCAGCAGGGGGGCGGCATAGGGCGCCGTCACCGGAGGATAGTCATGATACTCCCCCATTATGGAGAGATTCATGTTCTGCGGATTGGCGATGCCTACCTTCGAATGCATATTGTACAGCAGCTGCATATCGAAGAACAGGTGCCCGGAAATGGAAGAAATGAGCCTGAGCGGGGCTTCCTCAAAAGGAGACTTGTACACGCCCGCCAGGTACAGCATATAGCGCATGCCGTAGTCTATGGCCTTGGCTGATGTGCTCAGCGTGAGCGGCGTAACGGCACCCGGCATCATCTCCCCCACATTCCTTCTGGTGAAGAGGTGGCCATCCACGTCATCTTCCCTGTCAAATTCCTCTATATCAATGATTTCCGTGGTGATAGGGCGCATCTGGAGCAGATACAGCTCCCCGTCTTTCAAGGCCCATTCCACGTCCACGTCCTGGCCAAAGGTCTCGCGTATTCTCTTGCCGCTGTCATACAGCAGTTTCACTTCCGTCTCCGAGAGGAGCTCGTCGGACACGGGGCGATAGTTCTTGCGAGAAATCTGGTAGCGGTGGGCGCTCACTTTGCCGGACACCAGGTTCTCGCCCTGGCCGCTCACCGCTTCAATCAGGATGGCCGATCCGTTGTCCGGGCTTGCGGTGAAGAGGACGCCGGCCTTGTCGCTGTCCACCATTTCCTGAACCACGATGTTCATGTCGGCCTTGCCCATCCCGAAATGTTCAGCGTAATCCTTTACTCTCAAGGAGTTTAAGGAGTCCAGACATTTTTGGATGCTGCGCATGAGGCTCTGGCGCTCCACGAAAAGGCAGGTCTCATACTGCCCGGCATTGGAGGCGCTTTCCGTATCTTCGTTGGAGGCCGACGAGCGCACGGATACTTGCGGAACGTTCAGGGCATCAAATGCTTGAAAGACAGCCACCTCGTCTATGCTGTCCGTCCCGGTGATTACGAATCCCTTTGGAACACGGAAGCCCTGTTTAAGCATTTGATCCAGCCCCTTGGCTTTTCCTCCCACCGCCGGGTAAATTTCTTCCGGCAACTGCCCTAACTGATATAGCTTCATCTTCTGAACTCCTGTGGCTTTCTCCCGTTAAACAAGCGGCTACCGTCCGCGTTGAATCCTATTTCCAATATGCCGCGGGCTTGTTTTCCGTCAATGATGTATTGCGCAATATGCTCATGCAGGATATAGTCTCCACCCTGGAAATGGTAGCTGACTCCCGCGAAGACGCTTGCTTCTACCGGGACAACGCGGCCGTCGTCCAGTTTTACGCTGAAAGACAGCGCATTGGGGACAGTGGCTATGCTGTTTAGGTCCAGATTGGATTCGAGATGGAAATGCTGGCCGCCTTCGTCGCGGTAATTCCCCACTTCCAGCAGGCTCATGACGGGGTACGAGACCAGCGAATAGTTGAATTGCAGCTCGCTGGAAACAGCCATCAGCCAGAGGTGATTGTTCATGTAGTTCCAGTCCCTCTTGCCAAAGGAGTGGTCCCTTACGCACGGGAGGGCGAAATCCAGAGGCTTTCCGTTAAGCTTAAGCTGGCCCTGCAGCGTGCCCTCCTGCTCGTAATGGCATTGGCCATCAATGGTTTTGAGCTCATTGAAAAAGGCTTTGTTCCACTTCTCGTTTGCTATGCCTATGGCTTTTCTGACTGCCGGCATGTCGCTTCCGAAATTGAGAGGCTCATTGGTGCCTGTGAAAGTGGCCTTGAAGTCAATTTCATCTTCTTCATTCAGCGTACCCTTGAAAGCCAACGTCCACTGGTCCTGCTCCTTGCTTACCACGAGCGGAGACTGCGCCGCGCGGAACAATTCCTGCTTCAGGCTATACAGCTTGCCGTCAAGATAAAGCGCGAACCAGGTTTCGTCGGCGTCCACACGCCTGCCCAGCCTGGCGAAGAGCGACATGCTCCCGTCGTGAGCCGAAAAGTAGTAGGAGTTGTTTATGAGGGGGTCTGCGTCCTGAGGTAGTGTATAGCTCTCGGCAGACTGGAAGTCGAAAGGCTGGTTCCTCTTCTCCAGCACCCGGCACATTAAGTTCTTTTTAAGAGCGTAAAACATGTTGCAATTTCAGATTATCCCTATCTCCTTTTTGGTAATGGCCACAAGTTCCTCCGCACCGCTTGTAATCTTCGCGCTGACGTGGTTCACTTTCGGATAGCCCCATCCGCCTAAGCCCCTGACCGGGCCAACGATGCTGCCGGCAGGTAGGTCGTGGGACAGGATATAAGCAACTGAAAGTGAGGATTTTTCGGGGGAATTGAAAAGCCCGCTGGTCGCACGGCCCAGAACGGTGCTCTGAACGCTATGTGTCGCGATTTCGCTCTTTCGCAGGGGCTGAGCCGCCGCGCCGGCGGCAATCGACAGACCCAGGATGGTAATAAGGAAGAATCTCTTCATATTGTCAAGTATTTCAAGGTACTAAGGTAATAATTATTATGCTTACCCCAAAAGTTATGTAGTCATCGAAGAACTTCAGTACTTTTTGGGATTACCCGACAAGTCGGCTGGAGGCCTTTTTATCTGGCAGCCGCCGCGACAGCCCCCTGCGCGGCGGCGGTGCCGTTCTGGAATAATTACGCAATTATAGTTATCGCCTAGCCGAGCGTGATGCTCTCTACTCTAAGGCGCAGGATGCCGGAAGGAACCTGTGCCTCGGCAATGTCGCCAACCTTTTTACCCATGAGGGCGGCGCCAATCGGTGATTTCAGCGAAATCTTTCCGGCTTCGAGGTCCATCTCGTGAGGACTCACAATCTGGAACTTCATTCGGGAATTTGTAGACAGGTTCGTGAATTCCACATAGCTCAGAAGGCTAACCTCATCTTTTGGGAGGGCATCCGTGTCAATCACGCGGGAATGCTCCAGAATCTTCTGCAGAAAGCGGATACGGCTGATAGTCTTGCCCTGGAGGCGCCTCGCTTCACGGTATCCCGCATTGTCGCTCCGGTCTCCCTGCGCACTGGTTTCTGCCAAATCTTCCTGCACCCTTGGATAGACTTCCTCTATAAGGTGCCTCAATTCAGCCGCAATCTCATCATATCGTTGCTTTGACAGGTATTCCATGGCCTAAAGATACAAATTTAGTATAAAATAGTATTGGGGACATCGAAGGTATCTAGCAATCCCAGTCAGTCCGGATCAGCGGACTGATCAAGTGGGGCCTCGTACAATTTCGGGATCTCTAAGTTTTATCGAGAGCTCCGTTTTGTGGATGGCCATTTGCGAAAATGTAAAGTTGGGAATGGATTAACAGCACGTCACGACTTGAACGAGGAGCACATACTGGTTTGCGATTAATAACTTACATCCTAACGTCCCCTTTCAAATGAGGTATAATTAGCTGATAATTAGCCGTTTACACATATAAGCAGATAGTACCTCTATTGAACTCTTATGTCTTGCGAGTTTTTATCCTCCTTGATTATCAATCACTTATACCTTAAGAGTCTGTAAGTTCCAGAATAAGAGAAAACGAAGTATAATAGCTTTACAACAATACCTTTGTCGAAACAATCTAAAACCACATCAAAATGAAAAAGTTAATTGTCTTATTCTCAGTTATCGCTTTTGCGCTTTGTCAATTTTCTCCCGCTACGGGGAATGATAGAATTCCGTCTTCCGACGGAGTTGAAGAGATTATTTTTCATATTTCTGGAGAAGTTGGAGATATCTATCGGACTCCTGACGTAGCTCCTTTTTCTTGTTTTGCATTCTATCAGATGAATCTGCTAATGTTTTATTCTGACCAGATTTCATCCGTGGCCACCGTGATCATCGAGGATTTAAACACTGGAGAGCAAGAAGAGTATGAAATCGTTATAGGCTCTACACCATCTACAGTATATCTTCCTGCATCTGGGATTATCTCGATAATAGTTGTCCTACTAAATGGCCAGTATTATAGTGCATTAATAACACTTTAATTCTTTCCTCTATGTCCACTTTTTCTTCTCGCCTATTCTGTATATTGGGTTGTTTCGTAATTATCGGCTGTTCATCAATAGTTGACTTAACACCAGAAATAGACAAAGGCCCTACTATTAGTGTTAAATCGTTTGTTGATAGTTCTTGTAGTGACTCCCTGTTTTACTATATTGATGAAGCTTGTTGGATAAAGCCACAAAATGATCCATATAAGTTTTCTTTCTTTCAAGCAGCCGCAACCCAGTTTCTTTCTGAACATAAGAATACAACGTCTCATTATACAAGTATATCTCCGACCCATTACGCATTGATTGTTTATCCCAAAAGCGAGCTGGATGTAAATAGGATTCTAATGATAGAAGGGATAAAAGTATCTTATATTCCCTTTGGCTTTTCTGCTGTCCCGGATAATGACGTTCCGATGTCCTTCAGAAACGATACAGAAGGCCGATTATTCAATAAGCATTCTAATCCCGTTAATAACATGCCTGTAATGTATGTAGTGTGGCCAATTAATCTCTCTATTCCCAACGATATAGAGTACATAATTGATTATGAGGCATTCCTCCCTAATTACACTGAAGCAAAAACAGAAAGCGAGAGGGAAGAATTATTGAACATTGAGAAACGCGCAATAGAGCTAGCTACATCAGGCCCATCGGGCGCAAGTTCTCGAGGCCTATCATATCGTACGCTTCGTGCTCAAATAAAAAATAGCGACAATCTATTAGGCACACCTATTCCTGTCGGGAATTTGAAAATAAGAGTTCAGTACGGCTTAAATATTATTGATAATTATACGCTAAGTAACGGTAATGTGACAATTACGGGCAATATCAATGACAATGCATCGGTATATATAGTATATGAAAACGACAGGTGGAGGCTATCTAGAAAAGGCTCTTTATTTGCTTATTCTTTGATGTTAGGCAAATTGACGGATATATGGCCTTATAATAGCTATATTTACTCCCAAACGCAAACTCACAACTATCTCACAGTGCATAGGGCCGCAAATTATTTTTTTCATGATAATGCCTCATTAAGTGTGCCACAAACTAACTATTCCCTTCGTATCAACATGAATGAAGAACTGAATCCAGGTAATTCATTTTTTACATTTGTATTAGGAAGCCCCAAAATCGAGCTTTCGTATTTTTGGGCATCTAATAGTGGATACTTTTTAAGCGCCGCAATTCATGAGATGGCTCATTTCTATCATTATTTACAGAAAGGTAGTAACTATTCATCATATGATTCAGTCCATCATTTAATAAAAGAATCTTTTGCGGAGTTTGTCGCTTGGCGTTTAAGTAGAGACTATTACACTGATAAGAATAGTGGAGTATTTAACACATCCTGGGATAACGCTTTGTGTGGTTTGAGACAACTATGGCATCCCACTGATTCAAGCTACTATTCCCCTTTATTTATTGATCTTATGGATGACTATAACCAATATGAGGAGAAGTATCCAATACATACATATAATAACGATCCAATCTCTGGCATGCCATTTATGGCAATAACAAATATTGCTGTTCAGAATAATAATTGGGAATCTGTAAAAAGTGCATTATTGAACAAAGTAGGGTATTATTATACATTATCTGATTACAATTCCTTTATTGCTCCTTATAACACGTATTTTGACTAGATGATTTGTTCATGAAATGCAACCAATGTGAGGCAAAATGCATCTATATGTATAAGTTTACACAATCATAAGACATATGAACCACCATCTTCTATTATCCATCTTCTCTATTATTATTTCCGCAGCATTGTCAGCTCAGAATAACATAGAACTTGGAATGAATTATTCCCCAAAAGAGAATTTCAGTATGGCCACAGGAATCCCAAATATGCTATATAAATTTGGCGTCTATGGTGAGTATCGATGGGCTTTGGGTGAGCACTTTGATGCTGGTGCGCGACTGGACGCCAAGGTGGGGCCGATTGGACCAAGTAGCTTTACCGACAACGCCCTCGCTGTTTCAGGAGACCTTTTAGCTGTAGCAGATTTCAATCTTTTACCTGGCAAGACAGTCAATCCTTTCATTGGTTTAGGACTAGGCCCTGGATTCGGTATGCATAACGATACGCTTGACCATTTGTGGAGCGGACAATTCCTATTCTATGCAGAGGCAAGGGCCGGCATTGAACTGTTCCGTCATCTCCGCCTATCTGTCAGTTATAGTTTACCTGCCTGGTGGAGCTATGGGGAAATTTACACCACCCTTAATGCTAACATTGGTTGGCAATTCTAGTAAAGTAATTCATTGTTTTCCATTCGCCGTACAAATTTTTTTTCACAGTGCGGCGAATATTTGTTTCCATATAGCAATATAATCCTGGTGAGTTTTTTGCATCTTCGAGTACCCGGAAAAGATATTGATATAATAGTCATATTGTTTCATTAGCGCAAATTGAAGAATACTCTATATAAATCGAGATTTGGGTGGTTCTTCGACAGTATTGTTTGAGCTAAGCGATGCTTCTTTACCCAAATATTGTTTTTGGAAGTATTTAATAAAAAAGACAACGTACAAGCGTCGAAACCGACAATAATGTAACTTGCAAGCCTGAATTTATCCTCTGAAAACTCAGGGAAATCAGTGCGAAGCTTATTCATTATGCCGTGTAAACTTTGATTGATTCTTTCTTCGAAGTCTTTTTGCTTTGACGGATAGTTATATAGCTCTGAAATAATAGACCCATATTTCTGTGCATATGCTCTTTGTGTGCTTTCTCTCAGTTTTTCCACACCATACCCTTTGTTAAAGAGATTGTTTATTTCTTCAAATTGGGACCGATACAAGTTGGCAAAGTCAGCACGTAGTTGAATTAGTTGTGACTCGTAAGACTGTTTGAGTATTACATACTGGCCAGAAAGAGAACGATTTGCTTCGGATAGTTGCTTTTTTTCGGTGTTAAGTTCTTTAATATGCTTCTCGGAATCAATCCGTTCACTCTCTTTCTGGGATTGTAGAATCTCTATCATTCTTGCTGCTTCATCTCTTTGAGATATGAGAAGTTCATTTCTTTGAATAAGTCTGCTGCGGTACCTTTGTATGGCTAAAAATGCTATTAACAGAAGAAGTAGAGAGATAACCAGTGAGGAATATGTATATAGTCTTGCCTTCTGTGCTTTCTCTTCAGAAACTAAAGAAGAGGCATTATAATACTGTCCTAGGGTTTTATATAATGATTGGGAGAGTTGTGCTTTTACAATTGAATCTCTTTTCTCTGAATACTGTTCAAAATGATTCAGAGCATCATCAGACGCATTATGCAGTTTGGCATGGCGATACTTCCACCATTCAGATTCGGTAGATTCCTGCAAGGATGATAACCTATTCAAAATGGATAAGGATTGTTGCTCTAGACCTTTGCTGGCCAGCGCATAAGAATACTCATAATACTGACTTACAGAGAGCCCCTGCCCATGCTTAAGCACTTCGTTAAACAGAGAAATCACCTTATCTGCATCCGGGCTATCTTTCCGTATCTCATTCTCTGCGATTAAAACCTTGGCCCGGTCAACAAGTTTGCTAGAATTGACTAATTGCAAAAGGCTATCCGATAGACGGTCTTCATGGCAGTTGTGCATTGCTATTGCTAAATTGATACGGGAATAGTCAATGGCAAGAGAATCCCCATAGGCATTAAAATACTCGTGGGCCAGCTTCTTGTATTTTAGATTATCCTCATTGCAATAAGTTCTATTATACGTATCTCCTATTGCAGCACAAATTTGACCTTTAAACCTGTTGTCGTTTGACCCTGAAGAAAACTTAAGCGCATTCATAAAAGATACAATGGCATCAGAGTAGTTGAAAGCATTGAATTGAATCCTGCCGACATAGTAATGGTACTTCATCCTTTCTTCCGGGGTGCTGTGACGGGAAAAATACTTTTCGTATCTAATTAAAAAAGAAGCATCAGTGGTATCAATATAGTTCTTGTCTAAAGCTATGGCCTTGGTCAGAGCATATCTGGCTTCCCATTTCGAAGTTCGAATTGCATTGGTGTCCAATTGCCGGATAATCAATAGGGCGCTATCAGGCTTCTCCTGCATTATATCATTAGCTTCGCCTAGCGCGTCAACGACAGTACGGTACTCACAAGAACAGAGAATACAGAATAAAGCAAAAATTGAAATGAACCTGCGCATAATTAATGGTTAGTTAGTATTACAAAAGTACGAAAAACATCTAATAGCAAAACAATAATATCAGCCTTAATGACAATAATAAATGGCATGATACACTGTACGTTTTTTGCTTTTGCATGAATATCAACACTTTACAGATCTCCATGGTGACATATTGACACCATGGAGATTACCATTTGATTGATTATCAGATACTTAGCGAATACAGGGAATGGGATGTAGCCAACTTTTGGAAAGCAAATGCCCCTACAGATAGCTGTAGAGGCATATCATGGAGGTGCGTAGCGGAATCGAACCACTGTGACAGGTTTTGCAGACCTGCGCCTAGCCACTCGGCCAACGCACCAGAGGGAATGCAAAGTTACATTATTTATTTGAATTTGCAAATTTTTCACCAGAGCCGACTTGCGGCGGCATCCAGGACAAATAGTATCAGCCAGCAGCTGGCCGGATGCAGCGAAGAGGGGCAAGTAATGTCTCGCAGATCTACGAATTCTTACTATCTTTGCGTGAATAGCTGAACAATATGCAACCACACGAGATAGAAGGCTCCGAGGCTCTTGAGGCCCTGATGCTGGGAGATGTAAAAGCCGGTTTCCCCTCCCCTGCCGAGGATGTGCGCGAGAAGCTGGACCTCATGAAATTGCTGGTCCGGCATAGTCCGTCCACCTTCTTTTTCCGCATAGACGGAGTGTCTATGGTAGATGCCGACATGGACGAAGGAGATATAATAATAGTAGATCGGGCCATCGACCCCTACGACGGATGCAAGGCGGTCTGCTTCATAGACGGAGAATACACCGTAAAGAAGGTGCAGCTTAAGCCCGACGGCGCCACCCTGCTCCCCTGCAACGATCAGAACAGCCGCTACAAACCCATCCCAGTCGGTCCCGGCGACGAATTCCTGATCTGGGGCGTAGTCACATACATCATCAAAAAAGCATAAATGTTCGCCCTCGCAGACTGCAACAACTTCTTCGCATCCTGCGAGAGGGTTTTCCGGCCCGACCTGAACGGCCGGCCTGTCATCGTGCTCAGCAACAACGACGGCTGCGCGGTAGCCCGCAGCAACGAAGCCAAGGCCCTCGGCATTAAGATGGGAGCGCCTTTCTTCCAAATCAAGTCCATCGTAGAGAAGTACAACTTGGCAGTCTTCAGCTCCAACTTCGCCCTCTACGGCGACATGTCGCACCGGGTGCAGCAGGTGCTCAGCCGCTACTCCCCTTGCGTGGAGCAGTATTCCATAGACGAGGCTTTCCTGGACCTGCGCGGCATGAACATTCCCGACCCCGACGCCTACGCAAAGCAGATTTCGGCCAAATGCAAACGGCTTACCGCGATTCCGGTTTCTGTGGGCATCGCGCCCACAAAGACCCTGGCCAAGATTGCGTCCAAGCTCTGCAAGCAGTACCCCAAGCTCAGGGGCGGATGCTATATGCACAGGCCGCAAGACATAGAGAAGGTGCTCCGCCGCTTCCCCGTAGAAGACGTTTGGGGGATCGGGCGCCGGAGTGCCGCAAAACTCAGTTCCATGCAAGTTCGCACGGCATGGGAATTCGTACAGCTGCCGGAAACATCGATCCGCAAGCTCTTCGCCCTGCCAGGCTACCGTACCTGGCTGGAGCTCCAGGGCACGCCGTGCATAGAATTCGAAGACACGCTCGAGCCCCGGCAGAGCATTTGCGTATCCCGCAGCTTCGCCAAGGAAATCACTGATTGCCAGGGACTTTGCGAGCAGGTTGCAAATTTTGCCGAGAGCACCGCGCACAAGCTCCGGGCACAAAAGTCCATGGCTCTGCAGATGGCGGTGTTCGCATTCACAAACCGATTCAAAGACAATGCGCCGCAGACCTATGGCTCGCGGCTCGTAGTCTTCCCGGAGGCCACTGCGGACCATTCCGCCATAGTGCGCAGCGCCGTAGCGGCAACGCGTGAACTCTATCGCCCGGGATACGGATACAAGAAGGCAGGAGTGGTTATAGTCAAGCTCATTCAGGAAGACGCGGCCGTCGGCTCTCTATTCCGGGACGACCTGCAGGCCCGCAAGAACGAGCGTATCTCCAGTTCCATAGACACTCTGAACCGCAACTTCGGCCCTGGCACCATACTGTTCGGCATCCAGGGTGACGGCCACATAAAGATGTCGCGCGAGCACCAATCGCCGCACTACACAACTTTATGGAGCGATATACCCAAAGTGAGTGTAAAATAACTATCTTTCGAAGTGATGTTACTTAGTTTGCTATATGTTTTGATTTCCGGCATCGCACTGCCCGTGGGCGGAATCCAGATGCAGTATCTGTGGCGCAACCAGCTTGGCGACGTGTATTCCCTCGGGCTCGGCAGCGCCGCCTGCCTCGGAGCCGCTGCAGCCACCATGACCGGATGGTGCTCGCTTACCGTGGGAAGCTTCGTTTGCACGCTTGTCTGCACTCTGGTTTGCTTCTTGGTTACGCTCAGGGTTAACACACAGAGCCTCATCACTTTCGGCATTCTCTTCGGCACATTCATAGGCTCGCTGGGCACCATAGTAGTTACTAATGCCCCCAACGGGGAGCTGCTCAAGCAGTATTACCTTTGGGGCGCGGCAAACTTCCGGCTCGAGGGTGTAACCACTTGGGACATAGTGTTTTCTTTGTGCCTGTTTGCCATTGGCCTTGCAGCCGCCCTGCTCGACAGCGGACGCCTGACGCGGCACTTCAAGGGGGAGATTGAGCTGGGCAATCTGCACAAGGCGTGCAGCCTGCTGGCCATTATGTTCCTGGTAACCAGCGCTGTAAGCATCTGCGGCCCCATCGGTTTTATTTCGCTTGGTGTTCCCAACCTAAGCCGTATCGTGTGTAAGAAGTCCGATATTCGGGTGCATTATTTGATTTCGGCGGCTATGGGTGTGGGGTTGCTGCTAATTACTTATTTGGTGGTGCAGTATGCGAACTTTGGGATATATTTACCTATCAGTGCGACCATGGCTATTATCGCTCTGCCGCTGATGGCAATACTTTTTATAAAGAAAGAGTAGCTTTCCAATTGCGACCGACCATCCCCTCGGGGGCCCGTGGCCGCCCGTGGCCACGTGAACGGGAGGGGCCCGCAAGGAAATGCCCGGTTGGTCCGGGCATAACGCAGCGGGAGGGATGAGCAAAGCGAAGGCTTCCCGAGGGGATGGTCGGCAAGAGGAAAGCTACGACAACGGCTACATTATGAAATTCGACAGTTTTGACAAGAGTACAAGTCAGTTGCTGCTGGTAGAGTATATCGGGGGCAGCGACGCGGAGGTAAAGTATTATGTGAAGGGCAGCCGGGGATGGCGGCTCCGGGGACGCTGCAGTGCCTTCGTAGGCAAAAACGGAGTTGGCAAAACCCGCGAGGGCGATGCCAAGACGCCGCTCGGCACCCTCAAGCCTCTCCGCGCCTTCGGAATTCTCCCTAACCCCGGCACCGCACTCCCCTACCTGCAAGTAACACCCGGCACCTTTGCCGTAGATGAGCAGGGCCCCTTCTACAATCGCATAGTACAATGCGCCGGTACAGAACCCGAGCCCCGCTGCAGCGGAGAAAGGATGTGGGAACTCAGCCCGGAATACGACTACGGCATCGAAACCGACTACAACGCTGCCGGCATCTGGCCCCTCGGCTCTGCCATCTTCATTCATTGCAAAGGTCACAAATCCTGGACCGGCGGCTGCGTCGCCCTGGACAAGGCGCTGATGAAAAAGGTTCTTTGTTCAGCCGACCACCGCCTCGCCATTATAGTTATCTAGCCTGGCGCTCAATCAATTAACAATCAGATACTTACGCAATCTGCCTGCACGAAAAATCATGCAGGCAGATTGCATAAATAAATAATAATCAGCGGTTTAAGCGCCAGCGAATTTTACTTCGCAATTGCAACGCTGCGGGTTTCGCGGATAACGGTAATCTTAACCTGGCCGGGATAGGTCATCTCGTCCTGGATGCGCTGGGCGATGTCGGTAGAGAGGCGGGCGGCCTGATCGTCGGAAACCTCGTCGGCACCAACGATGACACGCAGCTCGCGGCCGGCCTGGATGGCGTAGCTCTTGGTAACGCCAGGATAAGAGGCAGCCAAGTCTTCCATTCCCTTGAGGCGCTTGATGTAAGACTCGATAACCTCGCGGCGGGCACCGGGACGGGCGCCGGAAATTGCATCACCCACAAGCACCAGAGGCGCATAGATGGTGGTCATCTCCATCTCTTCGTGGTGAGCGCCGATACAGTTGCACACCTCGGGACGCTCCTTGTACTGCTCTGCAAGCTTGGCACCCAGAAGGGCGTGAGGCAGCTCGGGTTCCTCTTCAGACACCTTACCAATATCGTGCAGAAGGCCTGCGCGCTTTGCAAGCTTGGGATTGAGGCCCAGCTCAGAGGCCATGATGGCGCAGATATTTGCAACCTCGCGGGAATGCTGCAAGAGGTTCTGTCCATAAGAGCTGCGATACTTCATTCGGCCAATAAGCCTTACGAGCTCGATATTGAGACCATGGATTCCGAGGTCGATACAGGTACGCTTACCGGTTTCCAGAATCTCTTCTTCCAGCTGCTTACTGACCTTGGCAACAACTTCCTCGATACGGGCGGGGTGTATACGGCCGTCGATAACTAGCTGATGCAGAGACAGGCGGGCCACCTCGCGGCGCACCGGGTCGAAGGCGCTGATAAGGATTGCGTCGGGAGTATCGTCAACTACGATTTCTACTCCGGTAGCGGCCTCAAGCGCACGGATATTGCGGCCTTCACGGCCTATGATGCGGCCCTTCACCTCGTCGTTGTCGATGGGGAAAGTGGTAACGGCATTCTCTATGGCCGTCTCTGTGGCGGTGCGCTGTATAGTATTGATAACGATGCGCTTAGCTTCCTTTGCCGCATTCAGGCGGGCCTCATCCATGGTCTCGTTTATGTAGGCCTGGGCCTCGGTGCGGGCCTCCGCCTTCATGTTCTCCACGAGCATGTTCTTGGCATCCTGAGCACTCATACCGGCAATAGTCTCCAGCTGGCGGTTGGCCTGTGCGCGCAACTGCTCAGCTTCTTCCATCTTAGATTCCAGAATAGCCTTCTGTGCATTCACCTGGCCACGCTGTGAATCAAGGTCGTGCTGGCGCTTATTAAGCTCGGCGGCCTGCTGGTTGAGCTGGTTCTCACGTGTCTTGATGCCATTTTCGCGCTCACGGAGTTCGCTATTTCGCTGTCCGACCTTCTGGTCGTGCTCGCTCTTGAGCTGGAGAAACTTTTCTTTTGCCTGCAGAATCTTCTGCTGCTTGATGTTCTCGCCCTCGATTTCCGCCTTTTCTATAATTGCTGCGGCCCGCCCCTTATTGGCGGCACGGCTTACCGCTATATAAATTGCTAACGCGATGACTGCACCGGCGATAGCTGCCAATATGTAATACAAAAGCATATATTTAGGTTTAAATAACCTACAAAAATATCACTTTTCTACGAATTGCGCAACACAGAGCGAGCAAAAATGCACCTAAATATAATAAGGTGTACAATATAGCGAAAAAAGTGCTACATTTACGCAATTTATTAGTAATTGACTGATGCGAACTAACCACTTACTGAAACTAGCTCTGCTTGCCATGCTGGGCCTCTCGCTTGCAGGGTGCACCGAGAAAGAGAAAGAAAAAGAGAAAGAAGAGGACGCAAAGATAGTTACCACTTATATATCTCTCCCCTCGAACATCGAGATTGAAGAAGGAGCGACCATCAACCTCGCTCTGGCCGGCACCACCAACATCAAGAAAGAAGACCAGATTCTGATGCGCACAGTAGCGAACCAGGACCTCGTCTGCCCCATAGTTTCCTTCAAGGACGGGGCGCATCTGGAATTCGCCCTCCCGGACGGAATAGTAGGCGGCACATACAAAGTATACGTATCCCGCGCCTCCATCAACCACTATATTGGCACCACAAATCTTACCATACTTAAGGCGCTGAATATAGAACCGGCTCCCGGCACTACCGTTTACGGCATAGTCACCTGCGACGGCAAGGGCGTGCCCGGAGTTCTGGTGTCGGACGGAGTAGAGATTGTTGCGACAGATGCCGACGGTATCTACCAGCTTGCGTCTCGCAAACGATGGGAGTACGTATTCGTGATAATCCCCTCCGGCTACGAAGTTCCCTGCCAGGGCGTACTGCCCGAGTTCCATGCCACCCTGTCACAAAACGAAAACGTGGCTGAGCGCAAAGACTTCGAGCTCATCAAGACCGACAACGATAAATTCACGCTCTTTGTGCTGGGAGACATGCATCTGGCCCGTCGCAACGGAGACCTGAGCCAGTTTGCCGATTTTGCAAAAACCCTGAACTCATCTATCTCCAAGGCCGGCAAGAGCTACTGTATAACCCTGGGCGACATGACCTGGGACCTGTACTGGTACAGCAACAGCTACACCTTCCCCGACTATCTTGCCACGGCAAATGAAAGTTTCGAGAACGTTGCGTTCTTCCATACCATGGGTAACCACGACAACGACATGAATTCGGTGGGAGACTTCAACAAGGCATTCCGCTACACCAGGGATATCGCCCCCACATTCTACTCCTTCAATCTCGGAAAAGCCCACTTCATCGTCATGGATAACATAGATTACAACGACGTGGGTACAGGAGCAGACCTCCGAAGCAAATATGTGCTGAATTACACCGCAGAGCAGATGGCCTGGCTGGCCAAAGATCTGTCTTACGTGGATAAGGGCACACCTGTTTTCATCACCTCTCATGCTCCTGTGTCCAGGCCCAACGGCGCAACGAGCTTCAACGACAAATACATGGGTGGAGCAGACTCTGCAGGAGAAGCCAACATGGCAGAATTTATCGCCAGCCTGTCGGAATATAACGTACACTTCCTCAGCGGACATACCCACAACACCTTCCACCGCAAGCACAACGCCAAGTTCTCCGAGCACAACGAGGGAGCAGTCTGCGCCTGCTGGTGGTGGACCGGGCACCTCACTCCCGGCATCCACGTATCAGAAGACGGAGCTCCGGGCGGATACGGAGTGTGGCAATTCGAGGGCAAGAACTTCAAATTCTCCTATCAATCGGCCGGTCACGACGCCAGGTACCAGTTCCGCGCCTACGACATGAACGAAGTCAAGAAAGTGGTAACCCCTGCCGCTGGCGGCAACAACAGCGGATTCACTCCCTTCGCTTCAGCAATGTCTGCCTATCCCAACAACTCCATTTTGGTAAATGTGTGGGACTACGATGACGACTGGACAGTGACCATAAGCGAAAACGGCAAGGAGCTAAGCGTCACCAAAGACTACACCTACGACCCCGTACACATAATGTCTTATACGGCCCCTCGCTACAAAGCCGGCGCAAGCGCGGGCTTCGCCACGGTAAAATGGCCGCATTTCTTCCGGGCTACGGCCTCATCGGCCAGCAGCACCGTAACAGTTACCGTTACAGACCGCAACGGAAACACTTTCTCGGAGACCATGAACAGGCCCAAGGCATTCAATCTAGCAGACTACAAAAATCAATACTAACACAATAATTATCAACCTATTAATTAACCGCAAAACGTTATGAGACTTTTCAAGATTCTCTCCGTCTCGCTGCTTCTGTTGCTCACAAGCCTCAGCTTGTCTGCACAGAACCGGAAGGTAAGCGGAAAGGTCATCGACGGCGCCGGACTCCCCCTGCCGGGAGTGGCTGTAGTCCTGGACGGGACTACAAACGGCGCGATGACTGGCGAGGATGGGTCATGGACCCTCCAGGTACCGTCCAGAGACGTAACATTGGTTTTTTCCAGCCTCGGATACGTGACGCAGAACATAGTGCTCGGCGCAAGCCAGAGCACTCTGGATGTCACTCTGGCCGAGGATAACATGGTGCTGGAAGAGACCATAGTCGTGGGTTACGGAACCCAGAAAAAGGTCAACCTGACCGGCGCAATCACAGCGGTAGAGAGCAAGTCGCTCGAGAACCGCAGCGCCCACAACCTCACCACTATGCTCCAGGGTTCGGTGCCCGGCCTGAACATCAGCACCTCAAGCGGCAACCCCGGTTCTACCGGATCCCTGAACATCCGAGGCTATACCTCCATCAACGGCGGCGATCCCCTGGTGCTCATAGACGGAATCGAGGGCAACATCAACCGCATCAATCCCCAGGACGTTGAGTCCATCTCCGTCATCAAGGATGCATCTTCAGCAGCCGTTTATGGCGCCCGCGCCGCATACGGCGTTATTCTGGTGACCACAAAGAACGGCTCTGCAGACAAGGATGCCGCCACGGTTCGTTACAGCGGACGCTGGGGCCTGGAAAAACCTACAACCTCCACTGAATGGGAGTCCACCGGCTACTGGTCTGTGTACACTCTCAACAAGTTCTGGTACGAGAGCAAAGGTTCCAACTACGTGAACTATACCGCAGAAGATATGCGTGAGCTCCTCGCCCGCGTTAACGACAAGGTAGAGAATCCCGAGCGCCCCTGGGTGGTAATCAAGGACGGCAAGTATAAATACTACGCCAACCACGACTGGTGGCACACCATGTACAACGATGTACATCCCACCACCAACCACAGTGTGAGCGTGAGTGGCGGCAATAAGGCCGTAAAGTACTATCTCTCAGGACAGTATGACCGCCAGCAAGGTATGGTTAAGGCTCGCCCCGACGTGTACGAGAAGTACAACCTCAGGGCCAAGATCGACGCCCGCATCAACAGCTGGGCCCGCATCAGCAACAACACCAACTTCTTTGTGAGCCAGTACGACTTCCCCGGCCTTGCCGACATCCAGGATTCCTTCGCATACGGCGACCGTCACGCTCCTGCGTGCTTCCCCGCCCAGAATCCCGACGGCACCTGGCTCTACTTCGTAGACGCCCTCGGATACCGAGTAAACAACGGACGTCAGTGGGCATACGCCAGCGGCAACCTGAACCTCGAGAAGCGTACAGACTTCGCCAACACCACGGAGCTCACCATCACCCCGTTCAAGGGCATGACTCTCAAGGCCAATTACAGCTACCGCAGCTACATCAACCACGATACGCACAGGCGTAACCTTATAGAATACTCCCAGTATCCCGGAGAAGTGGTGGTGTACAACAACGGCGGCGCCTTCGACAATTACATGACGGAGAAGAACTCTGAGAATATCCGCCAGACCTGGAACGTTTACGGAACCTACGAAAACACTTGGGCCGATGCCCACAACTTCAAGGTGATGGCCGGTTTCAACTACGATGACTATCACTACAAGGATGTCTGGGCAAAGGGGTACGACCTGATTACCAGCGAGCTCTCCGACCTCGACCTCATCTCCACTGCAACCCGCCCCGCCGAAGTGAACGGCGGCCAGACTGCATGGAGGACAGCGGGCTTCTTCGGACGTGTGAACTACGACTACAAGGGGCGCTATCTCTTTGAGGCATCTGCCCGCTACGACGGTTCTTCCCGCTTTGCCGCAGGCCACAAGTGGGGCTTCTTCCCCTCCGCCTCCGTGGGCTGGCGCATCAGCGAAGAGCCTTTCTTCAGGCCCGTCAAGCACATCGTAAACAACCTCAAGCTCCGTGCTTCCTACGGTACTCTGGGTAACCAGAACGTGGCCAACTTCTCCTACATCCGCCTGGTCAACTTCAAGACCTTCAGTGCATACAACTTCGGAGACAATGTGATGGCGCGCTACACCAACCTCGACGCCCCCGTTGCTTCAGACAAGACTTGGGAGACTTCCAAGCAGAGCAACCTCGGACTTGACCTGGCAATGTTCGGCAACAAGCTGGAATTCACCGGAGAGCTTTACATCCGCGACACCGACGGAATGCTCACCGACGGCATGGACCTTCCTTCCGTATATGGTGCATCCACGCCGCAGATGAATGCTGCCGACCTCCGCACCAAGGGTTACGAACTCTCGCTCAGCTGGAGAGATTCCTTCAAGCTCTTCGGCCGAAGCTTCGAGTACTTCGTAAAACCCACCCTCAGCGAATACCGCTCCAACATCACCAAGTTCAACAACGAGACCAAGCTCCTCTCCAACTACTACGAGGGCATGGA